>JAQBUI010000077.1 GCA_027624035.1 Pseudomonadota bacterium | reverse complement strand
TCTATACAGGAAGCGGAGCGAATCAGGGTTGGTCCAGTTTGGTCGAGGAAGCCGGACTAGGTGTATTACCAGCGGGTCAGCACGAGAAAGCTCTTCGTCGAGCGGCTGGCAGGCTACTCCACCTGGACGATGAAGCTCGAATCAGTTGGTATCTGGAGCTATTAGAAAAAAGGGCTACTGTCGATCGGCTGAGTTTGAAAGAGCGACGAATGGTCAAAATGCTGTTGGCGGTACTGTATGACTCTATGAAGAGCAGGCACTATTCTTTGCAGGAGGGGCTGGATGCGTTATATGGCCATCCGCAGGTCATCGTTGAACTGCAAAGCTTATTCAGCGTACTTGGGAACCAGATCGACCATGTTCACCATACACTGACGACACATCCGGATATTCCGCTGATGATTCACTGTCGATACTCAAGGCCAGAAATCATAGCCGCTCTCGGGGTAGGGAAGGTCGATGAATCAAGTTCTCGGCCCTGGCGGGAGGGAGTGCTTTGGGTGGAGTCAGAGAATGCGGACGTCTTTACCATTACGTTCGATAAGACGCTCGGTAATTTCTCGCCGACGACACTCTATCGCGACTATGCGATCAGCCGTGAAGAGATTCATTGGGAGAGCCAGTCAAATGTCCGAGCTACCAGCCCAACGGGGCAACGTTACCAACACCATGTCGAAAGAGGGAGTAGCGTTCTGATATTCGCAAGGGAAACATCAGACGACAGGGCTTTTTGGTTCCTGGGTCCTGCTACCTATCAGTACCATCAGTCTGAACGACCGATGGAGATCACCTGGAAACTGGACGTGCCGTTGCCGGGTGATTTGTTTTCATTGTTTGCCGCAGTGGTTGCCTGATACCCGTCATCCCGATGAACGCCGCCGCCCCCTGCGGTTTTTGAATCAGGGCATACGACCCGCGTTGCTGCGCTTTCGCGCTGACCACCCCAGCCTCAATCAATCATCAGCACCTGCTCCCCGCTGATGCGCCCACGTCGACCGCAGAACTCCTCCTGGGTCATGGCCAGCATTACCTCGGGGTCGTCGGTATTCATCCATACGCGCTCGCCGTCCGCGTTCTGGCACGCCACATGGGCGATGGCGGGGCCGTTCGCGCCGTACATCACGGTATAGGATTCCACGGTGATCTCGCCGGTAAACTTCGGCAGGCACACGCGGGAAGGCAGTGCACTGATCCTTTCCTGGACGTTATCCCGCACGAAGTCTGCCGCGGGCGGTTCGCCGCCATAGATACCGTGGGCGTGCTTATACAGGTTGCCACCGTTGGCGGTCACCAGCCCCGTCTTGCCGGGAGATGCCCGCAGCAGCTCAACGGTCCGGGCGATACTGTGCATCACATAATTGTTGAGCGGGCCACCCCCAAAGGTCAGGCCTCCGGTCACGGTCAGGTCGCGCTCCTCGGATAGGCCCAGTTCCTTCGCCGCCACCTGCACCGCCGCCGGGAAGCAGCTATAGAGGTCTACGTAGTCAAGCTCGTCCGCGCTGACTCCGGCGAGTTCGAACAGGCGCTGCCCGATCAGACGAATGCCGGGCGACGTATAAAAGTTATGCCGTACCGACATGGAAAAATGATCGAACCCCTCCACCCCCGCCCAGGGGTAGACCCACTGCGCCTCCGGGATGCCCAGGCTGCGGGCCTTCGCCACAGAGCACATGATCAGCGCTGCCCCCATGTCCACATTGTTGTTGGAATTCATCAGCTTGGTATAGGGGAAGCTGACCGCACGGTTGGTCGGTGATGGCGTTCTGATGACTTCTGCGGTCATGGGCTCACGAATCCAGGCGTTCGGGTTGCCCTGGGCCACCCGGTTGAAGCGGGCCCAGAGTTCCGAGACGCGCTTCAAGTGCCCGGGAATGGTCTCCCCACGGTGATACCGAATCGCATTGTCGTACATCGGGTACGCCTGGATGGCCTGGCGGATGCCCTTGGCCTGCTCGTATTCGTGATGCTCCGGCTTCTGATCCCCGCCAAAGAGCACATCATACGCACCGGGTGTGCCGGTATATTCGAGTTGCCGGCCCGCTTTCCTCAACTTGGCGCCGGCATAGCCGGCTTCCGCGCCAGTAATCAACACGAGGTCGAGCTCACCCCGCAGGATGGTCTCTGCCGTATCGTTCACCATCACCTGGTTATAGTTGCCGCCGAAAAGGGTCCCGACGGTCTGGGCACCCGACGCACCAATCTTTTCTGCCAGGTATTTCGCGGGATTGTCGTACTGCCACAGGCCGTTGATCACGCGCACGGACTGCACTTGCGGCAGGACTCTGGCACCACTGTCTGTTTCTGCCTGCCGAGCCGCCTGCAGCATCATGGTCAGGGGTTCGACGACATCGGTCAGGTCCTGCATCCGATGCAGTATCTGGGCAACGCCGACAATCACCGGGGTTTGTGGATTCATCAATTTCAATCTTGTCTTTGGGGGAGAGGCCACATAATAATGTCTTCCTGGTTCGATGGCACGGGATGAGGAATGCGGGTTCTGGAGTTTGGGGACAACAAGGCCGCTGGCTACTGCGGCCGGCTGTTCCAGCTGTTTGGCGCTGAAGTCATCCGGGTGGACCTGCCACGGGGCCGGGCGGCCGAAACATCAGACAGCGACGAAGATACGCAAGTGGACCCGTTACTCGCCGATATTGGGCGATCTGTGGATATCTTTCTGCATACCGGTAAACAGCGGGTATCGATTGACTACCAGACCGATGAAGGGACCGCGCTGCTTGCCCGGCTGGCCGGAGAGTCAGACATCGTGGTCAGTGATGTCTCCCCGGCACAACTGGATCGTCTGAACTGGAGCACCTTTCCTGGCGCGCTGCGGGTCAGCATCACTCCGTTCGGCCTCACCGGCCCCTATCGCGGCTGGCAGGGGTTCGGCCCGATTATCCTTGCCATGGGCGGCTATACCTATCTGATGGGCGATGCGGACAACGCCCCGCTGACCCTTCCCACCCACTACGTCGAATATCAGGCCGGCCAGTTTGCCTATACCGCTGCTCTGTCGAGCCACGCCTTTGAAAGCGAATGCCATGACATTGAAGTGAGCATGCTGGAGACCATCCTTTCCCTGTCCCAGTTCACCACGGTCATGTGGACGCACCAGAACAGGATTCGCTCCCGCCACGGTAACCGTTTCGAGGGCGTCTACCCCGTCAGCCTGTATGAATGCCGGGACGGTTTTGTGTACATCAATGTCGTGCCCACCTTCTGGCGCAACCTCGTGGACATGTTGGGCCGCCCGGAGTTACTTGAAGACGAACGCTTTGCCTCCAACCGCAGCCGGGAGGAAAACCAGGGCGCGCTTGATGAGATCATCAACGCGGAGTTTGCCAAGTACACGATGGCAGAGTGCCTGGAGCTGGGTCAGCGTAAATACCGATTCCCCATTGGGGCGGCGATGACCCTGGATCAGGTCCTGGCAGATGAACACCTGAAAGCCCGGCACTACTGGCGAAAGATCGAAGTCCCCGGGGTGGGGCCAATCAAGGCGCCCGGGTCTGCCTTCAGGCAGGTGCCACTCACCCTGCAGCCCACCCAGAAGTATCAGGGCCCTGACCATGGATAAGCCGCTTGCCGGCATTCGCATTCTGGATTTGACCCACGTCTGGGCCGGGCCGCTCGGCACCCGGATTCTTGGTGATCTGGGTGCAGAAGTGCTAAAACTGGAAGCCGCCACTGCACGGGGGCCGCGGGACATTCCGGTTGTCCAGGGCGGTCAGTACCCGGGCGGTGACCCCGGTACCGAGCACTGGAACCGGCAGGGGTTCTTCAACAAGCTGAACCGCAACAAGCGTGGCATCTGCATCGACCTCAAGGCCGCAGCCGGCAAGCGCCTGTTTCTTGCCCTGGTAGCCGAGAGTGATGTGGTGATCGAGAATTTCAGCGCGACCGCGATGAACCGGCTGGGGCTGGGATACGAGGCCATGCGGGAAGCCAATCCGCAGATCATCTATGTGGCCATGCCTGGCTTTGGCACATCTGGCCCATACTCTGACTTCGTCGCCTTCGGCCCCAGTGTGGAACCCATGTCGGGCCTGACGGCACTGATGGGCTACAACGACAAGGAGTTGCGTAACACCGCCATGGCATTGCCGGATGCCATTGCCGGGGTCACCGCAGCCGCTGCGGTGGTCACGGCGCTGGCGCAACGCAAGGCATCCGGCGAGGGTCAGTATGTCGACCTGCCGCTCCACGAGGCGGCCATCAGCCTGCTGGGCGAAAAATACATCGAGACCCAGCTTACCGGCAAACCACCGGCGGTCACCGGGAATCAGAACCGGTCTTTCGCGCCACAGGGTGTCTACCCCTGTGCCGGAGACAACCAGTGGCTCGCCATCGCCTGCCCTGACGAGGCCACCTGGTCGAACTTTGCGCTGTTCTCCGGGATCGACAAGGCGGGCTTTGCCAACATGGCGGCACGCCTGCGACATCAGGACCAGTTGGACGACGCCATCGCCGAGTTCACCGTCAATCGGGACAAGCACGAGTTGATGGTGCAATTGCAGCAGGCAGGTGTTCCCGCCGGTGCCGTGATGACGACTCCGGAATTCATGGCAGATCCACAGGTGACGGAGCGAGACTATTTTGTGGAACTGGGCGGGGATCACATTGAAACGTTGCCCTATCCGGGGTCACCGGTCCGGTTCGATGGCGAGCGTGCAACCGAGTGGCGGCGGGCGCCCAGGCTCGGCGAGCACAACGACGAGGTACTGCGGCAACTGCTGAACCTCAGCGATGATGAGATTCAGAAGCTCAAAGACGATGGTGTTATCGCCAACGCGCCACCCACCGTGGAGCAGGCCGGCCAGCGTTGATGGCCCGCCATCGCTCGCGATGACCACAACGCCGGCATGGAACTCTGTCGTTACGCCCGCCCGGCACCGTGGCGCTGCAACACTTCCATCACTGCGGGGCCACCGGCCGCCTTTTCCGGCAGGGCCGCACCCGCTTCAATCAACATCTCGATAATAGCCGGATAACTTCCCGCCGGGATGGCCTCCGGCGGTTGGGCCTTCGGCCCACCGCGGGGATCATGACACATGACAGAACCCGCTACCGTGGCCCCGAGCGCAGCACCACCCATTTCGTTTTCGTGTGTGAGGGACGCACCGAGTTCCACCAGCAGCCTGGCGGTCTCGTAGTGCCCCCAGAAGCATGCATTGTGCAGCGGCGGCATGTTCGAATTGGTATCCACGGGGACACCGTTGCCGACAAAGAGCCGCAGGGCAGTGTGATTGTCAGTGCGCACTGCCTTCTCCATTAGCCGGGCATCGAAGTCACGGACCACCTCTGGCGAGGCCGCAGCGATGGCCCCCGCGGCGGTTTCATCACCCACCATACAGGCCTGGCCGAAGCGGTCCAGTGCTGACACCTGGCTCGTCACCACCTTGCGCGCCTCAAGCAGCGATCGGGCGGTCTCATGGCCGAACCGCACTGCATAGCGATACGCGGTCAGGCCCTGGTCATCAGTCTTTTCAAGATTGCTGGAGCGCCCGATCATGGCATCGATCAGGCCGGCATCACAGTGCTCCGCTATGGCTTTCATCAGGTGCGTCCAGTTGTTGAACCAGGACACCTGGTAGTCCACATTGGCATCGTGCTGCACCATCAACAGCGCTGCTTGCGGGCGTTCAAAGTCCAGTGCCCGCCCCAGGCAATAGTCGATATCACTCTGGCCGCAGTCGGGCAGGATCAGCTCAAGACAGGCAGTGTCGGCAAATTCTGCAGTGTGATACAGGGTCTCGCCGTCCTCGATCTTGACCCCGGCCTCCACCAGCAGGCGAGTCAGGCCGGGGTGGTTGGCGATCCCGGCCGCGCCATAGATGGCGGTCTGAATCATGTGCGGTTCATCACCCGGCGATCGCATGAAGCCCCGGTTGGGATCGGCGCCGGCTTCCAGCAACAGGCAGGCACATTCCACAATCGAATCCCGCCGAGCCGGGTCCGTCACCAGCAGGCGCGACTGGCAGGCATACACCAGTGGTGTTGTCTTGAGGGGCCCCTGGTCCACATTGATGCGATCTGCACGCAGCCGTCGGCGTAGTGATGCCACATCGCCAGCCGCTGCGGCGGCACACAGGTCTTCACGCACGAAGCTGTCATCCGCACGCAGCAGGTGTGAGGCATAACCTACGTTTCCGGAACAGACAGAAGTCAGGAATTGCTCCAGCCGTTCCTGCCCCTGCAGCGCGCTGATCTCCACATACTGCTTCCATGCAGGCCAACTGGAGAAGCCATACTCACGGGCAATCATGAGTTGCACGTCAGTCAGAATGACCTCTGAGGGGACGACTTCTGCGGGTACCTGGTAGCGGGGATGGTGCTTGCACAGCCGGGCAACCGCCTGGGCGCTGCCAGCGTGAATGTCCTTCAGGAGTTTCCGCGCCTGTTTTCTGTCGTATTCCAGGGACGGGTGCGCGGGGATATTGAATTCAGTCATTGGTGACCTCCTTTCATTATGCCCAACTGTCCGCATGGTGTGGGCTGAAAGTGGTCGTTCGCAGAACGAGCAGTTCTTTTACGTCAGGTTGGACATTCCCTTTCCGCGGACCGGCTGCATCCTGAACATTGCAAGGAAGAGATTAACAGCATGCTGCGCCGGGCTCAAACTCAACAGTGATGCCCACCTTACAGTAGCCAGCGTGTTGGTAGCAGGTGTTGGCGGCAGGTTGACAGCTCCTGGTAATCGGTTTTCCATAGGGGTCCGCAAGCCGGAACCCAGCCAATGCTGAACGATGACGTCACCCCCCACCTGCTGACCGATGCAGAATCAGCAAGCTTTGAGAAAGATGGCTTTCTGCATGTTCCCGGTGCACTGACCAGCGACGCGGCGCGCCACCTGGAGGCGACCGTCGACAGAATCCACGACACCCATAAGAAGCGCGGCTTCGACCCCTACACAGAACGTGCCTTCAATCCGCACCGACCCTTCTTTTTTCCTGATTTCCTGCCCCAGGATGAGTCCCTGGTGAACCTGCTGGACCATGGCCCGGTGTTCCACAAGGTCTGGGGCATACTGGGATGGAACATCTACTGTTATCACACCCATCTGATTGTCACGCCACCCCGGGACCGCGAAGACCCGCGCACGGGGCGCCTCAATTTCCATCAGGACAGCGGCCGGGTGAACCGTGAAATGGAGAGCCACCCGCGGCCGCGGCTGTCTGTCAAGGTCGTCTACTGGTTGTCCGACTGCAGCCAGCCGGACCGGGGTAATCTCTTTGTCGTGCCGGGTTCGCATATTGAAGACCAGCGGTCCTTTCCAGAAGATGGCAGCGCTCCGTCCGAGGCGACCCCAATCTGCTGCCAACCCGGCGATGCAGTGATCTTCGACCGGCGTCTGTGGCACTCCGCCAGCCCCAACGAATCGGACGTGGTGCGCAAGGGATTGTTCTACGGCTATGGGTATCGCTGGCTCCGGCCCAAGGACAACATGT
Source organism: Pseudomonadota bacterium (assembly GCA_027624035.1). Classification (GTDB taxonomy): domain Bacteria; phylum Pseudomonadota; class Gammaproteobacteria; order Pseudomonadales; family Azotimanducaceae; genus UBA7455. Next base: position 15,746 of record JAQBUI010000077.1, on the reverse strand, counting down.
CGATCAGTGTCGATATGCTGGCAAATCAGGACCCCATCCGCCGTCAACTGATGGGGGACGGTTACAACGCAAATGGGCACTTCTCGCCCAGAGACGAAGACGTGCCGCTTCGACTCTGGCTGATGGAAAAGGAATTGATCAAATGAAGATTCTACTGGCCATGATGAGCCATGAGACCAACACCTTCTCGCCCGTACCCACTCCGCTGGAACGTTTCGGCGGCGGTACACGTCCACTTGAGGGGCCGGACATTCAACGGTTCTTTCAGAACCGGGGCAGCACCCTGGCGGGCATGCTGTCGGTTGCCCAGCGCCATGATGTCGAACTGATCACCCCGATTGCCGCCGGGGCACCGCCATCCGGGCCCGTGGATGATGACGCCTACACCTACATTACCGAAACCATCTGTGCAGCCGCCGTCGGCTGCGATGCCCTGCTGCTCGACCTGCACGGCGCCATGGTAACCCGGACCTATCCCGACGGCGAGGGCCAGCTGCTCGCGGCGCTGCGCCAGGCACAGCCAGGGATTCCCATCGCCGTGGGCCTCGACATGCACGCCAACCTGTATCCTGGCATGGTCGAGAACGCCACCATTATCAGCGGCTACCACACCTACCCGCATATCGACATGTTCGAGACCGGCGTACGGGCGGCCGAAATTCTGTTTCGAACCCTGGCCGGGGAGGTCGCCCCCACCATGGTCTGGGGGAACCGCCCCATGCTTCCTCACGTGATGCGTCAGGGCACCGATGACTTCCCCAACAAGGAACTACAGGCGCAGTGCCGGAGTCTGGAAGCGTCCGGTGAAGCCCTCGCGGTGTCCCTGTTTACCGGTTTTCCCCATGCAGACATCGAGAATGCAGGGCTTTCGGTGGTGGTGGTGACGGACAACGACCCGGAGAAGGCCGCTGCGATTCGAGATGAACTGCTTGATCGCGCCTGGCAGGATCGCTCGTCCTTCGTTTATCAGTTGAAGCCGCTCACCTCCTCCATTGCCGAGGGGATTGCCGCCCGGGACGAACCTGGTGATGGCCCGATCATCCTGCTGGATCATTACGACAACACGGCATCGGGCGGAACCATGGATACGACAGAGGTTTTACGGGAGATTCTGGCCCAGGGCCTGGAAGACGTCGCCGCGTTTGGCATCTTCGACCCCGAAGCGGTAGGGCAAATGATCGCCGCGGGTGTCGGGTCCAGAGTGACCGTCAACATCGGCGGGCGGTTCCACATGGGTGCGCTCAAGCAGCAGAGCAGCCCGCTCGAGGTCAGCGGCGTGGTTCGGTTGATCTCTGACGGCCGGTTTACCATCCGCGGGCCGATGGCCACGGGGTCTGCCATGAGCATGGGGCCGTCGGTGGTACTGGACACTGGCAAGGTCGAAATCGTGGTCATCTCGCGGCATGTTGAACCGTACGATCTCGGCTGCTTTTACAGCCTCGGCATCGATCCGCTGGCCAAGACGTACCTGATGCTCAAGAGCCGGATTCACTACCGCGCCGTGTTCCTGCCCATCGCCAAAAAGATTGTCGAGTGCGCCGGCCGGGGTGTGTGCACCTCGGATTATGATGAACTGACCTTCGAGCACGTGCGGCGCCCGATCTACCCGCTGGACAACCTGAACGACTGGGAGTATCCGGGCAACCCTGTGTGACACCCTGGCGATGACCTTTCATGGAAGTTCAACGATACGAAGTGCCAGCATGAGCACTTTCTTGCACGACTACCGGGTGCCTGAGACGGGCACGCTCAGGGCTGCCAGGTTCAATCGCCCAGCTTCACCACCATCTTGCCGAGGTTGCCGCCGGTAAACAGGCCAATGAACGCATCAGGGGTACTGCGGATACCTTCATGGACGGTCTCTTTCCAGATGATCTGGCCGGCCTCGAGCCAGCCGGTCATGTCCCGCATGAAGGACTCACGCAGTTCCGGGAACATCCCGACGATAAAGCCCCGCAGGTTCAGCCCCATGCCGATGGACACAGCCAGGTTGCGCGGGCCGGGCACTGGCGTGGTGGCGTTGTACTGGGAGATTGCCCCACACAGGGCAATGCGGCCCAGGCGTTTCATGTGCGACAGGGCGGCCTCGAGATGGTCGCCACCTACATTGTCGAAATAAACATCCAGCCCGTCCGGCGCACCCTCGCGCAAATGGGTCAGCAGGTGGCCCTCGTGATAGTTGAAAGCGTAGTCGAAACCGATCTCCTGACAAAAGGCGACCTTCTCGGCAGACCCGGCGCTGCCCAACACCCGGCAGCCTCTGAGCTTTGCGATCTGCCCCGCAATGCTGCCCACTGCACCGGCCGCCCCGGAGACAAAGACGGTCTCCGCGTCCGCCATATGAGCCGCACCAAGCAAGCCTTCATAGGCTGTCCTGCCGGTTCCACCAAGGGGACCGAGATGAACCGAAGCGGGCAGCGACGTCTCGGGCAGCTTGCCCATGTCCCGGCCACTGGAGACAAAGCCCTGCCGCCAGCCATTGTTGGAAGACACCAGGTCCCCCTCTGCAAAGGCCGGATTGCGGGATGCCTCCACCCGGCCTATGGCGCCGCCATACATGACCTCATTGAGCTTGTATCCCTCTGCATAGCCCTTGCCCTCGTTCATGCGGCCGCGCATATAGGGGTCCACACTGAGGTAGAGGTTACGCACCAGCACCTGTCCCTCGGCAGGGTCCGCCAGCGGATTCTCGACGAATAAGAAATCTTCCGCCACCGGCATGCCGTTCGGACGTCGCTTCAGATGAATCTCGGTAGATGTAAACCCCATGCTCTTGCTCCTCAGTTCATGTGCCGGTTGTAGACTTACGTGCTCTCAAGGAAGTTCACTTATGTAAGGTGCCAGCGTGAGCGCTTTCTTGCACGACCACGGCGTGTCTCAGCGGGCGCGCTCAGGGCTGTCGGTCTATTCCGGTCGCCAGCCGGTCCGGGCTGATTCGTGCACCACAATGCCATCGTTCAGCACATCGATGGGGTCCCGGCCATCCACGCCAAGCCCAAACCGGTGATAGCCCAGCAGCCGCTGCAGCAGCTTCGGCATCTTGCGCACCACCTCCCTGGGTACGGATACGAGTTGGATTTCCTGGGGACGCAGATACCAGACCACATGGCTCATGAAAAACCCCAGACGTTCCCGGTCCTTCGACCGGTTCGCGCCACCGCCATGCCAGAGGCCGCCATCCCACATGACCATGGTGCCGGATTTGCACGGCAACTGAACGCTTTCAACACTCTGGTCCAGCGGACGGGTCCATTTGTGGCTATAGGGCACCACATGGGTGGCACCGTTCTCCTCATCACTGTCATCCAGTGCGATCAGGGCGTTGCACAGAAACGGTGGATGCGGACGTGGAATCGGCCACAGTCCGTCGTCGGGATGCAGAAACATTTTCTTCTCACCGGGCAACACATTGAACAGCGTGGTCACGTTGACCTGGGACCGTGGTCCGATCACACCTTCCACCAATGCTCTCACACGAGCATCCATAAAGAGGTAGTCCACGGCTCTCGTCTTGGCCAGCAAATTGTGGGCACGCATGGTTTTGCCCGTGTCCACACCGATGGCGCGCATTTCCGTCATGGGCACCTCGGTATCAAAGGCCTTGCGAATGGTCGCGACTTCTTCGGGAGAGATGAAATCAGGGATCACCGTGTAGCCGCGGTCCTGAATCTCTGCCACTCGTTCGGTGATGTTGAGGCCATCAATCACGTGGGGCCCTTCGTTCGTCTGCTCTGTCTTTTCCATGGTGGACATGTGCTGAGTCTCTCCTTGTGGATCTGTTGTATGGCGCATCGTTCTACCGTGGCGCGTTCGGTTCTGGCCACCAGGGAATCGGTTGCGATAGTCCGTACCGTACTGATAGAGCCCTCCCCTGGCATTGACCCCGGTCACGGCAACGCCAGACCAGCGGACCTGGCCCGTCTGCGCCCATCAAGATACTGGTCATTAAGGAAGTCAATGCCGACGCCACCACTTCCGTGCGCCGTGGTACTAGCCCCGGGGCGTGGGGCGTTCCATAGCAAAAGAATACCACACCCCCAGCAGCCATGAGCGAGCCCGTCTCAGGCGCGCGGTAGTCATGCAAGGAAGTGCTTACACTGGCACCTCGTATCAGTGCGCTTCCATGACAGCCTTGAGCGTGCCCGCCTCTCAGACACGCCGTGGTCGTGCAAGGAAGCGCTCACACTGGCACCTCGTATCAGTGCGCTTCCATGACAGAGCACCACCCGGGTCAGCCCCGTGAGGGCAATGACACCACCGCCGTGGCAAAGGCAGTCGCAAGGCCGGACTGGTTACAGTTCTGCACCTGCACTTCAACCAGATGCTCGGAACCCTCGACATACTTTCTGGTGACCTCACCATAGACGGTGTTGGTATCACCAACGATATTGGGATGGCGGACGGACGCATGCAGTTTGCGGAGCATGCCGTCATCGCCCATCCAGTCCGTTACCATCTGCGATAACCAGCAGACTCGCTGGGGGCCAAAATCAAACTGGCCAGGCATGTTGCGGCGTTTTTTTGCATGTTCCTCGTCGAATCGCCCACCGCCGCCAAGGTCGGCCGAGCCTTCCGCTTCGAGCGCCGCCCGCGAACTGCGCCCGGTACCGAGAACACCGTGGGTGAACAGGAACAGTTCGGTCACACTGTAGGTACCTTTCTTGAGCGGCGGCATTTCATCACCTTCGTTCACATCCTCCCAGAAGCGCGGCTCGGCGCCCCGGCGCTCGCGCTCCCAGACCAGTGGGTCGGCCGGTTCCGCGACCACCGTCGGTGCGCCGTCGTCGCCGGTCTTGGCAGTGCGGTCGTACTCCATGGTGTGGCCGGTGTTCTGATACCTGGCCATCAGCGTCTTGATGGTCGCCACCACTTCCTGACGCTGGTTCGTGAAAGTCACATGGCCGGTGTTGAAGGCGATCTTGCCGATGCGCTTACTCTCCTTGCGATTGGTCTCACCGACGACTTCCCGGGCCGTAATCGTGTCGCCGACCCAGATGGGGCGGATAAAGTCGATTTCTGCCCCCGCGTAATTGACCGGCAGATACGTCGTGGAGACGCGGCGCCGTTCGATATTGCCGGTTTCGCCCGCAACAACCCCGAGTGTGACGGCGTACAGAAACGTCGGCGGTGCTGTGATCATTCCGAAGCGACTCTTCGCCGCGTAATCCGGGTCTCGATACAGCGGGTTGTAATCACCTGCGCCGTCGCCATAGCGGCGAATGTTGTCCAGGTTCGCCTCCTTCTTTGGCCGATAGGCCAGCGTGTCACCGATGGTCTTCTTGTACTCTTGCTCAAATTCTTCAATGGTCTTGATGAGATCGTCTGTCATGGGGCTTGCCTCTCTATCGTTTGGTCATCCTGTCGTATCGCGCTTTTTTCGCGACCGGGCCCGTCAACGGGCGGGGCGGGACCACCAGAACACCAAAATCGATGGCACTTTGCAACATGCCTGTGCCCGAAGTCGGTCGGGTGTGATTGCCCGGCTTGATCTCAACGCCTGCAGGCTCGTTTCTGCAACAGTTCTTCCGGCATGATGTACTATTTGGGGATCACTGACCGGGCCCCACCCATGCCGAAACCACCCACACCACATTTCGACACGCTGTCTCTACACGGCGGCCAGCAACCGGACCCGAGCACCGGAGCCCGTGCAACACCGATCTATCAGTCGGCCTCGTTCGTGTTCCGGGACGCGGATCAGGCCGCCGGCCTGTTCAATATCGAGCGCGCCGGGCATGTCTACTCCCGGCTGTCGAACCCCACCAACGCCGTGCTGGAAGAACGCATCGCCATGCTCGATGGGGGCGTTGGGGGCCTGGCCGTTGCGAGCGGTCAGGCTGCCATGCATCTCGCCGTCGCGACCCTGCTGTCGGCCGGCGAGCATATTGTTGCCTCAAGGAGCCTGTATGGCGGCACCCACAACCTGCTGGAATACACGCTGCCGCGCTTTGGCATCAGCACCACGTTTGTGGACCCGCGAAGTCCCGCCGCATTTGCCGCGGCCATTCAGGACAACACCAGGCTGGTATTCGGCGAAACCATTGGTAACCCCGGCATGGAAGTCCTGAACATTCCGGCGGTCTCCGAGGTGGCCCACGCTGCCCACCTGCCACTGATGGTCGATGCCACGTTCTCCACCCCCTATCTTTGTCGCCCAATTGAGCTGGGCGCAGATATCGTCATGCATTCAGCCACCAAGTTTCTGTCCGGGCACGGTATTGTCATCGGCGGACTGCTGGTGGACGGCGGCACATTCGACTGGGAGGCCTCGGGAAAATTCCCGACGCTGACCGAACCTTATGCCGGTTTTCACAACCTGAACTTCGCGGAGGAATTCGGCCCCGCCGCCTTCATCACCCGGGCGCGTAAAGAGGGCCTGCGGGATTTCGGGGCCTGCATGAGCCCGACCACGGCCTTCCACGTGCTACAGGGCATCGAGACGTTGTCGTTGCGGATGGCGCGACATGTGGAAAATACTCATGCGATCGTCCGGTTTCTGAGCGATCAGGAAGCGGTGGAATGGGTCAACCACCCCCATCTTTCGGACCACCCGGACCATGACCTGGCACAATCGCTGATGCCGAATGGAACGAGTGCCGTATTCAGCTTTGGAATCCATGGTGGCCGGGTGGCCGGGATTCGCTTTATCGAAGCGCTCGAAGTCTTCTCCCATCTTGCCAATGTCGGGGATGCCAAGTCTCTGGTGATCCACCCTGCCAGCACCACCCACCATCGGATGAACGCAGATGCACTGGCCGCAGCGGGTATCTCCGAGGGCCTGATTCGACTGTCCGTCGGGCTTGAAGATGCGGCTGACCTGACGGCTGATCTACGGCACGCACTGCGTGCCTCCCAGCGGGGTTAGACCTTGAAGATTGACGTCGTCGGCAAGCGCACTTTTTACAGCAACGGCAACGGCTGGTTCGCGCCGGACCAACCCAGCGTGGTATTCATCCACGGCGCCGGGATGGACCATAGTGTCTGGACCCTGCCCGCCAGACACTTCGCCCGACACGGATACAACGTGGTGGCACCAGACCTTCCCGGCCATGGCCGCTCAGCCGGGCCACCGCTCACCAGCATTGAGGCAATGGCGCAATGGTTGCAGCACCTGCTCGACGCCCTCACGATCGATCAGGCGACCATGGTGGGGCACAGCATGGGGTCGCTGGCAGCGCTGGCTTTTGCTGCCCGCCAGCCGAATCGAACCCGGACGCTGGCGTTGCTCGGCACTTCCGCGCCAATGCCGGTCACTGATGTACTCTTGGATGCGGCCCGGGCCAACGACCACGACGCAATCGATATGGCAAACACCTGGAGCCATTCATCCTTCGGCCTGCAGGGCGGCAATGCCAACCCCGGCATCAACATGATGATGAGCGGGCAGCGGCTGATCGAACGGGCGGCCGATGATGTCTTTTACACAGACCTCAACGCCTGTAACAGTTTTACCGAGGGGGATGTTCTGGCAGCGGAGATTACGGTACCCACCATGGTGATTGCGGGCGACGAGGACAAGATGACGACCGCCGCCCGGGGCGCAGAGGTCGCTCGACTGATTCGGAATGCGGAGCTGGTGCATCTTTCCAGCTGCGGACATTCCATGCTGTCAGAGCGGCCCAATGAAGTGCTGGATGCACTGCGGGAGATCGTCTGAAAAGCCTGCCGATGTCGACAGCATCGAAGTGGGTGTAGACTGACCGCGGGCAGGCGCGGGCAGCAGACTTGAGCCCCTGGCAGAACCCTTGCCGAAGCATGCACCTGCATCTGAACACGTCAAGTCCGATCAAGGAGAGGACCGATGCCCATGTCAGAAACACCAGACTGGCGCACTGCCGGGATCAAGGTCGTCAGTGGTGAACACCTTGATACGAATACGCCCCAGACGCCTGGTATGAACCGTGCGGCCGCCATCAACGCGGCCACAGCCGGCGCCAGAAAGCTGTGGGCCGGCACCGTGGCGATTCATCCGGATGCCAGAACCGGCGTCCACCATCACGGGGAACTGGAATCGATCATCTACGTCATCTCCGGCAGGGCGCGGATGCGGTGGGGCGAGAAGCTGGAGTTTGTGGCTGAGGCCGGGCCCGGAGACTTCATCTATGTGCCGCCGTGGGTCCCGCACCAGGAGATTAACGCCAGTGAGAACGAACCTCTGGAATGCGTACTGGTGCGCAGCGATCAGGATCCGGTGGTCGTGAACCTGGATATCGAGGTGATCGAAGACCCCGGCGGGCTGTACTGGATAGACCCGATCCACGCCGCACCGACCGAGTGAACAGCCCTGAGCCTATCAACAGCCCTGAGCCTGTGAACAGCCCTGAGCCTGTGAACAGCCCTGAGCCTGGTGTAACAACCTTGAGCTTGCCCGTGTCAGGCACAATATGATCAAGCGGGATTGTCTCCTGCCAAGATAGAGCGGCGCCGGAACTTCCATGAACGCCCAGGAATCGGCAGCGGAGTGAGAACGATTAACAACACGAGGATCACGAAATGAGCAAAAATAAACAGGACAGCACATCATGATCAGACAAACCGACCGCCTCGCACTCGCCGTTCCGGATGCAGACCAGGCAGCAGCCGACCTCAACGCCCTGTTTGACTCGGTCATCATCGACGACCGACACGACCCCGCAGCCCGTGCCCGCCGGGTGACGCTACAGTGGGGTACAGATCAGCTTGAACTGTTTGAGCCCACCGAGGATGGCCCGGTGTCTGAATTCATCGGGGAGGGCAAACGGGGCCTGTTTGCAGGCGGCTTTGCCTGTGACGACCCGGCGACCATTGCCAGCGGGCTCGAATCTGCCGGAGTCCCCGTGGCTCAGGAGGGCGATCGTTTCACTGTCTTTCCCGCCGACCTGTCCGGCACCGGCATTATTCTGAGCCCACTCGCGAACCATCAAAGGGTCGGCCTCAATGATCGGCTCTGGCAGATCACCTATACGGTGCCGGGGCTGGCCGAAGACGTCGCCCGCTATCGGACGCTATTGGGTTTGACCGATGCCTTTACCAGCTACTACGACAGTGAGGTCTGGGGCTACCATGCCGCCATCACCTGGTTCGACTCGCAAAAAGGCGGTGCACTCGACAGCCTGGAATTTCTGGAACCATTCGACCATGGCAAGGCGGCCGGGCGTTTCCTGGCCAGATCCGGCGGCGAGGGTGGTATCTACATGGCCTCGGTCCAGACCGACGACATCTTCGCGCTACGGGACAGGGTAATGAGTACCGGTGGCGGCTGGGAGGCCTCACCAAAAGATGAGTACACCGGGTTTATCCATCCACGACGCACCCACGGTCTGCTGCTTGGGGTCGTGACTTATAGTCGCTTCGATGCCCGCAAGCCAACACCGGAAGACCCCGATGCGTGGGGTTGACGGGACGGGACAGCGGAAACTGCCTGCCGATATCCGGACTTCATGCACGAGTCGACGGTTTGATCACTCCCCGATGCGTGCCGTACCCGTTTCCGCTACCCTTGATCCTTTTGTCAGGCAGTGGATCCAATGACCATGAACGAAAGGTCGACGAACGACTTCATTCTTCCACCCATCGGCTTCGGGATGTGGGACTCATTCGCGCAGATCGTGAAAGATTCGGGCGGCCAGCGACTGCCGCCAGACCCGGTTCGGGATGCATCCCAGCTATCAGAGCTACAGCAGGCCATAGCCCTCGGGTATCGCCACTTTGATACCGCCGAGATGTATGCAGCCGGACACTCCGAGACGATCCTGGGTCGGGGACTGATCGGGCACCGGCGGAATGACTTTATCATCGCGACCAAAGTGAACGCCGAAAACCTCGCCCACGATAACCTGCTGGCCGCCTGCGACCGCAGCCTCGAACGTCTGCAGACTGATTACATCGACCTGTACCTGATTCACTGGCCCAATCCCGAGATACCGCTGGCGGAGAGCTTTGACGCGCTCAATCATCTGGTGCAGGTGGGGAAGATCAGACATATCGGGGTCAGCAATTTCAACGTGCCACTGCTTGAACAAGCAGTCGCACTGAGTGAGACGCCGCTGGCCACCAATCAGGTTTACTACAGCCTGCTCTCCAGAAGGCCCCAACAAGACGGCACCCTTGAGTTCTGTCGGAAAAACGACATTGTGCTCACGGCTTACGCGCCCTTGAGGGGCGGCGTGCTCACCCTCGATGCGACCGTGGAGATTGCAGGGAGACTCAAGGCGACGCCGGCGCAGGTTGCCCTCAACTGGCTGGTACGCCAACCCGGGGTGGTCACGATTCCACACTCCGGCAACGAGCAGCGGCAAAGAGAGAACCTCGAGGCGGTGAGCCTCGAATTGACCGAGGCAGATATCAGGCGGCTGGATTCCCCTGGTAACTGAATCGCTGGCGGGTCATGCCGTTGCCTGCCCCCGCCTGATGTGCTGTAGTTGACCACGCTGGTGGCCATAGTAGGTAACCAAACAGTAGGTGACCAAACAGTAGGTGACCAGGCAGTGGCATCGAACAGCTGTTATCAGTAGTTGACATGAATCAGTCGAGAAGGGAGAAAGCGCCATGGCCTATGAGGAGATTCTCTACCACGTCAGCGATGGGATCGCGACCGTCAAGTTCAACCGACCCCACGCGATGAATGCCGGCACCGGCCTCACGTATCACGAAATCGGCCAGGCATTTCGTGAGGCCGCTGCCGATAGTGCGGTCAGGGTGATCGTACTCACCGGGGAGGGTCGGGCATTCTGCGCGGGCGATGACGTGAACCAGCTATTCCTGGCAGAACCCGACAACAGCCAGCAGGCAAAGAGCGCGCGGCTGCTGTCGCAACTCCAGGAACTGGCCAATCACCGTGAAGATAACCTGGACGTCGCCATCATGGATTGTCCCAAACCCACCATCGCTGCCGTCAATGGCCCCGCCGTGGGATACGGTTGTGACATTGCATTGATGTGTGACATGCGAATCGCCAGCGATCAGGCCCGCATGGGTGAGTTTTTCATTCGACGCGGATTGCTGCCAAGTACCGGCGGGCTGATGGTACTGCCTCGCATCGTTGGCCTGGCCAGGGCCTACGAACTCATCCTGTCCGGACGCTGGGTAGAGGCCGAGGAGCTCGAGCGCATCGGCATGGTGAACCGCGTGGTGCCCCATGACACCCTCGAAGCGGCAACCCGGGAGTTCGCCAGGATGTTTGCAGCCCAGGCACCGCTCGCCCAGCAGATGGCCAAGGAGGGGATTCGGTTATCCATGAACATGGACTACGCACGCATGTCGGACTACACCATGGCGGCGCTACGGCTATTGATGCAGACCGAAGATCATCATGAGGGCGCCGTCTCATTCGTCGAGAAGCGGGAATCGCGATTCAAAGGACGCTAGGCTTCCTGAACACCCGCGTAAGGCGGAAGAAGAAACCAAGGAGCATGTATTGACCATCGAAGATTTCGACGACCGACATCATCCGTTTGCGGGCTGTTTCAACTTCCGGGATATCGGCGGCTATCGCACCAGGGACGGCCGCAGGGTCCGCTGGGGCCGGTACTACCGGGCCGGCCGCCAGGATCGCATGACGCCAGAGGATATTGAACGGGCCAGAACACTGGGTATCCGCACCCAGATCGACCTGCGCCGGCCTGACGAAGTGCGGGATCAGGGTCGCGGCCCCTTCGAGAACCTGGGCTCGCGCTATGTCGGCCTGTCCGTACTGCCGGAAGGCGGTTCTGAAAAGCTGAACCGAGAACTGGGCACCATGGGCATCTCCGGCGAGCGCTATCTGTCCTACCTGAATTTCGATGCCACTCCGTGGCGACAGATCTTTGAGAATCTGGCAAACCTCGAACACTATCCGGTGCTGGTGCACTGTACTGCGGGCAAGGATCGTACCGGTGTGACCACCGCCTTCGTGCTGTCCATCCTGGGCGTACCGCGCAAGCTGATCGAGGCAGACTACATTCTGACCAATCGCGATGTTCCGCGGCAGGTGGCGTTTGTCGAGCGCGGACCGGGGTTGCCGGACGGCATGACACGCGAACAGATGATGCATGGGGCAGGCGTGCCCGAAGATGCCATGGGTGTCTTTCTGGATGGCCTCGACAGGCAGCACGGCGGGCCGATCGAATTTCTGCACAAGATCGGCGTCGATGACGCGATGCAGCAAGCCATCAGACAGGGACTGCTTGAATGAAGCGGGAGGCGCCGAGCGAGACCCGGCAACGGGCCCTGTATCGGGACGGGTTTGTCGTTCTCAGGAGTGCGGTTCCCCGGGAAATGGTAGAGGCCGCACGCCGTCGCCTGAACCAGGACATGGGCAGACTGCGAAACAGAGCGGCCGGCGCCAGAAAACTTGCCACCATTCGTCAGGCAGCAACGGATTTATTCCGTGCGGGCGCCGAACCGGTCATACTTGATCTATTTAACAAAACACCCGTCAAAACCACTCTCGAAGCCTTCTTTGGTGGGCCCGTCAATGCTGCTACCGGTGCCCAGATTGCCGCCAACTATCCAACGGACCCGTCAGACCGGGTGAACGAGTCAGGCTATCGGGACCAGGATACGCCATTCCATGGTTGGGTTGGCCATCTGGATGGGCTCTGGAATGGTGCCACCCGGCCACCGGAGATTGGCAGGCCGTTTACACCCCACCAGCGACGGCAGTGGTATCGGGACCCGTCCACCAACGGCGTCCGCCGGGAGTACCCGGATTACGGCACCAACATAACGAACTTCACCGCCCTCGTGGGGATCGCGCTGTCTGATCAGCGGGTCGAGGGTGTTGGCAATCTTGGGCTGCTCAAGGGTGCCCATCACAGGATCGGCGAGTTCTTTCGATACCAGAGGGCACAAGGCGGCCCGCTCGGCCCCGATGGCCCCGGCTGGCCCCGGGAGCACCTTGAGGCGCCGAATGGTCATGGCCTGAGACACTATCCCGATGCCGTCCGGGCCGCGTTCAAGAGAGGCGCCGCCACGACCGAAGATGGCCACTGCTGGCCCAGGCCGACACTCGTGAAGCTGGCCCCAGGTGACGCGGTGATCGTCCATTTCAACACGCCACACTCCGCCACCCGCGTCGACGGTCCCGACCCTCGCCTGATGGTGTATTTTCGCACCTCGCCGAAACGCCGCCCTCCCGGCCGCGCATACGCCGAAGGGCTGTGTGACATCTGGAAGGAATGGTGGGGCATGCGGGATTACTTGCACAAGGTCAGTCAATAGGTCAGCAAATGGATGGCGCTGCCTGGCGGGCTCAGTCCTTTTGAAGGCTCGCCCTGCGCGCGATCAATTCACTGACGATTTCCCGGTGTTTCGCCTGATCCATCCGATACAGAACAAAGATCGCGACGCCCATGAGGGTAAATATCGAGGTTGCCGGGCCGACAAAAAAGCCCAGGTTCCAGATGATCTCGTCCGGCACCGAACCGTAAGAGGCGTTCTCCGGAAACGCGACCACGTCCAGAATGATGCCGCCAATGAACAGACCCAGTGCTCCGGTCGCCTTGTTGGCAAAGGCACGAGTGGAGTAAATGGCACCTTCCCTTCGCCGATGGGTGCGAAGTTCATGGGCATCAGCCAGATCCGCATACATGGAGTTGTAGGTGGCACCCAGGACAGGAAGCGTCGTCGCGCCCACAAATATGACCGCAAGATAGATCGTCAGAATCCAGGGCGATCCGTTTTCAGGGAACCAGGCGAAATCCAGCAGGCGCAGGCAGATCGGCAGATTAACGACCAGTACCGCCACGAGGCCAAACCCAATGAGGACCGGCTTCTTGTCAAACCGGCGGGTGACCACGGGAACAATCGAAAAGCCCAGGGCAAACGCGAGCAGCGCGACGATCGCGCCGTAGGACAGTTGTTCAGTCGTCAGGCCCCAGAAGTGTACCCCCATGAAAGGCTGGCCAACGCCTTCGATCGCGGCGATCAGCGCCACCAGGATAGACCCGGCAAACACCACAACGAAGTTCCGGTCACGAAAGACTTCGACCATGTCGCCGAGCAGATTCATGAAGGAGAATCGGGTCGTCACTTCAGGTTCCCGCAGGTGCGGTATTTCCCTGAATGTCCCGAGGACGCAAATGAGCAGCGCGATGATCATCGCCGCGCCGCCGACCAGGGCAAAACTGCTGTAGCCCGCGGGATTGAGTAGCCCGGGACTGAATTCCGGGGTGGTGGGGAAGAACACGCGATAGATCACGACGGAAGTCAGGGCACCGAAGACAGTCCCGATAAAGGCATTGAACGCAAACAGGGTCGAGCGTTGATGATAGTCGTGGGCCATCTCGGCCCCAAGCGCCAGGTGTGGAATGTGATAGAAAGTCATGGAACCGCGCACCAGGATGGCGAACGTCGTCAGCCAGAGGAATCCCATGGTGTCTGACATATTCTCCGGTGGGGAGAAAAGCAGATAGAAGGTGATGGCGAGCGGAATGGCGGCCATTGCAATCAGTGGATGGCGGCGGCCCCAGCGGCCCTTCAGACGGTCTGACAGCCCGCCCGCTATTGGATCGGTGACGGCATCAAATGCCAGCGCAATGGCGAGTGCAAGGCCCGTCAGCGTTCCCGGCAGCCCAACGAGTTGCTGATAGAAGAACAGCAGCAGCACGTTGAAACCCTGGTTCTTGATTGACTGTGCGATATCCCCCGCGCCGTAGGCGATCATGACACCAGCAGACAGCTTCCTGGACTTGCCAGAGGCGGTCGGTTCAATTTCGGACATACTTCCCCCTGACAGTCACTGTCCCTCCCTTGCGCACGGCCAATCAGAGGGCGTGCCGTCTGCTATTTGCGTTATCGACGTCATATTGTCTGAGTCAGAATCTGTGTGAGGACGGGCCACCGGCTTCCCAGGGCTATCACATGTCACATCGGGACCAGCACAGATCCTGGTATAAGGTGATCGTTAACCTCGTTGTTTCTGAATCCGCTTCAGGATTTCCGCGAGCACCGGATCATCCACCGGGGGCCTCAGGGTGCGCTCCAGGAAATCCAGCAGGTTGAGAAATCGGTCGCCCACGTTATGGCCGACATGATTGCCGCCGAGTACCAGGCGGTATTCATGGCGAATGTTGTGCTCAAGCAGGACCTTGTGCAGAAACTCCGTGCCCTCATTGAGCAACAGGAAATCATCGGTTCCGACCTCAAGGTAGATACTGACGCCTGAATCCCTGATGGCATCCGCATTGGCGCGGACAATATTGGCTGGATTACTGGCGTTCCAGTACTCATCCGGAGGGCTGCCAAAACGTTGCTCCAGAATTTCCCGGGACTGAAATGCGATGTTTCTTGGGTCCACATCGGCGAGTTCATAGGCCGGCATGACCGCCGGTTCCATGGCCGCCATCGCCGCAAAGGCATCGGGATGGTGCAGGCCAATGCGCATAGTGCCGTAGCCGCCCATGGATATGCCGGCGATCAGTGTCTTCTCTCTGGTCTCTCCCACGGGAAAGTTCCTGCGCAGTTCAGGCAACCATTCCGAGAAGATGTAGGTCTCCCACTTCTGGGAGCCATCAGCAAAATCGAGATAAAAGGAACGGGCCGCGTCCACCATGGCGACCGCCATCGGCGGCAGACCATTGTCCCACGCATGGTCGATCAGCGGCTGGACTTCATGGAGATATTCACTGTCCGAGCCGCCCCCATGGAGCAGCAGCAACAGCGGCAACTCCTCGTGGTCGCCATCGGGTAGCAGCACGCGGTAGTAACGGGGAGACGGAACTAGTGTAGTGCGCCACATTTATAGGAACTTATATTACCACGTGTTGTCTCATGTCGAGGCATTCAAC
>JAQBUI010000010.1 GCA_027624035.1 Pseudomonadota bacterium | reverse complement strand
GTGCTGTTCATCAGCCACAGCCGAAAGCCCTGGCGGAGTTCGAATTCCGCGATGAGTTTGAGCAGTTCGTATTCGGAGGCGTTGCAGCGTTCTGCGGCGGTGATGAGCTCTGTTTCGAGCTGATTGATGGAGCGTTCGAAGGAGCGGATTTGCATGATGATGTCCTGAGAAAAAAGACTGTAATTATATACAGTTATGTCCGTCAAAACACGCTTAACGTACTGAAATTAATATAGATGTTGTCACCCTGAAGACACTTTTTCATCAGTGGCCCTGACAAGGTGCGGGTACTGCACCCGAGTGACAGTCACTGAAGCGGTCGGGTTGAATACTTTGTGGAGTCAGGAAATGTAGCCGGTCGACTGGGTGGTCCCAGACGCTGATCGACCTTCCTCTGTGGCGAACTACCGCCGTCCGAGGTAATGCGACTGCCGCAAGGGGTTTGGAGCGACGAAGGCGTTCGATCATCTGTTTCCGCACGGGTGGGTCATGCTTCTGGTGCTGCAAGCCGGGTGCGCTTGAAAAGCCGATGTGGCTGGAGGTAGTAAATTCTGGTCAGGAGAATGGCAGGCTGGAACCGGATGACCGTGGCCACCGGATTTGACGGTAGCCGGAATTCATTGGAACCCCGACTACCGGCTCGTCTTATCTTTTGGGCTTCTGTCCAGATTTCGCCGCGGGAGCGGCTTGTTTGGTTGAGCTTGGCTTGGAAGATTTGGGTGCAGGTTTGCTGCGTTTGTCCATCTATGGTTCTCCAGTTTGTACACTTCATCAGACATGAAGCAATGGCAATGTTACGCTGAATTGTGGGCCGTACAATGGGATGAGGCACAACCTTTTTTTGCATTACCAACAACAATATTTGGGCTATCAAGGATTGAGTCTGAGGTACCGTTTTCAGTCTGTTGATGGCCCCAATTGCCGGCTCAACTGGATCAGTTCTTCCTCCCAGGCCGCCTGTCGCGCAGGTTTCTGAAACTTCGGTTTGCGCGCCCGGTCTTCGCTCAGCAGGCGCTCGAGTTCTATGATTCGCTCCAGCAGGTCATCTTCCCCGGTGATGGCCGGTGACGTTTCGGATGTACCGGTCGCTGCGCTAACCACCGTGCTGGTGCGCCCATCGGAGGCGTAGAAATCGTCCGGATCGTCGACCTGCCTGAGCTGCCCCTGGTCGATCCGCCAGAAGCTGTCCGCTACGGTGTCAATAAACCGACGGTCGTGGGACGTCATCAGGATGGTGGCGTTCGCTGCCAGCAACTGTTCTTCGAGTTCCTGCCTGCCCTCGATGTCAATGTGGTTGGTTGGCTCGTCCAGGATCAGAAAGTTGGGCTGGTTCAGACGGATCACGCTGAACATCAACCGGGCGCGCTCACCGCCACTGAGTACCGCCACGGTCTTGTCGTGATCGGCATAGGCAAACCCCGCCCGAATCAGCTCCGATCGATAGATCGCTTCGGTCCCGCTGCAGAGTTGGCGCAGGGTTTCCAGCATGGAGTGGTCGGGCGTCAGGTTCTCCAGTTCCTGATCGTAGTAGCCAATCCTGCACTGGGGGTTGAAGTTGATCAGGTGCTGTTGCTCACGTTGCTGATAGGCCGCCATGATCGCCTTGATCAACGTCGTCTTGCCCACGCCGTTGTGGCCCAGCAGCGCGGCCCGGTCCCCGGGGCGGATCAGGAAATCATCGATATGCACCAGGGTCTGATGACTCCCTGGGGAGAGGATGCCCTGATGTTCGCCATGCCCAGGTGCGAGGATGTCCTGATGCTCGATCCGCATCATCTGGCGGGCGCGGCTATGGGCCACGTCGAGCTTCAGGTCAAGACCGGAGCCGCTGGTGACGAACGTCTTGTCCGCCTCCAGCTTCTCGGCGCGTTTCTCCATGGTCTTGGCCTTTCGCGCCAGCTTCTTGTTGTCGTAGACCTTGCCCCACAGTGCCAGCCGCCTGGCACTCTCCCGTAGCTGGTGCAGTTTCTTTTCCTCTGCATCCCTGGCCCTGGCGGCGGCGACATCGTGTTCGGCCAATGCCTGCTGGGCACGGGAGAATGGCATGGCAAAGCTGTAGATCTGCTGGTCGCGCAGAAACAGGGTCCGGTCGGTGACGGCGTCCAGGAATTCCCGATCATGGGAAATGACCAGAAAGGCACAGTCCATTTGTTGCAGATGATCCTCAAAGATCATCAACGTCCTGAGATCAAGGTGATTGGTCGGCTCATCGAACAGGATAAGGTCCGGCGAGTTGATCACTGCCCTTGCAAACATCAGGCGGTTCTGCTGGCCACCGCTCAGGTCGCGGACCTGGTGCTGCCACTCATCTTCCCTGAACCCGAGGCTCGCGAGCAGGCGCTCGGCCTGGTATTCGCTGGTGTAGCGGGCATCGGCCGGAAGCTTGCGCGCCAGTGCGTCGAACAGGGTGTCGTGCAGCAGTTGCTCACTGATGAACTGCTCGACGGTTTCCAGTACAAGTCCCCTGGCGCGCACCATCTCACCCTTGTCAGGCATCACGGTTCCATCCAGAAGGGACAGCAGCGTAGACTTGCCGCAGCCATTGTGGCCGACCAGTGCTATCCGGTCACCCTCGTTGATGCTGACATCCACATCCCGAAATAGCGGCCTGGTACCGGCGGCGTGGCTGAGGCCCTGGGCGTGCAGCAGGATGCTCATCTGCCGTTACTCGAGCTCGATGTTCAGTTCGGAATTGCCGTCGCGGGCAGACGAGATCCGCCAGCGCTGCCCCGTCAGACCGGACAGAAACCGTTCATCGTGGCTGACTAACAATAGGCCGCAGGGGCAGTCCATGAGCGCCGCTTCCAGCGCCTCAATTGAAGGCAGGTCCAGATGGTTGGTAGGTTCGTCCATGACGATGAGATGGGGCAGACGTGCCATGCCCAGCGCCAGCAGCAGTTTGCGGACCTCGCCGGGGCTGGGCTCGCGGCTGTCCAGCAGGCGCTGTGGGCGTGAGCCCAGGCGGCTGACGATATTCATGACCTGGCCGAGTGATTCTTTCGGCAGGGCTCTTGCCTGGTCCAGTATCTGCCGGCTGAGCTCTGCATCGACTTCCTGGGGCATGATGGTCAGGTGCTGCGGCGGCACGTTGGCGCAGGTCATGATGTGGCGAACCAGTGTGGATTTGCCGAGGCCGTTGGCGCCGGTGATGGCAATCCGGTCAGCCGGGCCGATGTGCAGCTGGGGAAAACTGAGGGTACGGTCACCACCGAGTGGGATTTTGTCCGGCGCGAGGTGCAGCAGATGGTGCCTGCGTGATACCGACCCGGGCAACCAGATCCCGATTTCGTATTCCTTGTCTACCCGAGCGTCCGCCAGACGCTCTTGCGCCCTTTCGGCTCTGCCGTCGAGTTGGCGCAGCAGGCGGCCCGCCTGGCCATCCTTGCCGGAGACGATGGCTGCATCAATTTTCGCCTTTGCATCGTGGTCCTTGCGGCCGAGGCCCCGCTTGGACCGATCGGCATGGGCCCGGGATGCCAGTTCCCGTCGCTTGATCCGCTCCTGTTGCAGCAGGTTATTTTCCCTGGCGGCCTGGTCATGTTCCCGCTGTGTGGTCTCCCGGTCGAGTTGTCGCTGTTTGCTGGCGAGGCTGTAGCCACCGGGGAATGTCCGGGCAGAAGGGGGCGTCAGCCAGACACATTGCTGGCAGAGTTCGTCCAGCAGGTCCCGGTCATGACTGACGATCAGCCCGATGCCTCGAAAGGCCCTGAGGCTGTCGATGAGCATCAGCCGCGCCCCGGCGTCAATGTGGTTGGTTGGCTCGTCGATGGCGAGCAGGCTCGGCTGCTGCCACAGCGCGCAGCCAATCTGGGTTCGCTTCCGTTCGCCGTGGCTGAGTGAGTCCCAGCGCTGGCCAAAGTCGTGCTCGATACCGAGGCGCCCCCGAACCGTGCAGGCATCTCCATCGTAGTCCAGCAGAAACTCGTCCAGCCCGGCGGGGGGCCGGTCCGTGCGCTGGGCGCAATAGATGGCATGGTCGGCGCCCTGAATCGAGCCGCTGTCCGGCACCAGCAGTCCACAGACGATCTTCATCAGCGTGGTCTTGCCAGCACCATTGGCTCCGATCACCCCGGTGAAGCCGATGTCAAAGTGTGCATTCAGCCCGATAAAGAGTGGATCGGGGGAACTGTCGTAAGAAAAGGTCATGTCGCGAAGGGCGACAAATTGTGCAGCAGGCATTGCTTCACCTCGATAGGTTTCATGGGTCGTTCGTGAGACGACGGACCGGAAATCTCAGGAGTGTGTGGCAATCTCTATCATTGGATTCGCTTGATCTGGCTGCGGTGCGGTAGTGACCAATAGTAGCGTGACCGGCAGGGCGGGACAACCGCGGCCACGTGGTTTGCTTTTGGCGCGTGGACCGACTTACCATGCGTGGCTCTGATTCAGCAGGAAGAGAACATTCATGAGCGGACAAAAGGTGAAAGGAACAGGGGGCGAATTGCTGATGCATCAGCTCGTGGCCCAGGACGTGGAATATGCGTTTACCAACACGGGCAGTGCCGAGGCCGGTTTTTTCGATGCGTTCCTGACTGTCCCGGGGGTGCAGCCCATCCTGCTGCTGAACGAGTCCCTGGTGTTGTCTGCGGCTGATGGCTACGCCCGCGCCGCGCGCAAGCCCGCGTTCGTCAATGTGCACCTGGCTGCTGGAACCCGCCAGGGCTCCGGGCAGTTGTATAACGCTTATTTCGACGGCACCCCCATGGTGGTGACCTCGGGGATGGGTGATACCGGTTCATTTGGGGATCATGGCACGCTGGCCGTCAGTGCCGGGTTCTCCCAGATCAGTACCGTGCAGGATGTGACCAAGAAGCGCTGGGAAGTGCGTGACCCTCGCGGTATTCCCATGGCGACCCGGCGCGCATTCAAGGAAGCCACTACCATGCCGACCGGCCCGGTCTACGTGGCCTACGCCGCCGGTGCGCTGGACGCCAAGGACGTGGAGGCAACCATCGCAACCGGGCATCCGGTGGAGACGGCTCATGTGCCGGGTGATTCGGCCCTGGACCAGATAACCGATGCGCTCCTCAATGCCAAAAAACCGCTACTGGTGGTCGGGCCGGATGTGCCCAACGCCGGTGCCCACCAGGAAATCCTGGAACTGGCGGACAACTATGCCCTGCCAGTGGCGATCGGCTTTTTTGACTTCGGCTCGTTCCCACGGTCCCATCCGAACTTTGTCGGTCTGGTGGACGCGATGCGCGATGATGAATATGACGTGGTCTGCTGCGTGGGCTACCGGCCCAATACCCGCGCCAATCCAACGGATGACCGCTTCCCCAATGCCTTCAAGATTGGCATCGGCCAGGACGCGGGGCAACTGGGCAATACCTTTGCACTGGACGTTGGCATTCTGTCCAACGTCAAGCATGCGCTGGCGGCCATCAATGCCCGCTGGAATCCGGCGGATGCGAATCTGCACCACCTGTCCCAGCGACGCGGTGACCTGAAAAAACAATCTGAAGCCCGGCTCGCCCAGCAGAGCGAAGAAGCCCTGTCCCACTCCGGTGACAACCCGATTCATCCCAATTTCCTGGGCCATCGCATGGCCGAGTGTCTCGCGCCGAACACCCAGGTCGTGTCTGAAAACTTCATGGCAGCCGATCACCTGATGCCCTTCGGCTATGGCAAGGACGACTGGCGCTATGTGCGGACCTACGGAGGCAGCCTTGGCTACGGCGTGGGCAGTGCGGTGGGCGCCCAGTTGGCGACCCCGGACCGGCCGGGCGTGCTCAGCATTGGCGATGGCTCGGTGATGTATTCATCCTCCGGTTTCTGGACCATGGCACGCTATGGCCTGCCGATCATCACGGTGGTCTGGAACAACATGCAGTACCAGACCGTGCGCGTGAATTTCGCCCGCTGGGGCGGCAACATGAAGGAGCAGAACAAATACCCCGAGACCTACCTGGGTGACCCGGCGATCGATTACGTGCTGCTGGCGAAAGCCCAGGGCATTGAGGGCCAGCATGTCCACGAGCCCGGTGAACTGGACGGCGCGCTCAAGCGCGCCCGCGAGGTTCAGGCCGCGGGCGAGCCTTATCTGCTGGATGTACACATCACCAATGTGGGGGCGGGCGCAGACCAGAGCTGGTACAAGGCCTACACCCTTGCCTCCTGATGGCTGATGCCTGCCGGTGTCAGAAGATCCAGTAGCCGCCGTCAATCAGGAAGTTATCCCCGGTGTGGTAGGCACTGGCGTCACTCATAAGGTAAACGGCGAGCCCGGAGAAGTCCTCGGGGGTGCCCCAGCGGCGCATGGGTACCCGCTTGAGCACGTTGTCGACAAACCGTTCGTTGTCGAAGGAGCCTTCGGTCATGGCGGTTTCTATCCAGCCGGGCATCACCGTGTGTGCCGTGACGCCCCAGCGCGCATAACCCACTGCAAGCGACCGGATCATCGAGTTCATGGCGCCCTTGGTGGAGGCATAGTGGGCGCTGCGGGGCGCTCCGGAAAACGCAGACAGGCTGGTGGTGCCGATCAGGCGTCCACCCGGGTCACCGTTTTCAGCGCGTTGTCGCATATGCCCCGCGGCCTTTCGGAAGGTATAAAAGACACCGTCCAGGTTGACCGACATCATGCGGCGCCAGTTGTCGTTGTCCATTTCATCGAAATTCGGTCCTCCCCCGGGGATGCCGGCGTTGGCAAAACAGGCATCGACCCGCCCAAAGTCCGCCACCACGGTATCGAAGCTGGCGTTCACCGCATCCGGGTCGGAGACGTCGCAGCGCATGGCCGTCACCCGGGTTCCGAAGCCTTCCAGTTCCTTTACCGCCGCGGCGTTCTTGGCCTCATTGGTGCCCCAGATCACCACGTCCGCACCCGCCGCGGCAACGCCCTTGCCAAAGCCCAGGCCAATGCCGCCGTTGCCGCCGGTGATGAGTGCGACCTTGCCGCCGAGATCGAAAGGTGCAAATGCCATGTTGTCTCTCCAGTTGATTTGGGGCGACTAAACCAGTTGATGACGGCGGCGTCAAATGGCGGCCGCGAGGGGAACAGGAACCGGTCACAGGATTGCTCAAAAGATGGCTTACAAACTGGTTTAGAGAATGGCTTACAAATCCCGAACGTAAAGATGTGCCGAAGACTGTGTTTTTCGTCCGGATGTCGGCATTATCTGCTCTATAGCCATGTGTATAGTGTCTCGATCGCCCAGACGCAACCAATAAACGCCGGGAAATGAACGACCGGTCAATAACAAGAGGTCCGACAGCCATGAGCGATACCGCCAACGCACGCGCCCACGCCCTGCCGATCATCGGTGACGGCCCGATCCCGGCTGATCGGGACCGGTCGGTAGCAGACGACAGCCACAGTTTCACCGTCATCCTGAAGCTTTTCCTGCGGGCCTGGCCGTACATTCGCCCCCTGATCATGGGGCGCTGGTTCATTCCCGGTGAGGGCATCGAAGATCGCATTGCCGAGAACGTCGCCGGGGGCGGATATCGTTTCGGCTATGCGCCCTTCCTGATTACCCTCGTGGCGTTGACACCAATCCTCGGCTGGGTACCGGGCGGGATCGAATTCCCCATGTCCATTCTGTACGGCACTGTCGCGATCATGGTGATTGCCTCGTGGCCGGTGGCATTCACCACCGGTGAGCAGCAGACCTGGTCCGCACTGGCGCTGGTGACGGCGGGGATCATCGCCAATGTGGTGGCGTCGTTTGTTGTCACTGGCTGGCAGGATGGCGTCTATACGGCGCTGGTGACCCTTGCCTGTGTGTTCGGCTGGATGGTGCAGTATCGGGTCACGGACGGTCGGGTGAACTTTCGTATCCGGGTCGCGGCGCATCTGGTCTACTTCTACGCCATTGTCTGGCTGCAGCGGATCATCGGGCTCGTGTTTGGTCTGGTGCTGGCGGACCTGCTGAATCAGTCGATCCTGCAGGCCGAACCCCTGATGCCCACAGTGGCGGCGATGGCGGGTCTGCCATCCTGGAGCCGGGAGGAACTGGCTACCTTAAGCGAGGCGCAGCGCTACGAGGTGCAGTGGCTCTACGTGAAGATCTCGCTGACGCTGTGGGCGGTGCAGGTGCCCATCAACATCATCCAGCCGTATTATCGGGTGTGGATCATGCAGCAGATCAACCAGCGGTTGCGCATTGCCCTCGTAGAGCGCTGGCACAAGCTTTCACTGCAGTATCACAGTGACCATCGCGTTGGTGATTCCATCTTTCGGGTGTATCAGGATTCTGCCCAGGTGACGGCCGTGATCGACCGCCTCATGGGGGTCACCATCACGTTGATCAGCTATTTTACCTGTGCGGTATTTGTCACCCTGCTGTCGCCATGGCTCGGTCTGGTGGCCATTTCGATCGTCATTCCGGCGCTGCTCTGGGCCCGCTGGGCGATGCCCCGGATGCGCACCCGGTCCCTCGTCTATCGGGCCGCCACGTCCGATGTGACCTCCCGGGTTCAGGAGTGTTTCGCGGCCATCCGGGTCATCAAGGCCTATGGGGCGGAACAACGCACCCAGAATGTATTTGAGGATGATTCCATCGTCGCCTTCAATGCCGCCTATCGGGTACGACGCCTCGTTGCCCTCGTGACCATTGTCATGTACACCATTTCGGCGGCGTTCCTGCTGACGGGCGAGTTCATGATGGCCTGGTGGGCCAATCAGGGTGACGAGACGTTTGCCAAGGATCTGATCGCGCTGGTGGGTGTGAGTTTCGTGGTCTGGAACCTGGCGGCCTTCAACTGGACCAAGGCCCAGTTCGTAGAGGCCACCAATGATGTGCGCGGCCTGATGCGGCAGTGGCTGACCGCACAGGATATCGCCATGGGCCTGCAGCGGGTATTCGACATTCTGGACATCGAACCGGATGTGCAGGACGACACCGATGCGATCCCGTTCGATGGCCTGCAGCAGGGCATCCGCTTCGACAACGTGCATTTCGCCTACGAGCCGGACCGGCCCGTGCTGGAGGGCGTCAGCCTGACAGCCGAGCCGAGCACCATCACCGCCATCGTGGGCCCCACCGGGTCGGGCAAGAGTTCACTCATGGGTATGTTGCTGCGGCTCTATGATCCGGTGGAGGGCAGCATCACGATCGACGGGGTTGACCTCAGAAAATATCAGGTCGAGTCACTGCGCAAGAACATCGCCATCGCCCTGCAGGAGAATGTACTGTTTGCCATGTCGGTGCGGGACAATATCCGTTATGTCGCCCCCGGGGCGACTGATGCGCAGGTCAGGGAGGCCGTCCGGGTGGCCGGCATGGAGGATTATGTGGCCGGCCTGCCCCAGGGCCTTGACACCATGCTGGGTGATCGCGGTGGTCGGCTGTCTACCGGGCAGCGGCAAAGGCTGTCTATTGCCCGGGCAGTGGTTCGCGATACCCCCCTGCTGATTCTGGATGAACCCACCGCCGCGCTGGACGCGGCGACAGAGCATCAGGTGATGCAGAATCTGTCGGAGTGGGGCAAGAACCGGGCGATCTTCCTGATCACCCACCGTATCTCCACCATCCGTCAGGCAGACAACATTGTCTATCTGGACCAGGGCACGATCATTGAGAACGGTTCTCATGAAGCGTTGATGCAGATTGAAGGCGGTCGATATCGGTCGTTTGTGGAGGCGGAATCACACCTCTCCCACCACGATGAAGGGGAGGCATAGTCATGGCTGAAATCTCGATCGACGCACCCGGAAAGAAGAATCTGCGACAGCAGGAGGCGGAGCTCGACGCACGGGCCAGCCTGCTGGACCAGTCGACGGATATTGATACCCGCGAGTCCATTCGCATCATCGGCCGTGGCATGAAGTTGCTGCGCTACTTCTGGGGCCGCTTTACCATCAAGTACATCATGATGTGGGGTGCGCTCGCGGCGCCGGTCATGCTGTTGCCGTGGCCGGTAAAGATCATCATCGATCACGTGGTGCTCGATAAACCCCTGGAGGAGGCGAAGAACTACCCGGTCTTCATCCGGCCACTGATCGAGTATATGTACGGCTATACGCCCTGGGAGATCCTGGTCACCCTGGTGGGGATCGCCGTCTTCATGGTGATCACCATCGGCGCCTTCGCACCCGAATCCAACGATACGGTGGAAGCCGGCATGGAAGAGGGGCACGACGTTGCCACCAAGACCGACAACAAGGTGCATGGTGGCCACAGTTTTGCCGGCGGCATCTGGGGCTATTTCGAGTTTTTGCTGAACATGCGCCTGACCCAGTCCGTCAATCATACGCTGCGCGCGCAACTGTTCGAGAAGATCAAGTCGCTGCCGGTGACCACCCTGGAAGACCAGCGAATCGGTGATGCGGTATACCGGGTGATGTACGACACCCCGTCGATCAACTACATCTTCTATGAGGTCATCAACCGGCCGCTGATGTCCACCACGGTATTCCTGATGGCCATGTTCACCATGCTGAGCGCCTATCCCAACGCGCCGGAAGTGGTCTGGTTTGCGTTCGCGCTGTTTCCGGTTTACTTCGTCCTGACCCTGCCGTTTTCCAGGATCATGCGCCGTCGGGGCCAGGCCAGCCGGGCAGCGGGGACCATTACCACCAGCACCATCGAAGAGGGCATGGACAACGTACTTGCGGTCCAGAGCCTGGGTGGCAACAAGCAGGAAAGTGAGCGCTTTGATGCCGACTCCGGTGATTCCTTTACCCGTTACCGGCACGTGGTGCTGGTGTACATCGTCATTGGTCAGCTGATGGGGCTGGCCCACACCCTGATCATCACGGCGGTGTTTTTCTTCATCTCCAGCAAGGTGATCACGGGTGAAATGACGCCGGGTGATTACGGCGCGTTGTTCTTCTACTTCGCCTGGATGCGCGGCCCGGCGACCAGTTTCTCCAGGCTGTGGATCGAGTTGCAGGAAAACGTGGCCGGGATGCGGCGGGTGTTTGCACTGATGGATCTGCCGTCGGAAGAGGACATGGGCAGCCGCGAGTTACCCTATATTCAGCGCGGGGTTTCCATGCGTGGCGTGGGTCTGGTCTATCCGGACGGACGCCGGGCGCTGACGGAGATTAACCTTGAGGCGAACGTGGGCCAGATCGTGGCGCTGGTCGGCCCGACCGGTGCCGGCAAAACGAGTCTCGCCTATCTGATCCCGCGCTTTCGGGTAGCCAGTGAGGGCGAGGTACTGATTGATGACGTCGATGTCAACGATGTGACCATGTCCAGCCTGCGCAGTCAGGTGACCTATGTGTTTCAGGAAACCCAGCTGTTCTCGGATTCCATCTTTGACAACATCCGGTTCGGCAAGCCGGAAGCAACCCTGGAGGAAGTCCAGAAAGTGGCCCGGATCGCAGGCGCCCATGATTTCGTGTCGAAGCTGCCGGACGGCTATGACACCAAACTCGGCACCACCAGCAGCAAGCTTTCGGTCGGCCAGAAACAAAGGATCGCGATTGCCAGGGGCCTGCTGCGGGATTCCAGAATCCTGATTCTGGATGAGCCCACCTCGGCACTTGATCCGGAAACCGAGGAGTTCCTGGTCAGTTCACTGCATGAAGCGGCGCGGGACCGGCTGGTGATCATCATCGCGCATCGGCTGTCGACCATCTCGCACGCGGACAAGATCGTATTCCTGGAAGAGGGCCACATCATGGAGCAGGGCAGCCACAGGGAGCTGATGGCACGGGAGGGCGGCCACTACCGGAACTTCGTTAATCTGCAGACCCGTTCCGGGTGAGCGTCAGGCCGCGTCGTCCAGGGCCTTGAGCATTCTCTTGAGTGCAAAATGCCGATAGCTGTCCTCAACCAGTCGGGACACCTCGGCAGGGTCGAACCGATTATCGAAGCGCAGCCTGATCCAGCCGTTGTGTCCCATATAGGCCGGGATCTCAAACCTGGGGTCGAGCATGAAGCCGGCCTGCCGGTCGGTGCCCACCCAGATGAGCGCGTTCGGCAGACCGCCACGGCAACTGAATTCACAAAACGTCTTCTTGCCTGCTTTGAAGGCCGGACAACCAAAAGAAGCGCCCTCCGAGGTCTCGGGCAATGCCAGACAAATGGCGCGCAGTGATTCGAGCAGCGCCTGATTCGCCGGCGCAAAGAAGGGATCAATCCTGGTAATGTCCACGGTATCGGGTTCGGGCACCGGCGACAGCGGTACGGCCTGGTCTGCGAGCGATGCTGGTGCAACACGAACGTAGGCATCCCGAACCAGTTCCGCAACCCGCTGCCATCGCAGTCCGGCAGCCAGGTCAATGCCGAACCAGCCCCTTGGGCCCACGTAGGACGGCACAAAGAATATCTTCGGCGCCGCATCGACGTACATGGCCTGGGTTTCCCGGGAGGCGTTCAGTATCAGCGCGAGCCTGCCATCGCGGTGGTGATTGACCGTGAACGTGGCAAAGGTCTTGCCCCGCACCCGATAGTCCGGCGAGCCGTGGGAGGTCGTGGCCTCTGCCTCCGGCAGAGACAGGCAGATGGTCTGGATGACTTCATGAATGTCGGGCATTCGCTGATGGCTCCCATGACATCGTCTATGATGGCTCAATCTTAACCCGAACCCACAACCTGGAGGCAACTTGGGTACACTGGGGAACCTGAGATGGAGCGCCTTCGGTAGCTGCACGCTCCCGAAAAGCCACCTGATCAGAGTCTTCCTGTTTGTGGACGCTACCGACAAGCCATTGCATGCACAATAACGACCGACTATCACCGAACGAGATCTGGCTGCAGGGCTGCCGCGGTGAGCGGCTGTCTCGCCGTGACCAGAAGCACTTTTCCGAGATGGCGCGAAGCCGCTTCTATACGTTTCAGATGAGTGCCGGGCATGCACGTCAGACCAGGGAATCGTCTGATGCCGATCACTGGATTGGTCTGCTGGTGCGCGGCCTCGCGACGGAACTGAAAGATAACCCGGGCCTGGAGCGGGAGTGGCTGGCCTCTGACTATCCTGATCATGTGGACGGACGTCGCGTCACTCTGGTGCTCAATAGCCACTGACTAGTCGGTAACTGGCCAGTAACGGCCAGCCACTGCCAGTAACATAGCAGTAAGCGTTTACTTACCGGTCGTGGCCCCTATTCAATCGAGATCAACGATGACCGGTGCATGGTCCGAGGCGGTGAGCCCGTCCTGCTTCTTGCGGAAGTCCCGGTCGATGGTGACCTCCCTCACCCGCGCCGCAACGGCCGGTGTGCCCAGGACGAAGTCAATTCTGAGCCCCTGGCCCCGATGGAACGCACCGCCGCGGTAGTCCCACCAGGAGAATCGCTGTTCTTCTGGATACCGGTCCCGAAACAGGTCAACCAGGCCCGTCTGGGTGAGTGCCGCCATTCGTCGTCGTTCCTCGGTGGTGTGGAAGATCCGGCCATCGGCTTTCTCGCCGCGCCAGCTATCGATGGGTTCAGGGACGACATTGAAGTCACCGCACAAAATGGCCTGCTGGTCCGGTGCGGCGATACTGGGCCAGTGGCTCGCCATCGAGTCCAGCCACGCCAGTTTGCCTGGAAAGTCGTCGTGGTCCAGCGCCTTGCCATTGGGGACGTAGACAGTGGTGAACGACAGGTCTTCCAGTTCGGCGGTGATCAGCCGGGCACCCATTTCATCCTGGCCCGGCAAGCCCTTGCCCACTACGCGAACCGGATGTTTACTCAAGATGCCGACGCCATTCCACCCCTTCTGGCTGTGAATGGCGACCTCATAGCCAAGTTCCCGGAACTCATCGAACGGGAACTCTTCCTCCGCGACCTTGACCTCCTGCATACCCACAACATCCGGCGCCCTGGCATCCAGCCACAGCTTGATAAAGTCCAGTCTTGCCCGGAGGCCGTTCACGTTCCAGGTGGCAATCCGCACGCCATTTCCCCGTCAACTCATCGAAGTGGGCAAGCCTACCACAAGGAACATCGCCTACCCACGATGCACAAGTTTGATGCGGGTCACGGCTGGATTTGCGATAGATGTTACCGTAGTGTCCTTGTGCAAGAACCCTCAATCAGGAGAACATGATGGCCATACCGAGTTTGAACACCCTGTCAGTCGCCCCGATCCCCAACCTGTCTGATGAGATCAATCAGATCCGCCTGGACACGGCCCGGATCGTTGCCGAACACGTCATCCCCAACGAAGGCAAGCTGGGCGGGGGGGCTGTTGCGGAAGAACGCCAGCAACTGGTGACTGAACTGCGCAACTTCGTCAAGGATTCCAACCTGTGGGCACCGCATCTGCCCAAAGAATACGGTGGCATGGGGATCGGTTTTCTCGGCCACGCCTATATGAATGAAATCCTGGCATGGAGTCCTTATTCCAACTATATCTTCGGGGTCGAGGCGCCCACCTCCGGCAACCAGAGCGTGCTGATCAAGTACGGCACCGAGGAGCAGAAGAAGAAATTCCTGGAGCCGACGATTCGCGGTGAGCAGAGTTCCTGTTTCTCCATGACCGAACCGGACAATGCAGGCTCCGACCCACGGTCTCTGACGACCACAGCGGTGCGCGATGGCGACGAGTGGGTGATCAACGGTCGAAAATGGTTCACTTCCAACGGCCGCAATGCGTCCTGGGCGCTGGTCATGTGCCGGACTGAGGAGGACGACGGCACGGGCGGCGTCAACGAGAAGATGACGCAGATCATCGTACCCACCGACACCCCGGGCTTTACCATCGAGCGTTCTGTTCCGGTGTGGGGGCATGTTGGCGGCGATCATTGTGAAATTACCTACAAGAATGTCCGGGTGCCGCTGGAAAACCAGCTTGGCTCACGAGGCTCCGGCCATCAGGCCGCCCAGGACAGGCTTGGCGCCGGCCGCGTGTATCACTGCATGAACTGTGTCGGTCAGATGTGGCGGGCGTTTGACCTGATGGTCAAGCGGGCGACAGAGCGCAAGGTGCACGGTGGCATGCTGGAGGACAAGCAGTTCATACAGGGCTTCATCGCGGACTCATACATGGACATTCAGGCGTCGCGCCTGATGACCATCAACTGCGCAGAGGTGATCGACTCCGGGAACGATCCCCGGACCGAGATCTCCGCCATCAAGATCTTTGTGCCGAACGCACTGCACCGGGTCGTGGACCGTGCCATTCAGGTACACGGGGCCATGGGCGTTTCAGGTGATACTCCGCTCGCCGGGATGTACCAGGGCGCACGTACCCTGCGTATTGCAGACGGTCCTGATGAGGTGCACAAGATCCTGATTGCCAAGAATGTGCTCAAGCACTACCACCAGGGTATGACCTGGGATTTCGGGGTCCTGTAGGGCGCGCGCAGGGAAGGGGCGGTCAGAGGGGCAGGTCAACTCGCCGCCCCTCACGCAGGCTGAGCGTCACCGCCTCGGTAAATTCCATGTAGCGCACACCGTCGGCAAAACTGGTGTGCGTCACCGGTGCGCCATCCCGGATGGCGTCGACGAAGTCCTGTTCCACTCGCCAGCCCCCTTCCTTTTCCGGTGCAACTGACAGTGGCTGCCAGGCACGGTCCGACAGGCTGGCCACGAAGGCCTCGTTGTTTTCCAGCTTGAAAGACCCCCTGGTGCCGTAGAACTCGAGGGCACCGTTGGCCCCGAGGTGGGCGACGGTGCTGACGTGATACACCGCAGTGGCGCCGGACGCCATCTCGCAGACGATTCCGAGGCTCTCCGGGACGTCGGCATTTTCCAGTTGGCCGGTCTCCGTGCTGGTTCTCCGGGTCGTGAATATCTTGCCGTGCGCCATCACCGACTTCTCGTGGCCAGCGTAACGGCGGACTGCCTCATTGAGGATACCCATGGACATGATGTTATTGCCGGACAGTTCCCGGGTTTGACGCCACGCGAGCGGCGCGTCAGGCATATACCGGCCACCCATTCCCCGGACGTGAATCTCCTTGAGGTCCCCAAAGGTGCCGGCATCCAGCATCTCCAGCAGGGTGGGCTCGAACTTGAGATAGAAGGGCGAGGGGACGATCATGCTGACGGCGGCGCTGGCCTCGGCCGCCGCGTGCATCTCTCTTGCTTCCTGAAGGTTCATGGCCATCCTGGCCTCGGTCAGTATGTGCTTGCCGGCGGCCAGCGTTGCGAGCGTCAGGGGGTGGTGCATATAAGGCCAGGTTCCCACGCAGACCGCATCCACATCGTCGCCATGGATGATGTCTTCGGGCGCCGTCGCTACCCGTGGGATGCCGAATTCATCGGCCACACGTTGCCCGGATTCCGCTGAACGGTTGCAGACCGCGGTGACCTCGACGTCGTCGATGGCCTGGAATCCAGGGATATGGCGGCTTCGGGTGTTGCCGCCCGCGCCAATGATGCCGATCTTGAGGGTCATGGGGTCTCCTGTTCCAAACGTTATCGGGCTATCGCGCTGCCTGTGCCTTTGCCTGCCCGGCAGCGACTACCTCCTGCATACCTTCCCACTCCTCCCAGATGTTGCAGAGTGCATGCTTGGAACGTTCCCACGGATCGTTGCCAGGCTCGTATTCGAGCCACTCTCCGCGTTGGCCGCGGTCCGGATGGTCCGATACGCCGTTGGCGACGTGATTGGGTTGTCGGGATTTGTTGCGAATCCGGAAGATGATGTTCTTGCGTGATTCCTTACCGTGTTCATTGCGGGTGCCGGAGTGGGGTATGTTGAATAGTGTGATGCACGCATCGCCGGGTTCCATCAGGATTTGGGTGGGTCGCGGCCACTTGCGTCCATCCGGCGTGCTCTCGGACGTCTCATCAATGAACTGCTCCCGGATCATCTCCGGCAGGTAGACGAGGCCGCAGCGATTGGGCGCATTGTGGTCCAGGCGGGGCCACCCGGGGCCCTCTGGCCCAAGATGATTGTTCTGGTCACGCTGCCAGCGAAAGAACTGTTCGGTGGCGTGATGTGCCCCCTTGATCAGGGCCGTCTGGCCACAGCCCGGCTCGGTCTGGTCACTGAGGCAGGCGAACACAAACGCGGTGAAACTGCCCATGCCGAGGGTCATCTCCGGGTCTTCAAACAGCGGAACGAAGTTGTGACCCATGACGTCCGGGCTGCGTCCAAGGTCGCCCTTCGGGCCGGAGGCGATGTAGCGGTAGTAGATCTCCTCCGGGGTACCCTGTTGCAGCTCCTGGGGAACGCCGATGGTACAGAGCCCGTCCATGTGGGACTCGGCGCCATAGTACGGGAAGTCACGGTCCCGATAGCCCAGGTTGTTGAAGTAATCGCCCGGATCACGTCGTTTCAGAATACCGACCTGGCACAGACTGGGCGGGTCAAACTTTCCCATCGCCTCATTCAGGATGGGCGTGACGCTGGAGGCATTGATCAGGTTGGTCATCTCCTCGGTGCCGCCGATGAATTCACCTTGTTTCGCTTCGCGAATCCGGCGTCGTGCGGCTTCGACCAGGTCCGGTGCGATGGCGCCTTTAACCACAACGTAACCATCACGATACAGGGTTTGTTTTTGGTCCAGTGTCAGGCAACTCGTTGCCATGGTCAGTCCTCTTCAATCGTGTCAAAACTGGTTCAGAATGTAATGTAGATCGCCCGCTCCGGCAACCGCCCGTGTGGTCGCGGCAACCGGGTTTATGGGTCATCGGAGAAGCTCTTCACGAGATAGATGTCACGGCCGCGGAAATCCATCCGGGCGATGGCCTGCTGGCCGCTGGCGGGCGGCAGCGCGGTGACGAGGTAGGGGCGCGTCGCGGCGGTGATGTCACCGTATTGCATGTACCACCAGATCTCATGGGGTACGAGGCCGACAGACCCCACCGGAAGTGCGCCGGAGGGCACCTGGTCGTAGAGGGTGCTGATGAAGGACCGCACATCCCGCTCGTGGGTGTCCTGATGCATTTCCCTGGGCAACAGCAGATCAAGATACACCATTCGATACACGATCAGGACCCCGGTCAGCGTGAGTGCCAGGGCGAACGGATGATGGCGCCAGTTGACCTGCACCAACCACAGCGAGTAACCGAGGCCAGCCAGCGCAAGCCCGATTCTGACCTGATCGGAAAATGGTGCCGGATGGTGCTCGCCGAAAGGCACCGGCCACTGCAACACGAACATGACCAGCAGTACGGACAAGGTCAGGCAGAAAAGTGTAAGACCAGTGCAGAGCCAGCGTACAGCAGGGATACCGGCTTTCAGCGCGGACTGCCCGAGTATGGCGCAGATCACCAGAATCGATGGCATCATCGGCAGGAAGTATCTGACCTCCGCCGAGCGCAGCACCCAGTAAAGTGGAAAGTTTGCGATCACGATCACGATGGCGAAACCCATCACGTCCCGGTGCTGGCTGACCGCGATCTCCCGGCAGCGGCGATTGAGCGCCAGCAGCAGCAGCAGCGAGAATGGAAACATCGCCAGCAGGACTTCAAAGGGGTAGGACAGCATATGCACCAGGGTGCCCCAGACGGCACCCTCCATACCCCTGTTGACGACCTCATCCATGGTGCTGCCCAGCATCGCCTCGATGCCGAGGGTGGCGATCATGTTGCCAATCCAGAGCCCTACGATGGCCAGTGTGATGGCGGCGCTGATCAGGTGTGCAGGCCGAAACAGCTCCAGCAAGCGTCGCTGGTAGATCAGCCAGGCAGCGAGTCCCAGATAGTAAAATGCAAAGGCCGGTTCCCGTTTCGCCAGAAACGCCAGCGCAATGATGACGCCCGGCAGGAGCCACAGGTGCAGCCCCCGGCGCTGGCTCTGGTCCAGATGGAACCAGACCCAGAGTGCCAGATTCACCAGCAGCGCGAAGCACATGTCGATCTCGCCCAGGGTACCCTTGCGCATCATCTCGGGGGCGAGGGTCAGGCCGAGGGTGAGCAGCAGCAGGCCACCGCGGTCCAGTCGGTGGCGCAGCAGCCACAGCATGGAACCCGTCAGCGCCAGCAGACAGAGCAGCGAGGCAAAGCGAACGGTCCATTCGCTGATCCCGCCAAACGGACTGCTGACGGCCGCAATCAGCCAGTTGTACAGGGGTGGCTTGGCGGTATAGATCCGGTCCATGAACACTGGCACCAGGTAGTCACCCCGTTGCACCATCGCTTCTGCCACGAGGGCGCGGCGCGGTTCCTCATGGCGCATCTGCAGGGTTCCGAGGTACGGCAGGTACAGCAGTGCCGTCAGCAGAACACTCATGCCGAAGAGCGCTGCTGTCGTCCGGGTAGTGGATGTCATGGCCCGATGATGCCAGAAAATCATGGTGATCAGGCAGCGATTTTTTTTGCGCTGCATTTTTCGCAGTGCTTTCTGTCAGTACCCCGGGCGCTGCTCTGGCAGAACCCGTTCGCGCCCGGTAGAGTTCGCATTTACACCCCGCAGGAAGCCCATTGTCGGCCAAGCATTTCATCAGCGCCGCGCTGACCATCGCGCTCATCATTGCAGTGCAGTATCTCGTCGGCTGGCAGGCGCTATTGGCACCGTGGGCCGCGGTTTCCATGACGGATGTGCTGGCAGCGGTGCTGCTGGTGCTATTGAGCTATGGCCTCAGGGTGGCCCGGCTGATGGACTGGTTTCATCCAGTGCGACCGGTACCGGCCGTAAAGGTGATGCTGCAACACAACCTCTGGAACAACCTGCTGCCCATGCGCAGTGGTGAACTCAGCTTTCCGCTGCTGCTGTTCGCTTATCTCGACATCCCGGCTGCCCGCTCCATCATGGCGCTGGCCTGGTTTCGGGTGCTTGACTTGTGGTGCATCGTACTGATCCTGGTACTTACCTGGGCCTGGCTGACGGGCCAGATGGTGGTGATGCCCATCGCGGTACTGATGTTTGTGGCCGCGCTCATGGCACTCGGCCCGCTGCTGACCCGGCTGATGCCGCTGCTGGTGAACCTGGCGCTGCAAGTGGTGCCAGCACGCTGGCGCCAGGCACTGCCAGCGTCCACCGCTGGCTGGAGTCAGGAACTGATCGATACGCTGTATTTCGCCACCCCAAGACAATGGCGCTGTCTTGGCTGGTCGCTTGCCAACTGGCTGATCAAGCTGCCGGCATTCGGTTACATTCTGATGCTATTTGCCGATACCAGCTTGACCGTCGGCATAGTGGGCGCCATCGGCGGCGAACTGACCAGTGTGCTGCCGGTGCACGGCGTTGCCGGGGCGGGTACCTACGAAGCGGGCATCGTGCTGCTGCTTCGCGGCGTCGAGGTTGATGTGGCGGTTGCGCTGGCAGCGGGCGTCAACTTGCATTTGTTTCTCTTGTCCATCACATTGGTGACCGGTATTGGCAGCCATTTCCTGCCGTCGCCTGGGAACCGCCAACCTCCTGCCGCCAACTGACACCGCCATGAAAGCGACCTGAAGATATGAAAGAAACAATCTCGATCATCATCCCCCTTTACAACGAGGAGGACAGCGTGGGTCCACTGGCAGCGGCACTGGCGGGTTCACTGTCCACCTTTGACCATCCCTGGGAAGTCATCCTGGTCGATGACGGCAGCAGTGATGGCACCCGGGAGCGCCTGGCAGAGGCCCGGGAGTCACTTGGTGACTATGTCAGTGTGATTGAACTGCAGCGGAATTTCGGCCAGACCGCCGCGATGCAGGCCGGGCTCGATGCCGCCAGGGGCGAGGTGCTGGTCACTCTGGACGGCGATCTGCAGAATGACCCGGCAGACATTCCCGCCATGGTGCGCCGTCTGCTGGATGAAGACCTCGACCTGCTGGTGGGATGGCGCAAGGACCGTAAGGACAACTACGTCATGCGCAAGGTGCCATCGAAGATCGCCAACTGGCTGATCGGGTGGATGTCCGGGGTGCGCCTGAATGACTATGGCTGTTCCCTCAAGATCTATCGTGCGGACGTGTTTCGTTCCGTACGGCTATACGGCGAGATGCACCGTTTCATCCCGGCGTTGATGGCAACCTATACGGCGACCTCGCGTATCAAGGAGCATGTGGTGGCGCATCGTGCCCGGGAGTTCGGCTATAGCAAGTACGGTATTTCAAGGACCTTCCGGGTGCTGCTGGACCTGCTCTCAGTGCACTTCTTCATGTCGTTCATGGGACGGCCGGCGCACTTTTTTGGTCGGATTGGCTTTGCCTCGGGGGGCATTGGCGGCCTTATTCTTGTTTACCTGCTGGCAGTCAAGCTGCTGGGGGAAGATATCGGTGGCCGACCATTGCTGCTGGTGGGGGTGTTGCTGGTGATCATGGCGATTCAGTTCTTCTGTACGGGGATTCTGGCGGAGTTCCTGACCCGAACCTACTATGAGGCCACCGGGACCCGGCCCTACGTCATCCGGGAGCGGCGTTGCCACAAGGGTGAGGCGTGGCATCCAGCGGCGACCGGCATAGCCCCCGGGCACGATCCTTAGGGGTCAACGGCAGCCACAGCCGCCAAGATGGGCGGCGCCGTCAACATGGTAGGCCGCACCGACCGCCCTTGCGGATACCTCGGCGCCCGCCGCGAATGCCGCTGCCGCCGCCTCCTGCAGGTCTCGCCTGGTCAGATAGTCGATCGCGGTCATGGCAAGAGACTTGGCCCCGTCGATGCAGGCCCGATCCCCCATCTCCGAGGCCGCCCACTTTGTGAATTCGGGGTTGTGGATGACCACATCCCGGGGTGCCGAGGCCAGCATGGGATGGATGGACGGAACCCGATGGCTGATGTTGCCCATATCAGTGCTGCCGGCAGCGCTGCCGGAAACTTTCTCCATGGGAATAAAACGTCGGCCGAGAGCCTCTGCGTTTTGCTGAAATTCCTTCGCGAGCGGCCAACTGGTGTTCATGTCCAGATAGTCTGCCCTGGCCCAGTTGATCTCTACCTCGCATCCGGAGGATAGCGCGCCTGCCTCGAAGCAGCGTTTGACCCGCTCCTTGAGCGGCGCCAGGTCCTCGGCGGTGGCGGCACGCACGTAGAAAATGCCCGTTGCCCGGTCCGGTACGATGTTCGGCGCATCACCGGCATGGGTGAAGATCCCGTGAATCCGCTCGGTGGCTTTGATGTGCTGGCGAAGCTGGGCGACCGTCTGGTAGGCGGTTACCAGCGCGTCGAGCGCGTTCAGGCCGGCGTGGGGCATTGCCGAGGCATGGGCGCTTCGGCCGCGATAGGTCACCTCGACCTCGGAGACGCAGATACACGGCATGGTGGCGAGGTTCACGCCCGCGGGATGAATCATCATGGCCGCATCCACACCGTCGAACGCCCCTTCCTGGGCCATCAGTTCCTTGCCGCCCCCGCGTTCTTCTGCCGGCGTGCCCAGGTAACGAATCCGGCCCGGAAGATCACGCCCAAGCGAGGCCAGTGCCAGCGACGGCCCGAGCCCTGCCACCGCAATAATATTATGCCCGCAGGCATGGCCGATGCCGGGCAGCGCGTCATACTCGGACAGGATCGCCACCCGTGGGCCGTCGGTGCCGATCTCGCTCTCGTAGGCAGTTTCAAGACCGTAGGCACCGCGAGTCACGGTCAGTCCTGCGCGTTCAACGTCATGGACGAGTCTGGCCGCTGCCTCGTGCTCCTGAAACGCCAGTTCAGGGACGCGGTGAATGGCATGGCTGTTCTCGAGCAATGCCGCTGCGTTGGCATCAATCGCATCACATACTCTGGTCTTGAGATCAGTCATAGGACTCCCTGGGGGTTGGCTGTTTACTTCTTCCTGCCAAACGGAAATTTCAGAATCCTGGCCGTCATGGTTGGCGCTGGTTTGGTGTGCTGTCGAAATGCTGCAGTGATCATGGGCCCGATCTCGTCGTATCGATGCCACTCGTTTTCGCCCTGGTACCGGCAGCGGGCGTAGTCATCTAGATATCTGCCGGATTTGAGGTAGGCCTCCACAAAGTCCCTGCCGACATCATTCAGGTGGGTGGCCTTGAGGTCGCCATGGAGCACCGTGGTCAGGAATTCCGGGCCAGTCATGTCCTGCATCCGTACCCTCGCGATTTTCCTGCCCTGGTCGCGCTCCAGGTGAGCATCCAGCAGATGGTTTGAAATCAGCCAGGCAGTCAGTGCACCGAGGCGTTCGACGTTTCGCTCCGGGCCGTTCAGATTCATGGTTTCATAGGTTTCGCTCATGTCGCTATCCTATCATAGGCGTGGAATACCCAACGACCCACGACACGTGGTGCCGCCCTGCAGCTTGGGGTATCCTCGAACCAAACAAATGGGGGGACCGCTGCCATGACCTACGAAACCATTACCTTTGCAAAAGAAGATTCGATCGCAATCATCACATTGAATCGGCCGGAGCGTCTGAACGCCTGGACCACTCAGATGAACATGGATATCGTCGATGCCATCCGGGATGCCAACGAGGACAAGGACATTGGGGCCATCGTGGTCACCGGTGCAGGGCGGGGCTTCTGTGCAGGGGCTGACATCAAGGACAATTTCAAGGCCAATATCGACGGCGCCGGCGGCGAGCGAAAGGGACCTGCGGTCAACTATGTGAACTTTGTCCGGGACAGCAAGCCAATCGTGGCAGCGGTCAACGGCGTGGCGGTGGGCGTGGGCGTGACCCTGATGCTACCGTTCGATGTCATCGTTGCATCCGAACTGGCCCGGTTTGGCCTCGCCTTCGTCAAGATGGGTGTGGTGCCTGAACTCGCGTCCAGCCACTTCCTGGTCCAGCGGGTTGGTTTTGGAAACGCGAGTGAGATGTGCCTGACGGGTCGCCTGTACTCCGCCTTTGAGGCCCATGAGAAAGGGCTGACCAATTATGTGGTGAACCCTGAAGAACTGATGCCCGCAGCAAAGAAGATCGCCAGAGCCATCGCGGCCAATCCGTCCCGTCAGCTCCGGATGGTGAAATCCCTGTTGAGTGCTAACGGCAGCGAGGGGGACCTGACTGAGGTTCAACGCCGGGAGGGGGAGGCGCTGGCGGAATGCTACGTTTCGGCGGAACACAAAGAGGCGGTGCAGGCCTTCATTGAAAAACGGGAGCCGAACTTCAGAGAGCTATAGCTCGGTCAGTCCCGCGATGGTACCTGCCAAGACGGTACCAGGTGAAAAATAACAAAAGGTGTATCGAATATGTCCCTGATCAGCTGGTCCTGGTTCTTTCTGATTGCATACATTGGTGGCATGCTTGTCATCGGCTATATTGCCACCAAGCGGGTCAAGGATGCTGACGGCTACGCGACGGCGCGACACAGCTACGGGCCGTTTTTCCTTGCCATGGCGTTTGCGGCCACCACTGCCAGTGGTGCCACGTTTCTGGGTGGCCCTGGCCTTGCCTATACCTACGGC
The DNA here is from genome assembly GCA_027624035.1 of Pseudomonadota bacterium. Classification (GTDB taxonomy): domain Bacteria; phylum Pseudomonadota; class Gammaproteobacteria; order Pseudomonadales; family Azotimanducaceae; genus UBA7455. Next base: position 64,229 of record JAQBUI010000010.1, on the reverse strand, counting down.
ACAGCGGTGATCTGGACCGTGCTCTACCCATGCGGCGTTTACCTTGGCCTGTTGATCTGTATGCGGCTGGTCGCCCGGGCGGGCGATCGATTCGCGGATCGATCCATTCCGGAGTTTCTGGGAGATCGATATGGTTCGGACGGTATCCGGGTGCTGGTCGCCATCTTCTCACTGGTGCTCTTTTTCTACCTGGCCGGGCAGCTTGTGTCTGGCCTCGTGATGTTCGAGATCATGCTGGGCTTGTCGCCTCAGTGGGCGCTGATCATCACCACAGTCGTGCTGTTGCTGTACGTCACCATGGGAGGCGCCCATGCGGACATCCTGACCGATGGTGTGCAGGGGATGATCATGCTCATTCTCGCGATCATTATTCTGTTTCTGTTCTTCAATGGGGTGGGTGTAGAGGGCGGTGTGGGTGGTGTCATCGACAATCTGCGCGCCCAGGACCCGAATCTCGTGGGCGTGCTGAACACGACCACGCCGCTATATCACTCCTGGTGGTCGATGTTTTCCTGGACCATGGCGCTGGTGCCGCTTGGCCTGCTGCCTCATATAGGCAACAAGATCTGGGCCCTTGAGCATGACCGGGACCGCTTTCGATTCGTGCAATACGCCTTTGTTGCCGGTCTGCTGATGGCCTGTATGGGGCTAGGGGGCCTGCTGGCCCGGGCAATCCTCGGCGATGAGTTGCTGGCGGAGGGGATGAGCGCAAATCAGGCGCTGCCGCGGCTCTTTATCGAGCTCTTTCCCACCTGGCTGGCTGCCCTGATCGGGGTCGGTGTGCTGGCGGCCATCATGTCCACTGCCGATGGTCTTGTGGTGTCCTCATCCCAGGTGATTGCCAATGATCTGTATCGGAGGACCTTTGTTCCGAAGTTCCGGCGCCATCTGGACAGCGCCGAAGTCGACCGGCGAGTGCTGCTGATCAGTCGTGTCAGCACCGGGGTGGTTCTGGTGATCTGTACCGGGCTTGCCTGGTTGCTGGTGGACAAGAATATTGCGCTCATCATCATGATCGGAACCGGTGGCATGATGGCCGCGTTTGCCGGCCCACTGGTGATGGGAGCCTTGTGGCACGGGGTGACCCGGGCAGGTGCCTATGCCGGGCTCATCAGTGGAATGGGCGCCTTCCTGATTCTGCACGGTGGTGTGCTGGACCCCGCATGGGTCGAAGGCACGCCCCTGTTTGCAGCCGTTGCCTGGCTAGCCGGCGAGGCGCCGAATCCGTATTCCTGCGCCGGGCTGGGGGAGATCGTTTCGGTCATCGTGACCTATGGCGTGTCGAAATTCACCGCGCCCCTGCCACAGAGCCATCTGGATGATCTCTTTGGCGAGGCGGAGTCAGCCTGAGCCCTGCCTGGGTCAGACGGTTTCATCCTCTTCGCTGAGGTCGATGTCTACGCCCAGTTCCGTGGAAATGCGGTCGAGTTCCTCGCTCAGTTCCACGAGATCACTGTCGCTGGCGTAGGCGACCACGGCGCGGGCCTCAAACATGGGTTCGCCGGTCATGGCGGCCTTGATGATCCGGGTGTTCAGTTCCAGCACGTTGATGTTCTGCTCGGCGAGCGCACCGGAAATGTCCCGGATGATGCCCGGCCGGTCCAGGCCGATCAGGGACAGGGTATGAGTTGTGGGCGCCGCTTCCCGGGGCGATGAGCGTTCGGCGACGACCGTCAGGCCGGCACTGGTGAGGTTCCGGAGTTCCTCGGTGAGCGCGTCGATGTGACTCGGGTCAATCTCCACCTGAATGATCCCGGCAAACTTGCCCGCCAGTTGACTGAGCCGACTTTCCAACCAGTTGGCCTGGTGGCGCTCGACCACCCCTGCAATCTTCTCGACAATGCCCGGTCTGTCGTCACCAATGAACGTAAAGATGATGTGATCCAACGCCTGGTCCGGTTTACACAACAATCCGCATTATATCTGAACCCGGGATCGGGGTCAGAGCCGAGGGTCAGAACAGATCTCTACTGCTCTTCAATCTCTTCCAGCAGTCGTTTGGTGAGGGCGAGAAAGTCCGCGCTGGTGACAATCCCGACGAGTTCCGTACCGCGCAACACCGGCAGGCATCCCACCCGGCGGTCGTACAGCCGGACGGCAACGTCTTTCAGATCATCCTGTTCGGTCACTGTCTCGACATCGGTTTCCATGATCTCGGCGACCGGGAGCGTCAGATGGCTGACATCCTGGGCGTTCACCAGCAGGTTTCTGTGGGTAATGAGGCCGACCAGGGTGCCGTCACGCTTGATGACCGGCACATGGCGGATGTGCTTGTGGCGCATCACCTGCCACGCTTCTTCAAGTGGGTCCTCGACATTCACGCAGTAGGGGCGTGCAGTCATGATCTCGGCTACGGTTCGCATATTGGTCTCCCATGATCCATGAATAGAATACCGGCAACATCACCTCGGGGGCCTTGACGCGAGTCAAGACTCGCCCAGTGCCACCCAGTGTCTGATCCAGATGACTATCCAGAGACAATTCAGAGACAATGTGGCCGCGATTCACATAGCCGCAGAACTGTGATGTCATGGCGTCTTTCACAAGCAAGCGGACCCCAAGCATGAGCGACATTCTGTTCGACCTCCACAACAAGGTGCTGACCATCACCCTCAACAAGCCAGATAAACTGAATCCGATCGGCGATACCATGAGCATCCCCGCCATCGAGCGTCTGAAGGAAGCCGTAACCGACCCCGCGGTAGGCTGTGTCGTCCTGACCGGTGCCGGCAGGGCGTTCTGTGCCGGTGGGGATGTCTCCAACATGGGTGGCGCTGGAGCCAGTGTGCCGATGACCTACGAGGAGAATGTCGAACATCAGCGGATGCGGCATGAGTTTCCGCTGTTGCTGCACAGCATGCCAAAGGTGACCATTGCCGCCGTCAACGGGCATGCGATGGGGGCAGGCCTCGGCCTTGCTGCATCCTGCGACCTTCGCCTGGCTTCAGAGAAGGGCAAGTTTGGTACGGCGTTTGCGAATGTTGGCCTGGGCGGGGACTTTGGCACGACCTGGCAACTGAATCGGCTGCTGGGGGAATCCAAGGCGAAGGAACTGTTCTTTCTGACAGACATCATCGATGCCGATGAGGCGCTGCGAATCGGGCTTGTCAATCGGGTGCTGCCGGCGGAAGGGTTCATGGACCAGGTGTGCGAAATCGCGGAACGCATTGCCAACGGGCCCCTCGTCAGCTATCGCTGGATGAAGGAAAACCTCAATCAGTCGTCTCATGTGGAGTTCAGGACGATGCTGGATAAGGAAGCGGTTTCTCACCTGCGCTGCGCCCAGACGGAAGATCACAAGGAAGGTGTGGCAGCGTTTATGGAGAAACGCAGTGCGAACTTCAAGGGCCGTTAGTCAGCCCGCTCTGGTGCCAGTGCCGGGGAACCTCTGAGGTTCCCTAGCGAAAGGTATACGAGAACGCCAATGATCCGTAGGAGTGAGAGTGCGCCTGAAGGTCGAACTCCCTGGTACGAAAGATCTGTGCATAGGAGAACTTGGCGCCGCCATAGATGAAGCTGAAGCCCACGGCGGCATCCGCGATGACGGGCTTTTTGGCCACGCTGTGGCTGTCCCGGATGGTGTTTCCATCCAGGAAGATGTCTCGTCCGATCAGCCGCACATCGAAGGCGATGAACCCATGTGCACCCCATCTTCGGCCCGTGTGGGCCCGCGGATCCCAGATCGCCGCGGGCGTACTGTTATCGCCCCCGGGTCGGAGCGCGGAGGTGCCAAAGTCGCTCGGTATGGACCAGCCCAGCCGGAGTTCCGCGCCAGCGTTCAGATAGGTCCGTACGTTCCCGAGGGCCAGGCCCGCGTGGCCGATCGCGTCGAACCCAAAGCGGGAGTTCGGGTTGTACAGGTGGGTTCGTTTGCGCTTGTGTTCCCAGATAAAGATGGCCCGGGTTCATTGCGAAGCTGGTGATCCCAGCCCTGGAATTTCTCAAAACCCCGTATATCGTGGATGAAGTCCTGGGCCTGCTTGCCCCGTGCCGCCGGACCGACCACGCCGAAGCGGGCTTCCAGGGGATCGAGCTGATCATCGTTTCGAGTCTGATAGCCGAGGCTGGCGAACAACCACGCGGCATAAGGACGATCGTCGGCAATGAGGTCGGTGCGGGTCATGTCCCTGGGCGTGTAGATCGTCTGTCCAAGTGAGAACGTGAGGTTGCGCTGCAAGCCCTCCTTGCGCTGATGGAAGAACACCAGCCGTTTGTTGACCGATTCGATCCACTTCGGGAGCGCCGGGTCATCCAGGTAGTCGGCGATATCCGGTGAAACCCAGGAGGCACGAATGCCGCTGGTGTAGTCCTGATCGGTCTCCGAAAAAAGATCGTTCTCGAAGTACAGGTTAAGGGTCCAGTCCTGTGTCTGATCCCGGGCCGCCTGGAGTGGCGGCGTGATTGCCAGCAGGGACACAGTCAGCATAACGGTGGCGCAATAGTGCCAGCGGATTGGTTGGATGGTCATCAGGGACAGTTCGGATGGGTGATTGCAGGGTTCGCGGGGTGATTATACGCTATCCGCCCCCGTCCCGGTCCATCAAGACGCGGCGCCGGTTCCGGATACCGACACAATCGTTTGATTGACCGGCGGCGTGTGTTTATTCAGAATCGTTGCGAATCAACGAGGGAACTGTCCCGGTGCATACAGATCAACTGAGCGAGTGGACTCACAACCACGTATTCGATCAGGACAGGAAACGGGCCGGAGAGAATCGAACGTTGCTGATCGTGATTCTGACCGCCATCATGATGGTGGTTGAAATCACAACCGGGCTGATTTCCGGGTCAATGGCACTGCTGGCTGACGGCCTGCATATGGCGTCCCATGCCACCGCGCTGGGGATTGCGGTGCTGGCCTATGTACTGTCCCGGCGCCTTGCCGCAGACGAGCGCTTTGCCTTTGGGGTCGGCAAGATCAATAGCCTGGCGGGTTTCGGCAGCGCCGTGTTGCTGCTCGGGTTCGCCGTGATGATGGCGACCGAAAGTGTAGGGCGCCTGATCAGCCCGATGGCGATTGCGTTTGACCAGGCATTGATCGTGGCGGTGCTGGGTCTTGTGGTCAATGCGGTCAGTGCCTGGGTACTGGCATCGACGCCCCACGAGTCCCATGGCCATCAGCATGTTGACGACCATCACGACCATCACGACCATCACGACCATCACGACCATCACGATCACGGCCATGATCACAACCTGAGGGGCGCCTACCTGCATGTGCTGGCCGATGCACTCACGTCTTTGCTGGCCATTGTTGCCCTGCTGGCGGGCAAGTTTCTGGGCGCGGCATGGCTGGACCCCGCCATGGGTATCGTCGGTGCCGTGCTGGTTTCGAGGTGGTCGTTTACGCTGATCAGGGATTCGGCCCGGGTATTGCTGGATACCCAGGTGAGTGTGGACGAGCTTGCCTCGATCAGGGACGCCATCGAAGCAGACAGCACCGACCGGGTGGCGGAGGACCTGCATGTCTGGCGTATCGGGCACGGCATCTATGCTGCCGATGTCGCCATCGTCAGCGAGTATCCGCTGTCCCCGGATGCTTACCGGCAGAAGATGTCACCCTCGATCAACATCGTTCACGCCACGGTAGAGGTGAATCGGTGCGTGGACCATTGAGCAAATCACAGTGGTCCGGACTCGCAAACACCCTGATGTCATGACCTATGGTTCGGGCTAGTCCGGAAGCCCCAGTACCCGCTTGGCGATAATGTTACGCTGAATCTCGTTGCTGCCGCTGTAGATTGATGCCGCCCGGGCTGACAGGAAGCGCCGGGTGCTGTCGAGTTCCCCCTGGGTGAATCCGTCGCCTTCCCAGCCGTAGCCGTTGCTGCCGCGCAGTGAGGCAATCAGCTCGGTCTGTATCTTCTCAAGGTCGGTGCTCACCACCTTCATGATGGAAGTGGCGGGCCCGGGCGTCTGACCATCCGTGGACTCCTCCACGACCCGTCTCTGGGTGAGCTTCAGCGCATGGGCGTTCATTTCATAGCTGGCGACCTGGTCTCGCCAGAGGCTGTTGATGCCTCCGGCATCATCCCCGCAGTAAGCCCGTGCCACATCAACCACGCCAGTCTGACGCTTTCCTGTGCCACCGGAGACCAGCATCTCCATGCCGGACCGCTCGTGCTGCAGCAATCGTTTGCCGACCGTCCAGCCCTTGTTCAGTTCGCCGATCAGGTCCCGCTTGTCTGCGACCGCGTTGTCAAAGAACGTCTCGCAGAAGTGTGAGCCGCCATTGATCAGTTGAATGGGCCGTGGATCGACGCCGGGCTGGTCCATACTGAGAATGAAGAAGCTGATGCCATCGTGTTTCGGTGCGTCCGGGTCGGTGCGGACCAGGATGAACATCCATTCCGAGGTGTGCCCGTCCGAGGTCCAGATCTTCTGGCCGTTGATGAGATATCGGTCACCATCTTCCACGGCCGTGGTGCGCAGGCTTGCAAGGTCAGAACCTGCGCCGGGTTCACTGTATCCCTGGCACCAGGCCCCCTCGCCACGGGCGATCATGGGCAGTATGCGGCGCTTCTGTTCCTCGTTGCCGAATTCAAGAATCGTCGGGCCCACCATCTGCGTGCCTCGATTGATAAGCGGCGGGCGTGCGCCAATCGCCTTCATTTCTTCCAGCAGCGCCACGTATTCAACGGGGGACAGGCCGGCACCGCCATATTCGGGTGCCCAGGTGGGGGTGGTCCACCCTTTCTCCGCCATGCGGTCGAGCCAGACCTGCAGGTCGGGATGGGACAGTGGGATCTTGCGGCTGCCGGTATGAACCTGCCCGGGGCCTCTGGCACCCGGTGGACAGTGTTCCTCGAGCCATGCCCGCGTGTCCCGTTTGAATGCCTGCAGATCCGCCATGTTGTACTCCCTCCCGTAGGACGCCGATTCTATTAGTTATATGCTCCGGCGCCAATCCGAGCCCTGAATGCCAGCAGCGGCCCGTGTCAGGTACGCCGTTTGTTGTACCGGAGGAGTGCAAAGTGTAGACCGGGAATTTCATGAAAACGCCGGCCGGGTGCCATGCATCTGATGAAGTCCACTGGTCGGCCCGTTCGGACGCCAGTGCAGCCATTATCGTTTAGACTCGTGTCACCAGATTCAGACAACGGCAGAAATTGTGCAGATTGTGATCCCCATGTCCGGCTTCGGTGAGCGGTTTCGCCGCGCCGGGTACGATGTCCCCAAGCCGCTCATCGAAGTGGACGGCAAGCCCATCATCGCCCATGTGATTGATCTGTTTCCCGGTGAGACCGACTTCACGTTCATCTGCAATGCCGATCATCTTGCGGCGCCGGAATACCAAATGGCGGATGTTCTGGGCCAATACTGCCCCACGGGCAAGGTGGTGGGCATTGCGCCGCACAAGCTGGGGCCGGTGCATGCGGTACAACAGGTAATGGGTCAGATCGATCAGGACCGCCCGGTGGTGGTGAATTACTGCGACTTCACCTGCTTCTGGGACTGGCATCACTTTGTTTCGTTTGTGGCTGAGTGTGGGTGTATGGGCGCCATCCCGGCCTACAGGGGTTTCCATCCTCATTCGCTCGGGACCACAAACTATGCCTACCTGCGCGAGTCCGACGGCTGGGTGTCGGATATCCAGGAGAAACAGCCGTTCACCCATGACCGCCTGTCGGAGTATGCTTCCAGCGGGACCTACTACTTTGCGAACGGCCGCGTCATGGCGCAGGCGTTCGATCGAATGATCGATGAAGGCCGGGACGTGAACGGGGAGTACTACGTCAGCCTCGCCTACAAGCCGCTGCTCACCGATGAAATGCCCGTTGCGGTTTATCCACTGCAGCACTTCATGCAGTGGGGTACGCCCCAGGACCTTGCTGAATACCGGGGCTGGTCCGACGTGTTTCGAAAGTTCATGGCGCCGGACCGTCTGCCGCCTTCGTCCGGTGCCGTGATCGTGCCCATGGCGGGTCTGGGCCAGCGGTTCGTGGACGAGGGGTATGCCGAGGCCAAGCCAGCGATTCCCGTGTCCGGTGAACCGATGATTCTGCAGGCGGTTGCAGACCTTCCCGCGGCTGACCACCAGGTATTTGTGGTACGCAGGGACATGCCAGGTGTCGAATCGGTGGCCCGGATCCTGGCAAGCCGATACCCGGGCGCGCTGGTTGAAAGGATCGACGAGCTCACCGAGGGGCAGGCCTGTACGGCGCTGCTGGGTCTGGACGCACTGATGTCAGGGGGCTCGCGGGTCGAGGGTCCGGTGACCGTCGGCGCCTGTGACAACGGCGCGCTGTATGACCGGGAGGCGCTCGCGGCACTCATGTCCGATGAGGACGTGGATGTGATCGTCTGGGGCGTGCGGGGCCATGGGGCGGCAGCAAGGAAACCGGAGTCCTACGGCTGGATTGATGTGGTGAACGGGGATGTTGTGCGTAGTGTGTCGGTGAAGCAGCCCCTGTCGGAACCGGAGTCAGACCCGGTGATCATAGGCACGTTTACGTTTCGCAGGGGCGAGGATTTGCGTCGTTGTGTGAACCGGCTGATGCAACGCAATGGCAGGGTCAATGGTGAGTTCTATCTCGACAGCAGCATCAATGATGCGATCGCACTCGGCTTGCGCTGCCGCCTGTTCGAGGTGGAACACTATCTCTGCTGGGGTACGCCGGACGAACTGCGAACCTTCGAATACTGGCAGTCCTGCTTTCATAAGTGGGCCGGCCATCCCTATCGTCTGGATCAGGACGTGCGGCTGGCTGTAGCGGGACTGGCTGACCTTGAACACAGATACGTGGCGATGGTTCCCGGGTTGCCGGCGAAAGCGCGATGATACGAAGGCTGTCATATCAGTTCTGTTCCATGGCGCGCGGTCCGGGAGGCCTGCCAGCACGACTATGGCGTGTCATGATGCGGGCACGCTCAAGGCTGTCACGCAACTTCTGGCCGCAGGCAGCGGCCCCCCTGATACGAGCACGCTCAAGGCTGCCGAAAAAAGAGCTGGGCATCTTTCTCATTGTGGGCACGCTGACGGTCATCGTGGACTTCATGATCTACCGTGGTCTGGTCATCGGGCTGGCTGCGGATGTGGACCTTGCCAAAGGGGCAGGTTTTGTCGCCGGCACAGTGTTTGCGTATTTCGTCAATCGATTCTGGACCTTTGGAGGCCGGCAGCATGCCCGGGGTAGTGCCGTCAGGTTCATTGCGCTGTATGCCGGTACGCTGGCGGTCAATGTCCTCATCAATGGCGTGGGCCTTGTTGTGCTGGCCAGCATCGGCCAGGACGTGGCGGTCGCCGCGGCCTTCATTGCGGCCACTGGGGTGTCCGCCACGCTGAATTTTGCGGGCATGAAATGGTTCGTATTCCGGGAGGCTGCGTGAGGTTATCGCTGGTCATTCCCTGCTACAACGAGGCCGCCAGTCTGCCGGGGCTGCTGGCCCGATGTGATGAGGTAACCGGTGCCATGGACGCAGAGGTCATCATCGTGGACAACGGCTCCACCGATGACACGAGCGCGGTGCTCGATCGTCTGCTGCCCGAGCATCCCGGCTGTCGCTTGGTCCGGGTGGTGGAGAACCGCGGCTATGGCCACGGCATCAAAGCTGGCCTCGGGGCGGCGAGGGGAGAGATTCTGGGCTGGACCCATGCTGATCTGCAGACCGACCCTGCTGATGTCATTACAGGATGCCATCTGTTTGAAACTCACGGCGAAAACATCTTTGTGAAGGGGCGTCGATACGGTCGGCCGCCTGGAGATGTGGTGTTCACCGTCGGAATGAGTCTGTTCGAGACGATCCTGTTGCTGACGCCACTATGGGACATCAATGCCCAGCCAAACCTCTTTCCCCGACGTTTTTATGAGTCCCTCGAAGATCCACCCGATGACTTTTCGCTTGATCTCTTTTTCTACTGCCTGGCAAAGCGGTCTGGTCTCGCGGTGCATCGCTTCCCGGTATTGTTCGCGGACCGGGCCCACGGCGAGTCTCACTGGAATGTTGACTGGCGCGGAAAATGGCGGTTCATCAGCCGGACTGTGAGCTTCAGCTTCCGGCTTCGGCAGCGGCTGTGAACGTTGCACTGTCCGGTACAGAGTCAGCCGCGTTGAACCGGGCGCTGCCTCTGGTGGCCGTGTCGGCATCCCTGTATGTACTGGCGCAGCACGCCCTGACGCCAGCGCTCACCTGGCCGGCAGTGGACAACCTGCCCGCGGTCTGTCGGCTGCTGGCCCCGGATTGCCTGGCCAACGATTTCCTGGCGAGCACCAGCGTGACCCCGAATCCTCGGCTGCCCTACATCTATCTGATTGCCCAACTGACATTGTGGTCAGGGACGGACCTCGGTGGCGGCCTGACCATCATGAAGTCACTGATGCTGGTGCTGATGCCCATGGTGGCGGTCCTGTTCCTGGTGCGGGTGACCCGCGTGCATCTGCCGGACGCCCCGCTGCTGGCGCTGCCCGGTTGCCTGCTGGCGCTGGCTGCCATGGTGCTGATGCAGGGCGATGCCGGCGCCTGGCTGAGCGTCGCGTGGTGGCGGCCGCTTGGTTTTGATCCAACGCCCCATAATCTGGGTATGTTGCTGACCCTGGCAGGTTTCTGCCTGCTGCACCGCTTCGCCGCCGTGGGCGGCATGCTGGTGTTCACAGGCACGGTTTTTCATCCCGCCATGGGGTTGTTGACGAGCGCAGCAGCCATTGTGCTGTTAGTAAGGGGCTTGGCGCCGCGGCCCAATATCAGGCTGGTTCTGTCCGGCCTCGCCCCGTCACTTGCTGCAGCGGCGCTGGTCGCCCTGGTGTTCAGTCCCGCGGAGCCGGTCAGCAGCGCCGAATTCGTGCGGATCTATGTGGTCGAGGGTCATCCATCCCACTACCTGCCCGCCGCGTTCGGTACCCTGACAAGCTACCCCTGGTGGGTGTCGTTCGGTTCGGTGATGGTGGGGCTCATGGCGTTGACCGTCAGTCTGTGGCGGGCCCGTAACCCCTGCTGGATAAACGCATTGCTGGCATTGTTGGCGTATGCCGGCGCGCTGCTGATGCAGTATGTGTTCGTCGAGATCATGCCCGTCAAGGCGGTGGTGGCGCTCGGGCCCGCACGATTCATGACCTTTGGGCCCTGGTTTCTGGCAGCCTTCACGCTGGTGCTGTTGTTGTCGCCGCTTGCACGGATGATGGTGAGGACATCGGCGCCGAGGCTGGAGCCGGTACCTTCATGGAAGTTCCGGCCCCACGCTGTGTGGTCCGGGAAACTTCCCGGCACGACTACGGAGCGGTGGACCCGGGCACGCTCATGGCTGCTGGCAGCGGCCCGCCTCCTTGGATCGATTCCGGTCTGGACCGTCCTGCCCCTGATAGCACTGGTCGCGTGGCTGGCAGTCGGGTACAACAGTCGGGCCAACAGGCTGGGTGGAATCGATCAGCTGGACCGGGAACTCATTGCCTTTGCGATCGAGCACACGGCCCCGGACGAGGTATTCATCCTGCCGTTCGGCAACATCCGCTATGCCCTGCCGATCCTCTCCGGCAGGGGCGTTTTCTTTGGCAACGGGTTCCCGTTTACGGAAGATCATTTCCTGGAATATGACCGGCGACTGTCCCTTGTGGATGGCGATAGCGATTCGCTCGCAGCGGTGCCGGGAAGCTGGATTGGTCAAAAATACAGCAGATTCTATGACGCCCACGACCCGGCAGACTTTCTGTCGATGGCGGCATCGGCTCGTCTGGACTGGGTGGTGGTCAACCGCCGTGCGACGATGGGGTTTGATTCCTGTGAAACCGCCTTTACATCTCAAAAGTACCGGGTGTTCAATGTCGACTCGCTCAAGGGTTGTGTGCCACCATGAAGATCATCATGCATCGATTGAATACCATCGCGGAACTGGACGCGTCACCGGTGCAGTACGGCGTTGAGGTGGATATCCGTTCGAGAGGCGATGCCCTGATCATCCATCATGATCCTTTTGCCCCGGGGACGTCCTTTGACGAGTGGATCGAACACTATCGTCACGGCACCCTGATTCTGAACGTCAAGGAGGAGGGGCTGGAGCGAGCCCTGCTGGACAGCATGGCCGCCCATGGGATCGATGATTTCTTCTTTCTGGACCAGTCGTTTCCGTTTCTCGTGAAATGGGCCAATCTTGGGGAGCCGCGGGCTGCAGTCCGGGCATCCGAGTTCGAATCCATCGACACGGCGCTGACGCTTGCGGGAAAGGTCGATTGGGTGTGGGTCGACTGCTTCACTCGATTTCCACTCACCGGTGACGAGGCGAGGCGCCTCACGTCAGCAGGTTTTCGGTTGTGCCTGGTGTCGCCGGAATTGCAGGGTCGTGATGCAGACCAGCAAGTCCCGGCGCTGCGCAGGCTGCTGGCAGAGCTGGGGATCGTGGCCGAAGCCGTCTGTACCAAACGCGCGGACCTCTGGGCGGATTCTTGAAGGCGCTGGCACTGCATCCGCTGTTCGTCCTCGGGACACTGCTCCGGCTATTGCTGGTGATGCTGGTGGTCCCGGCGGCGGTAACGCAGTGGTATGTACCGTTTCTGGAACTCACCACCTCAATGCTGACGGTCAACCCCTGGGGCAGCTGGCTGGCCGCCTCAGGCGACCCGGCGGCATTCCCCTATGGTTACGCGATGTGGCTGGCGTTTCTACCACTGGCCGCGGTCTGTCAATGGACCGGCGTGCCGCTGCTGGTCGGATACATGGCGACCCTGTTCGTGGCGGACCTCGCGCTGCTGCTGATGCTGCTGCGGCTGTTTCCCCTCAAGCGGACGCTGGTGCTGGCAGTGTACTGGCTTTCGCCCATCGTGATCTTTGCGAGCTATGGGCTGGGTTTCAACGATCTGCTGCCGATTGTGCTGCTGGTAGGTTCGCTCTATCTGGTGCGGGAGCGGCGTCTTGAGGCCGCAGGGTTCCTGTGCATTGCGGCGGTGTCCGGCAAACTCAGCATGGTGATCGCATTGCCGTTCTTTGTGATCTATTTCCTGAACAACCGCGCCGTCAGACAGCTCTGGACCCGGTTTGTATTTGGTGCGGCCGTGGGTGCCTTGATTTTTGCGGTACCGTTCCTGCTGTCCCGGGCCGGCATGTTCATGTTGTTTGGCAATCCCGAAATGGACAAGGTGTATCGGCTGGCGATCGAACTGGCCCCGGAGGTCAGGATCTATCTGTTGCCACTGCTCTATCTGGTACTGCTCTACAGCGTGTGGCGCGTCCGGCGCCTCAACTATGAACTGCTGCAGGCTACCCTCGGGGTCGCTTTTCTGGGTGTGGTGCTCATGACGCACGCGGCGCCGGGCTGGTTCATCTGGGCGATTCCTTTCCTGGTGTTCTATCAGGCCAGCAGCGACCGCATGGCCGTCGCGCTGACGGCCGTGTTCTCCGCGTTCTATGTGCTGTCTGCCGCACTGGTCCATCCGCTGGTGCTGCCGGGGATGACGCTCGCCCTGTCAGCCTGGGTCGATGCCCGGGCCGTCTCATTGCTGCAAACGGCTCTGGTGGCCACGGGAATCGTTCTGGCCGTCAGAATGTGGCGGGAGACGGTCAGCCGCAACGATTACTTCCGCCTCAGCCGCAGCCCGTTTGTGATGGGCGTGGCGGGTGATTCGGGGTCAGGCAAGGATACTTTCTGCAGGGCCGTCGCGGGTCTGTTTGGATGGCACTCCGTGGTCATGCTGTCCGGGGACAACTACCATCTGTGGGATCGTCAGAAACCCATGTGGCAGGTGATGACTCATCTGAATCCCATGGCCAATGATATCGAGGCCTTCAGCAGTGACCTCGTGGCCCTGGCAGACGGCAAGACCATTACCGCGAAGGAATACGATCACGAGTCGGGCAGAATGAGCAGCGCCCGGCGCGTGCCGAGTAATGACTTCATCATCGCCAACGGCTTGCATGCGCTGTATCTGCCCATTCTGAGGGCCTGCTACCATTTGCGCGTCTATCTGGACATTGACGAAGGTTTGCGCCGCTATTTCAAGTTTCGTCGGGACGTAGGTGAGCGTGGCCATACGGCCGGGGAAGTGGCCGAGGCCTTCGCTGCCCGGGAACCGGACTCGGACCGGTTCATCCGTCCCCAGGCAGAGCACGCAGACCTGATTTTCTCACTCCAGCCGATCCACCCGGCGATGATCCAGGACCCGGTTGCCGCTGAAGCGCCCAGGTTCAAGCTGGTGGTGCGAACCCGCCAGGAACTGAACGAGCGCTCCCTGCAGCGGGTGCTGGTAGGCGTCTGCGGGCTGCATGTGGACCTGAACGTCATCGAGGATGACGGCATGGTAGAGATCACCATGGAGGGTGACGTCGATGCCGAAGACGTCGCCATGGCAGCCGCCATGCTCTGCCCCCGGCTCATCGACTTTCTGGACGTAGCGCCGGGGTGGGAGAGCGGTGTGCTGGGTCTGATGCAACTGATCACGCTGTCACACATCAACCAGGCGCTCACCAGGCGATTTATCTGATGAAGATCTTCAACCAGGACAGGCTGACCCAACTGCCCCACGGCATCCTGTTTGACACCGACAATACGCTCTATCACTACGACCCGGCCCATCTGGCGGCGCGCAAAGCCGTGCGGGCCAAGATCACCCGCACCCTGTCGGTATCCGGTGACGATTTCGATCGAGCGTATTCTGATGCGCGCCAGCAGATCAAGACCCGGCTTGGCGCCACGGCATCGTCCCACAACCGTCTGCTGTACCTGCAGCGCATGCTGGAGATCATGGGGCTGGGCTCCCAGGTGCTGCTGGCGCTGGATTTCGAACAGACCTACTGGCGCACCTTTCTCAGCCATGCGACCCTGTTCGACGGGGTCAAAAATCTGCTCGATGAGATCCGTCTGCTGGGCATTCCTACGGCGGTGGTGACGGACCTGACGGCACAGATCCAGTTCAGAAAGATCGTGTACTTCGGGCTGGACCAGTATTTTGACTACATCGTAACCAGTGAGGAGGCCGGGTTCGACAAGCCCCATGAGGCGCCGTTTCGGATCGCCGTTGACAAGCTGCGCCCCGAAGGAGACCGGATCTGGATGATTGGAGACAATCCCATCAACGACATCAGTGGGGCGCGGGACAAGATCAGCGCGATCACACTGCAGAAGCTGCATGAGGGGGTCAAAGTTGGTTCCGGCGAACACCAGCCGGACGCCAGCTTCGAGACATTTTCGGAATTGAGCCAGCTGCTTGGCAGGCTGGCAGCTCACAGGCGGACCCCATGAGCCTGCGTGAGTCGGTGACGCGATTCTGCGTGCAGGTCGGGTCTGATCCGTTGCTGGTGCAGGCAGGCGGCGGCAATGTGTCCTGGAAAGAGCAGGGTGTTTTATGGATCAAGGGCTCGGGGATGTGGCTCGCCGATGCAGCAGACCGTGACGTCTTTGCGCCGGTGGACCTTAATGCCATCCGTCAGGCGCTGGCCGCCGGTGCGCTGTCGTACAAGCCTCAGACCATGCCCGGAAGTGACCTGCGCCCCTCGATCGAGACGCTGCTGCACGGGCTGATGCCCCATCGTTTCGTCGCCCACCTGCATGCGGTTGAACCGCTGGCACACCTGGTCCGCAGGCGCCTGCCGGATGTGAGCGATAGCGATATGGAAGGCCTCGCGCTCGTACCTTATGCCACACCAGGTGCTGAACTCGCCGGTGCCGTGGCCAAAGCGCTCGCCGGGTCCGGCGAGGTCCACAGCCTGCTGCTCGCCAACCATGGCGTGGTGGTGGGAGCGGATGACATGGAATCACTTCAGGCCAGACTGGATGCGCTGCTGCGGCGCTTTGCGGCACCGGTGATCGGTACCGTTTCGCCGGCTTCTTCGAGACCGTCTTCAAGATCCTCTTCAACAGGAGCCTCGACGCGAGCGCCATCGGCGCCCCTGGCGCATGAACCGTTGATTCTGAACGGGACGGAATTCACGCCGCTGCTCCAACGCGGGGTTCACGGGCTTGCAACGGATCCGGCACTGTATTCCCGGCTGGCCAGGGACTGGGCATTGTACCCCGATCATGTGGTTTTTCTCGGGCCGTCGCCTCTCTGCGTGGATGACCCGGCGGCGGTCGCGGAAATGAATTCAGTCCCCTTGTTCTTCTTCCTGGCGGGCAGGGGCGTCTTTGTCAGTAGCGCATTCGGGCTGGCCCACCAGCTGCAGCTGCAGTGTTACCACGAGGTGCTGTCCCGGCAGCTTCCGTCCGAACCCTTGCGCACCCTGGATGCCCGGGAGGTGGCCGGGCTGCTTGACTGGGATGCGGAGCGCTATCGCCAGGAAATGGCCGCCCGCACATCCTGATCAATTTTCAGATTCAGGTAAACTGCCGGAAATAAACAGCAACAGGGGCATCAGTGGAACAGCAAATCGGAGTAGGTGTGATCGGTTCGGGAATGTGGGCCGGACATTTTGTTGCGGCCAGTCAGCGCCATCCTGGCGCCCGCGCGGTGGCGGTGTGTAATCCCAACATCGAGAGCGCCCGGCGCATGGCCGATCGATATGACGTTGCCGATGCGGTCGGTGACGTGGACGAATTGCTGGCCAGGCCCGATGTGGATGCCATCGCCATCGTCACTCCGAACGACTCTCATGCGGAGATCGCCATCGCGGCGCTGGCTGCCGGCAAGCATGTCATCTGTGAAAAGCCCATGGCCATGAATGTGGACGAAGCGCGCCGAATGAAAGCGGCGGCGGATGCGGCGGGTGTGGTGACCGGCATCAACTTCACCTGGAGACATCCTTCTGCGGCAGTGTATGCCCGTCATCTGGTCAGTCAGGGCGAATTGGGCCGGATCTTCCATATCAATGGCTGTTTCCATCAGGGATGGCTGATCAATCCGGCCGTGCCCCTGGTGTGGCGTCTGCGCAAGGAGAAGACCGGGTCTGGCTGTCTTGGCGACATCGGTGCCCACATCATTGATCTGGCGGAATGGGTGAGCGGCGAGCAGATCACTTCAGTGGTAGCCGATACCACCACATTCACACCCGAGCGGCCGTTGCCGGATGGCAGCGGTTCCGGACGGGTTGAGGTGGATGACGCCGCGTCACTCCTGGTGCGGTTTGGCAACGGCGCCATGGGCAGTCTGACCAGTTCCCGCAATGTGATCAGTGAGGGAATGGACCAGCGGCTGGAGATATACGGTGACAAGGGTGCCCTCATCATGGACTTCAACGACCAGATGACTGTCCGGGCCTCCATCGGCAGGTTTGCACGGGAGAACCAGATGCTGTCAGTGCCGATTCCGGCCAGGTTCAAACGGACAGCCGAAGACTATCTGCAGCGGAATGTGATGAACTTCATTGACGCGATCCGCAAGGGCGAACAGATGTCACCGGGTTTCGCCGATGGATTGCATAACCAGGTGATCCTGGAGGCAGTCGAGCGCTCCGTACGGGACCGGACCTGGGTCGGGATTGACGGGTCCTGAATGGTGGACCTCCCACAGCTCATGCGTCCATAGATTGTTACTGAGCGGTTATTCAGCAACCGATCTGCTGCATCAGTTGAAGAGGAAGTATGACCAGACTGAATGACCTGGAAAAGAAGGAGATGCTGGCCGACGCCGCATCGGAAGACCTGCAACGCGACTTCAGGAAGCTGGCCAACCCGGGGACCTCGCTGACGCCGGCCGAGTACCTGGCCTTTCTCACCTGGGCCAGCAAGTTCTCGAAAGAGAGAATCGAAGACCGAAAACCGATGACTGGCCGGTTCCTTCTTTGAGAGGGGCTACGACCAGTCTCCCCTCTGGCAGGCAGTTGAGTCCGGGCAGATTAATGGCTTTCGTTTGACATCACCACGCGCCCGACGATATTGCCGCTGCGAAGCGCATCCAGAGTGTCTGTCAGTTCCGCCATGGGCCGGGTCGCCACAGGCAGGGGCTTGACCTTGCCGCTCTTTGCCAGTTCGATGAGTGCCTTGAGTTCGCTGAGGTTGCCGGTATAGGACCCCAGTATGGAAATCGCTCTTAACGGC
The DNA here is from genome assembly GCA_027624035.1 of Pseudomonadota bacterium. Lineage (GTDB taxonomy): Bacteria > Pseudomonadota > Gammaproteobacteria > Pseudomonadales > Azotimanducaceae > UBA7455. Next base: position 46,336 of record JAQBUI010000010.1, on the reverse strand, counting down.
AAGGTGGGCAGGGCGATGGTGACGCCGCCGCCGAACAGCCCGACAATCACATAGCGCCCACCTTTCTGTAGCGATGCGATCCCCAGGTTCGCGGTCGCCTCCGCGCCGACGGTGTCGACCACAGCACGGGGCCCGCCGCCAGTCAGTTCCTGCAGACGGGCGAGAGCCTCCGGGTTCCCCGAGTTGAGCACCGCAGTAGCCCCCATTTCCCGGGCCGCTGTCAGCTTGGTGTCATCAATATCGACGCAGAGCACATTGCGGATGCCTCGCCCATTGGCAATCGCGATCGCATTCAGGCCGAGCCCACCGGCGCCCATGATGACCAGCCACTCCTGTTCTTGGATCGGCAGCGCCTTGGACAGGGCGCTATAAACCGTGACGCCGGAACAACTGTATGGGGTCGCGACCACCGGGTCCAGGTCGCCGATATCCAGAAGATATTTCGGGTGCGGCACCAGGCAGTAGTCTGCATAGGCGCCATCCACGAAGACACCAATGGACCGGGGTGTTGCGCAGATATTCTCATTGCCGGCCAGGCACACCGGGCACTCACCGCATCCTATCCATGGGTACACCAGCCGGCCTTCGCCCACGGTGACATCGCCAGCGTCCGGGCCCGCCGCGGCGATCTCTCCGTATAGTTCGTGGCCAAGGGTCCGGGGAAGTTTGATTCCCCGCTCGTTCAGATCCAGTCTGGCCCCGCCAGCCAGTGAGTAGTAGCCATCCTGAAGATGCAGGTCGGTATGACAGACCCCTGCCTTGCTGACTCTGATCAGCACCTGGGTTCCCGTTGGCTCCGGTGTGGGTACGTCGCGTGCTTGTAGTGGTTCGGCGAATCTGGTGACCTGGTACGCTTTCAAGACCAATCCTGTTTATCTGTGATGTGCCGATAGCGTACCAGACAATGACAGGGAGATTCACGCAGAGAGTTCTGAGAGCAGCGGCCTATCCCGATCCAGGTGCCCCCTGGCCTATCAGGGCCAGCATGTCGTCAAATGTCATGCGTGAACCCATGTCGGTTCCTTCGAGCAGTCCCTCGGCAAGGTCGCGCTTGTGCTGATGCAGTTCGACGATCTTCTGCTCGATGGTGTCAGCCGCGACCAGCCGGTAAACGGTGACCGGGCGCTGTTGCCCCAGGCGGTGAGCGCGGTCGCTTGCCTGGTCCTCGACGGCTGGATTCCACCATGGGTCCAGGTGGATCACATAGTTGGCGGCGGTCAGATTCAATCCCATACCGCCCGCCTTGAGGCTGATCAGGAACACGTCCCCCTCGCCGTCCTGAAACGCCGCCACTGCCTTTTTCCGCTCTGCGGGTCGCATGCTGCCGTCCAGGTACTGGTAAGGGATGGCCTGTTCATCCAGATAGGTTCGTACCAGCGTGAGGTGGCGGACAAACTGGCTGAAGACCAGCACCTTGTGTCGATTCTCCCGCAGTTCGTCGATTACCGAAGCAAACATGGCGAGTTTTGAAGAGGTAATGCCGGCCTCGGGCATCACGAGGGCAGGGTTGCACACGACCTGTCGCAATCGCGTAATGTGGGCCAGGGCGATCATCCGCTGCTGCTGGTCGGACTCCGCACTCATCACCGATGCCGCGGCCTCGCGCCGGAGCGCTTCGTACAGGGCTGCTTCCTCACGGCTGAGTTCCACCAGCAATGTGATGTCTGTACGGGGTGGCAGCTCGGACAAGACGTCGTTTTTCAGGCGTCGAAGGATAAATGGCTGCAACAGGTTTCGAAGCGCGGCCCTCGCGTCAGCATCGCCATTCTCAATGGGCCGCGCAAAGCGGGTGGCGAACTGATCCAGACTGCCCAGCAGGCCCGGATTGATGAAGTTGAAAAGGTTCCACAATTCCCCCAGGTGATTCTCGATGGGCGTCCCGGTAGTGATCATCTTAAAGGGCGCGCTCAGCTTCATGACCGCCTTGGAGCGCAGGGTGTTGGCGTTCTTGAATGCCTGGGCCTCGTCCGCGATGATGGTGCACCAGTCAACGTCTGTCAGGCGTTCTGATTCCGAGGCCAGCAGACCGTAGCTCACGATGAGTACGTCGAACGGGCCAAGGGTGGCCAGAACGCTTTCCCGGTCTCCATCACCAAAGACGAGGGCGTTCAGGGTTGGGGCAAACCGGTGAATCTCCTCGACCCAGTTCGCACAGACGGATGTGGGGGCCAGCACCAGCGTCGGCCCTGTCCTGGCCCGGGTCAGGACGAGGGCAAGGGACTGCAGGGTTTTCCCGAGGCCCATGTCGTCAGCCAGACAGGCCCCTGCCCCCCAGGCCGACAGCCGCGCCAGCCAGCGGAATCCATCCTGCTGGTAGTCCCGCAGGTCGGCCTCCAGGGTAGTGGGGATCGCTGGTTCAAAGTCTCGTGCGGTCTGCAGGCGGTCCCGGAATGATTGCCAGTGATCATCAGCATCCAGGGACATTCCCTCAGTGGCCTCCTCCAGGTGAATCCCGGCGAGGCCATGCACCCGTCCGTTGCTCGAGATGGCCCGCAACTGCTCCAGCCGCTTTCGAAGCTCATCGGTGAGTGCCATGAATTCATTGTCGCCCAGCCGGACAAATCTGCCCGCAGAGTCGCCAATCAAGGTCAGGAGCTTGCCCATATTCAACACATCGGCCTCGCCGATCTGAAGCTCGCCATCCACATCAAACCAGCTGTTTTGCTTGCGAATGGACAGTGATACGGCGCTTACACCGGCCGTTTCATGAAGCCTGATCTGTTTGCCTTCCGGCCATGCCAGCACCGGGGCATCGTCCATCTCAGAAATGGCCATGAGCCCTTCCAGTGACTGTTCCAGATCATCGAACAGCCAGATGCCGGCGCGCTGCTGCTGCAGACCCGGGCAGCACGCGAGCAGCGCCTGCAGTCTTCGGCTTTCCCCGGCCAGGTCGCGCCGGGTCTGCATGCGCTCGCCGTTGATTTCGGCGAACACCGTTTCGCCGCCCGCGCCGGGCAGGAAGCGCGGGCCCTGTCCAAAGGGTGTAACGGCGATGTCGAGCCTCAGTGTGTCACCCTCGGGCTGGACATTGATGGTCAGGGTGGCGTCGGCTTCGACGGTTTCCGTCATGTCGGCGTCAACGCCAGGAAGGTCGGAGTGCACTGTAATCAGTGGCGAGATGGACATGATACTTTCCAGGACTCGGTCTTTCGCGGCGGCGGGCACCTTGAGTTCACCATCAATGATGCGGGCGATGTGCCTGTGTTGTTCAGAAAAGTGGTAGACGTCGATGGCGCCGGGCCGTTCGATGAGCACCTCCGTGTCCAGTGCTGATTCCAGGTCCCACTGCTCGTCGTCGCTGTCCTGGTCCGGCGACGGATACATCGTCAGGGTCACGTGGTCGGATGCTTGTTTGACGATCAGTTCCGGACTGCGGGACGTCACCTCCACTGGCTGGTCGGGTGCGTCTTTCCAGAATACCAGGGGATGGCCGGCTGCAGCCGCCAGGGCATGGCCAACGGGCAGATGGTACGAGGGGTATCCATACAGATTCGGTCGGATGTGATGACAGATGCGTTCATCTTCCGGCGTCAGCATGGCGAACTCATCCGGGTTCTCCAGCAGCCGCGTCAGGGACACGGTGCGCCCCTTGGTCCAGCCGCCATTCTTGCGAGGTTTCTGTTCCCGGGGTTCAAGCCGGAGCTGGCCCTGTTCACGATACAGCATCCAGATGAGCCGGCTCTCCACGGTCTGCTTCGGGTGCGCTGTCGTCCGCTCCGCCGGGGACAACGCCAGTAGTGCATCGAGGGCCCGTTCCCAGCTGGCGAGTTTTGGCATCATGGCGGCGAGGCCCTGGGGCGGCGCGCCGGCGATCGCGGCCAACAGCAGGGGTGCCTCGCCGGCTGGCCAGAGTGACGGCGTTTCAGTTGCCTTGTCCACGATCGTTTCAAGGGCTGTCCGAAGTTCCTTCGGTACTGGCTGGTCCAGCCAGAGGAACATCAGGGCCTGCACCAGTTGACTGGCAGGATATTCAAAGTCGAGGTAGCCATACTCAAGTCTGGCGATAAACTCGCCCTGATCCTGTCTGCCATCCCAGACCTTTCGGAACTCACCCAGCATTTCGAAGCAGAAGCGCAATGGCTCATATACATCCCTGGTCGATGAAGCGGCTGCCTGGCCCTTGAGCAGCGCCTCGTTGTCAGCGCCTCCTGCCTTGACGAGGGTAAGGCAATAAATCAGCCCGACAAGTCCTTCGAAACGGATATTCCGCTTTCTGGTGGCTTTCTTTTTGGCAGCAACCGCCAGCGCAAAGTTGGCGCAGGACTGCTCATAGTCTCCCGCCAGAAACTGCTGTGCGGCGTGCAGCGCAGTCAGATCGGGCGATGGGGAGGCCATGCCAGAATTCGCCTTGAATGCCGCAGTATCAAGCCGGAACAGGTCCTGCTCGGCCAGCAGGGTTCGCAGCGGTGTGTCCGGGTCAGGATCACTGCTGGCACAGTTGAGCAGAATGTCATACAGGACCGGGGCGTTCACCAGATGATGCTGGCAATGGTCCAGGGGATATTTCAGAGCCTGGTACTGGAACGCCGGGGTCATTGAATAGAACCAGTCGGCGTCCCGGGGGGCGGCTACCTCGAACAGTATGCGCATGCGATCTGGCGGTGGCGGCGCGAAAGGCTCCTTGATCTTCATCAGGTCGCAGAAGGCAGGGGTGTCGTGATGCAAAAGCGCATGCCGCAGCAGGCGCTTGTATCGCCAGGGATCGTAGTGAAAGTAGTCATACCGCCAGCTGTCATAGCGGCTGTAGAATGCTGCAGTTCGATCCCCGATGGCGTAGATCTTCTCGTAGCTGCCCTTCTTGATGGCCTCGAATGCAAGCTGGTTGCTCAGCAGTTCGTTACAGACAAGGCGACTCTGGTGAATCCCGATCAACTGCAGTTGCAGCATTTTCTCACGCCAGGTCTTGTTGATGGACGAGCCGGGCTTGCCGAGCCCGCTCAATGCGTTGCTGAGGTCCGTCTGGGTGATGGGTTCGTAGTGGACCGCCAGCACCACGAGAATATCCTGCTCGAGTGGGCTTGACCGGTCGAAAGACCTCCAGATTTTCTCGACACTGCTGGGCATTGGAGAACCGTGGGTTGTGAGGCGATTAAATTAGGTGGTTGCGGAGCTGCGGTCAACCGGATCAGCAGGCGAGCATGTCGGTGCGGCTCGATTGCAGGCGGACAGGGTGGCTCCCGGTAGCGCTGGATGGGTTTGTTAAGACACCCTGGAAGGTTTAGAATCGGGCCATGCTCACGGATTCACAGCGACAGACGTTTGCAGACCGCGGCATCCTGCATCTGCCGGGCCTGATTCCCGGACAGCACCTGGAGGCCTCACGACAGGTGATCTGGCGTTGCCTGCAGGAAGCCGGCGTGTATGAAGATGGCGACGGCGCACCGGGCCGTGCCTGCGAGTTGATCTGGCCAACGAGCGGCAGTCAGTTCGTCAAGCGGGTCAGCAAGTCCCGCCACTTTCGTGAGGTGATGACTGATGAACTGCTGGCGGCAGTCGATCAACTGCTGGATGGTGAGCCGGCCAGTTCGATGATGGACCGACCGCAACTGCTGTTTACCCTGCCCAATGCCAGCACCTGGACCGTGCCTCACAACATCTGGCATCTGGACATGCCCCGGGTGTCGTCTGGTGAAATGAGCGGTGTGCAGGCATTTGTTTGCGTCGATGCCGTCCCGGCGGGCGGTGGCGGCACACTGGTCGTGGCGGGTTCCCATCGGTTCTGTAATCAGGCGGGGCAATGGCTGTCATCCAAAGACGTCAAGCGGCGGCTGAAGCGGGTTGAGTATTTCAAGATGCTGATGAACAGGGAAACTCCGGGTCGGGACCAGTTGGTAGGTGCCCGGTGGCTGGTCGATGACATCCCCGTAGAGGTGGTCGAGTTGTGCGGCGCGCCGGGAGACGTCTACCTGACCGACATGCGGATACTGCATACGCTGGCGCCCAATACTGCCCGGCATCCGCGCATCGTTCTGACCCAGAGGTTCCTGCTGAATTCGGCGCAAGAAGAGGTGATCGGGAAGTACCAGGGCAAAGCGGACCGCACTGCCTCTGGTCCCTGCTGCAGTCCTTGAACTGGCCCTGGAAGCAGTGCATAAACGGTCGCTGGAGCGAGTCTTGAGTGTGCGCCGGTCAGTCCTGAAATGGCCGGAGAACGGGGCCTACTGGTTCATCGCCGACTCTGCCAGCATGTAGGTATTGCCATCCGGATCATAGAAGGTCGCCAGCTTGACGAGGCCGGGAATCTCGATGGTGTCGCCATCAAACTTCACGTCCCTCGCTTCAAGTTCCGCTCTGGCAGCATTGATGTCAGCCACGCCGAACACGGGCGTGGTACCCCCCTTTCCGTCCACTTCCTCAGTCTGGCCAAGGCCGATGCTGATGCCTTCTGCGGGCGTTGTGATCTCGGCCCAGCCTGCTTCGGGTGCCCGAAAGATCTCTTCAAAGCCCAGCGTATCCTTGAACCACTGGATTGATCGGTCGATGTCGGTGACCGAGGCCGCAAGGGTGATGCTGCCGTCGAATTTGATTGTCATTTGTGGTCTCCCCGAATCTTTTTGGATGGTTTCTCACTAAACCTGGCGAAGCGATAGAGCCGTCGGCTCGCCCGTGTCCTCGCAGTCGTGCCGGGAAGTTCTCCGGACGGCACGGTGTTGGACCGGAACTTCCATGTAAAGTCTGAGCTGTACTCTCTTAAGTATGAAAAGTATACTACCTTTACTTTTCAGTCAATTATAATCTGATCGAAGACCTCAAGCTCCTTTTTCATCTGCGCTGGAACGTCCACGCGTTGGCCGCATTGCATCAGTCCGGTGTGGGGCTCCGGTTTGTGTCGCTGCTCAATACACTGGGCATCAACCGGGATTCGCTGCGCTCTGCATTGCTGGCGCTGCGGGACATGGGGCTCGTGATCAGAAATCCAGGTTATGGTCATCCGCTTCGCCCGGAGTACGTCCTGACCGACCGGGGGCATCGGGTTGCCGCCGCGTGCCAGGCCTATCTGGAGCACTCCGAGGGGCTGGGCATACTCGGGCGGAAATGGTCCTGCCCCATCCTGCTGGTGATTCTGAAAGCCTCAGTCCGGTTCAACGTGATCGCGGCGGACCTGAACGTGACACCCCGGGCGCTCACCCAGGCGCTACGAGGCCTTGAACAGATGGCGCTGGTCAACCGTCACATTGACGAGGGGTATCCGCCCCGCACCTGGTACAGCCTGACCGGGCAGGGCGCGCAAGTGGCAGAACAGGTGCTGCGAATCGAACAGGCTCTGTCTCGGACCTAAGGAAGCTGTCAGATATCCGCAACACAACGAAACCCGGCATGTCCGGATGAAGAATCCGGGGTATTGGCATAGCGGGCTGCTACCCGGTAACGGTTACAGTAACTGTCGTGGCAGAGATAGGAGCCACCCTTCAAGACCCTGCGTTCGCCGGAATCGGGCCCGGTGGGGTCGTGCTCTGGCGCCTGGCCGCGCCAGTCTTTGCTGTACCAGTCTGCGCACCATTCCCAGACGTTTCCCGACATGTTGTACAGCCCGAACTCGTTGGGTCGAAATGATCTCGATGGGGCGGTGCCCACATAGCCATCTTCGCCGGTGTTATGGTCCGGGAAGTCCCCCTGCCAGATATTGCAGCGATGTTTTCCACCAGGCCGCAGTTCGTTGCCCCATGGCAGGCGTTTGCCGTCGAGCCCGCCCCGGGCGGCAAATTCCCACTCTGCCTCGGTAGGCAGCCGTTTGCCTGCCCAGTCGCAATAGGCGGCGGCATCGGTCCAGCTGACGTGCACCACAGGATGATCCATGCGCTTGTTGATATTGGACCCGGAGCCCTCGGGCCTGCGCCAGCTGGCCCCGGGAACCGCCAGCCACCAGTTCATACCCTTGACGTCATGGCTGGATTTCAGTTTGCGCTGGCGGGACCTGGCCAGCAGCCCCTTGAAGACGTAGGACCAGCCGAATGACTCGGCGTCCGTCTCGTAATGGGTCGCGTCAATAAAGGTTGCAAACTGCTGGTTGGTGACGGTGGTCACATCAATACTGAATGGCCGAAGGGTAAAGGTCCGGGTCGGGCCCTCGCCATCTTCCTGGCGTGCGTCCGGATCATTGGAACCCATCACGAACGACCCGCCCGAGAGATTGACCATACCCCTTCTGTCGGTGACGGCCTGCCCGGTGCTGACTGGCTTGTCGCTGCGCCCGGTTCGGCCCGTTGGGCGCTGGGGGAGGCAGCAGTCACTCACGGTCGCACTCTCGGTCGCTATACCAGCCCGAGCCGCTCGAACTGACTGGGCGGCGCCTCGACACTGTGCATGGTTTGCTTGAGCAGTTCGATGTAGTGCGCCTCGATGGGCTGGCCGACGAGATTCCGGGTCTGCCCCGGGTCCTGCTCAATGTTGAACAACTGGCTGTCCTTGACGATGCTGGTCCGGCGCATGGGTGATGGTGCGCGCATGACCGGAGATTGCACCCAGGGCAGAAAGGCCCCGAGTTCGGCCTGGTCAAAGAACATCCGTGGCCCTGGCACGTCGTGGAAGCTGTAAGCTGTGGGAATCTGATAGTGCATATAAAGTGGCGTGTTCTGTTCATTTGCGGCTGCTCGCATGTAGGTATGGCGGCCGTCAGTGATATTGACGGGCATCCCGAACCAGCCATAGAGCGCTGCTTCCCGTGCGACCGGGGCGTCACTCTCCCACACGGATTTCAGTGATTCACCGTGAATCGCGTGGGGCAGTTCAATGTTGAAGTAGTCGAGCAGGGTTGGCATGACGTCGATGTTCTGGCTGAGCTGGTCTCGCCGCTGGCCGGCGTTGTGGTTGCCTGGCAGCTTGGCGATCATGGGCAGGTTGCCGAGTTCGTTCCATACGTGCCAGCGGTTCTTTCCCGTTACGCCGTGCTCGCCAATCAGATGGCCGTGATCAGTCGTCAGGATGATCAGGGTTTCTTCGTAGATCCCCTGACGCTTCAACTCGCCCAGCAACTTGCCGAGGTATTCGTCGGCCATCGTGAGCGTCCCGGCATACTGACGCCGCAGATGGGTCAGGGCTTCATCGCCGGCATCGAAGGTGCGGTACCCGGTCCACTCGTTCAAGGGGCCGGTCCAGTCATCCCCATAGGCCTTGACGTACTCGTCGGGACAGTCAAAGGGTTCATGGGGGTCAAAGCCTTCGATCCAGAGCATATAGTCATCAGCACCCTCGTTGTTCTTCAGCCAGTCGATGGCGCCAAGGAAAGTCTTCGGCGTGGGAAATGCGTCGGCCGAATCGAACTTGAGGGTGTTGGTGTAGTACTGGGCGCTCCACATGCCAAGATGTTCCGGTTCTTCCGGAGGGTGCGTCCGGGATTGCCAGGGGTCCTGTTCCTGGCCGCGATGGAAACCGTAGGTGTCGAACTGGGTGTGGTAGTTCTCCCCGCCCACGTGAAAGTAGTGATAGTGGTCTGTTTCCATGTGTGACCGAACGCCGCCTCTGCGCAGCAGCCGGGTAAAGGGAATGTCATAGGGCTCCATTGCTCCCCAGCCTCGTTCAAGAAAATTCAGCCGGCCGGTAAGAATATCCCGTCGTGCCGGCATACAGGGGGCAGAACCCAGCCAGTGGTTATCCATGGTCACCCCGTCATTGGACAGCGTCTGGATATTTGGCGCTTTCACCCAGTCGTTTCCATACACTGGCAGATAGTTCCGGTTCAGGCTGTCGAGCAATACAAAGATGGCCTTCATCTGATGGGTTCCTCGCAGGGCGGACGGACAGTTATATCAGCCTGGGTCAACGCCCTCAACCGGGTCCGTGCCCAGGCGCAAACCACAGGAATCAGGGATGCCGTGTGTTCGCCTATCTGTCTGGAGAGATCCGGGCGGAACTCCTGCTCGTGGATTCGCCGCCGGAACGGCTGTATTGAACCCGGGGGAACGGTAAGATCACCATTGGATCCGGATGGAGGAAAGGGTGTGAGAACGATTCTCGCGATGATTTTGAGTGTGTACTGCGGCCTCGCGTCGGGATTCGGCGCGACCGGGCACCGGGTGGTCGGCCAGATTGCGGAGAATCATCTGACTGACTCGGCCCGGGCTGGCGTGCAGGACCTGCTTGGCAGGGAATCCCTGGCGCAGGTGTCGACCTGGGCGGACGAGATTCGCTCTGATGATGCATGGGACCATGCCTCCACCTGGCACTGGGTGACCATCGAGGATGGCGAGACCTATGATCAAAGCAGAAAGTCGGACAGGGGCGATGTGATTGCCAGGATTCGGCTGTTCATCAGGCAGTTGCGCGACCCGGACGCGTCCAGACAGGACAGAGAAATCGCCCTTCGATGGCTGGTGCATCTTATTGGCGATATCCATCAGCCACTGCATGTCGGGCGTGGCCCGGACCGTGGCGGTAATGGCATAGCCGCCGTCTGGTTTGGCGAGCCCACCAACCTGCACGCCATCTGGGATAGCAAAATCATTGAATCGACCGGCCTCAGCTACACAGAGCTTGCTGATTTTACCGACCAGGCGACCCCTGCGGAGATTCAAATCTGGCAGGACGCCGGGGTCATTGACTGGGCCAATGAGTCCATCGCCCTGCGGGAAACGGTCTATACCGTGCCGGGAAACCCTTATGAGTACTCTTACCACAATCTGCCCGTGGTCAAACAACGGTTGTTGCAGGCGGGTGTACGCCTCGCGCGGGTCTTGAACGAGACCTTCCGGTAGGAATTGGCGATGACCTCATCCAGCCTCGTGCCCAATGAGCCTGTCGCCGTGCCCTCGCTGCGTCGACGGATATTCATTGCCACTGCAGTGGTCATGGCAGTCATCCTCGTGGCTGCCGCGTTCAACGAGTTCGTGAAACCCAGGATTTTTCCAAAGCGCTTCGGCGTGGTGATTGAGGACAGCCTGTATCGAAGTGGGCGAATCCATCCGGACCTTCTCAAATCCGTGCTCGAGAAGCACCGTATCGACACCATCGTTACCCTGACAGTTGAGGTCGAGGGGCATGAATTCCAGACGGCCGAGCGAGCCATAGCCGATGAACTCGGCATCGAGATTGCCCGCTTTCCCCTTGCCGGGGACGGCACCGGGGACATGGTGAGCTATATCGGGGCCATCAAAAAGATCGATGCGGAGCTGGACCAGGGGCGTCGCGTTCTGGTGCACTGTGCAGCCGGAACCCAGCGCACAGGTGGGGTGCTGTTTCTATACGAAACGCTCATTGGCGAGGTCGCGCCGGCCACGGCCTTCGCGGAGATGCAGCGGTATGACTTCGACCCTGTCGACAATCCCCGGCTGTTGCCATATCTTGAGCAGATACTACCCGGCGTGACCCGTGGGCTCGCCCGGGAGGGCATCGTGATCACATCGACGCCGCCGGTAATCAGTGAGCTGACGGATGACGCGGCCCACGATCTGGCGATGTAGGCAAATTTGCCAAGTTGGCGAGTGCTGCATTACTCTATTCCCAGCGTTCTCAACGTCTGATGCCGCTGGCTCGCCACACTCTACGTCTGATGACGCTGACTTAACCGACCGATTGAGATTCACTTAAAGAGGCTAGGCACCATGGCATTTCCCAAATCTGTCACCATTACCGACGACACCATGCGCGAGGGTCTGCAGATTGAGCGCGCGGACATCCCTGTTTCCGAAAAACTGCGCCTGCTGGATGCCCTCGGGGAAACCGGCGCGAAGGTGATTTCAATCGGCTCCTTTGCTCACCCCAAGTGGACACCGCAGATGGCCTGTATTGACGAGATTGCCGAGCAGTTTGTGCCGAAGCCGGGCATCACCTATACCGCCGCGGTGTTCAACAAGAAGGGCTTTGATCGGGCGGATGCCTACTATCCCAAGGTCGACGTGCGGCGTCGTGGCAGACCGTCGGTCCACGTGGAGTTGTGCGATACGTTTGCCCGGCGCAACTATAACCGCACCCAGGCCCAGCAGATTGCAGGCATTGCGGGCACGGTGTCTGCCGCGAAGAAAGCGGGGGCTGAAAGTGGGGGCGTGACCCTGGGAAATCCGTTTGGTTCGAACTACGAAGGTGAGTTCACCCTCGCCCAGCGTATGGACCTGCTGGAACTGATGATCGACGCCTGGCACGAGGCGGATATTCCAGTAACGCGGTGCTCCTTTGTTGAGGCCATGGGCTGGAACATGCCCCATACCGTGGAACAGACTCTGCAGGAGATCATGGAACGCTGGCCGGAAATTACCAGCTTTCACATGCATCTGCACAATACCCGGGGCGTGACCATGGCCAGCTACTACGAGGCCCTGAAGCTCGGCGTGGATTCATTTGATACTTCTATCGGAGGAATGGGGGGCTGCCCATACTGCGGCAATGGTCGTGCGGCGGGGCATGTCCCCACGGAGGATTTTGTCGATCTCTGTCACGAGATCGGGATCGAAACCGGTTATAACCTGGATAAGCTGATCGAAGCGGCTGCCATCGCCGAGGAAGTCGTTGGCCATCCCCTGTGGGGGCATATTTCCAAGGCCGGCCCTCGTCCCCGCGGCAAGGACCTGTATCCGCGAGACATGCCGTTTGTGGAGACCCTGGACGAGGCCGCGCATTTCCGCAAAGGTGCCGGTGTCTATGAGGGTCAGCTGTCTCCCTGGGAGGGCCGGTCTGCGCTCAACGCCTGATCCAGAACGTCCGCCACGGCTTCCCGGAACGCCTTCGACGCCCGCAGTTCATGTCCTGCTGTGGCACCGTGAACGCCCAGGGCGGCGTCGAAGTGAACGCCCGGCAGACTGCCGGGTGCCCACACCTCGGCTGTGCCGTGTAGCGATGTGAGGGCGGCGTAGCCCGCCTGCACGGTGGCAAGGTCAGAGTGTTGATGGGGTTCAAAGCCGGACTCCACCATGTGGAAATGAATGTGTCCATCCTCGACACGATGGATGGCGCTTTTTACCGCATTGTAGTGCGCGAGTTCTGCCCAGCGGATGCCCTTGACCTGATCCCGGGGAATACCCGGGACGTTCAGATTCAGGGCCCCGCGATCCGGGCCTTCAATGACCGTGGGCAAGACTTCCACGGCGACCTGGGCCGCGGTAGGCCAATACCACTGGGCAGCACCGGCAAGGCTGACCGCGAGGGATCGAAGCCCGAAGTTCTGCCCCGCGAGGGCGGCGCCGATCGTCCCGCTGTGCAATGCGGACCGCCCGGTATTCAACCCGGCATTGATTCCGGATACGACCACATCGGGCGCCGGGCCGAAGGCTTCAAGATACGCCGTGACCACGCACAGTGCCGGTGGCCCGGCGATGGCGTATACCGGCACATCGAGATCATTGATTTGCACCTCTTTGACCGCGATCGGGTGATCCGCAGAGATTCTTCCCAGTGACGCACCGGTACCGGACGCGTCGTGATCCGGCGCAATCACGATCACTTCGTAGCCGGCAGCACTCACCTGGCGTGCAAGTTCGTGAATGCCGGGGCTGTCAACGCCGTCGTCGTTGGTGATCAGAACTCGCATGTCAGAACCTTTGGTGGCAACCGCAGGGAGTGTTACTGATCTGCAGCATTGATTCAAGAACCGCAGTCCTTACCATGGCGCGTTATACTGAAGTTCCGGGCGCTCACTTTATGATCGGTCAACTTTCCAGCAGGACAACGGCGTCCTGACCCGGATACGCTGAGGGCTGTACATGCTCTTGGGTTCATGGCGTTCATGGAAGTTCACTGTTTACGAGGCGCCAGCTGAATACCTTCTTGCACGACTCCGGCGTGCCAGAATGGCACGCTCAGGGCTTTGATGGCGTTCTGGCTGGACGCTGTGCCGTCGGAAACTTCCCAGGACGACTACAGCGTGCCTGATACGGGCACGTTCAGGGCTTTGACAGGCTCAGGGCTTTTGACAGGCTCAGGGCTTTTGACGGGCTCAGGGCTTTTGACGGGCTCAGGGCTGTTAGACAAGAGGATCGGAACATTGCAGACCGGCATTGAAGACAATCGCGTTACCGTTCTGGCCACGCTGGGGAGCGTGCCGCGAATCACCCGGGAGCAGTGGTCTGGTTCCCACTGGGCTGTGCGCTGGCTTCTGGCTGCCAGGGCATCGGTACTCCTGATGACGTTGTTTTCGGCCTTGTTCGCTGCGGTGGCTGTGTGGCCCCAGGGCGAGTTCAATCTGCTGGTCTGGGTGTTGTGTACGGTCGGTGTGGTATTGGCCCACGCCACCAATAACCTGCTGAACGATCTCGTGGACTTTCGACTCGGCGTTGACAGCGGCAACTACTACCGGCTGCAGTACGGCACCCACGTTCTTGAAGACCGCCTGATGAGCCAGCGCCAGGTCCTGCTGGGGTTGCTTGCAACGGGCGGGGGTGCGCTCGTGTGCGGGGCTGCCGTGGTATTGCTGACCACTGCCGGCGTTATCGTGCCAGCTCTGTGCGGGGGGCTGCTGGTGCTGTTCTATACCTGGCCGCTGAAGAAGTGGGGTCTTGGTGAAGTGGCGGTCTGGCTTGCCTGGGGGCCCCTTATGGTTGGTGGGATCGCCTATGCCATGACTGGTGAGCTCACGCCTCATGTATTGGCGGTCTCCTTTCTGGCAGGTCTCGGGCCCACAACGGTGATCTTCGGCAAACACATCGACAAGGCCGGGTTTGACCGCGACAAAGGCGTTCAGACGTTGCCCGTAAGGTTCGGCGAAGCGCGCGCCCGTCGGGTCAGTCAATGGCTGGTTGGCCTCATGTATCTTTCAGTGCTGGTATTTGTGCTGATGGACTGGATGCCCATTGCATCGCTGGTTGTGATCCTGGCGGTGCAGAACGCGTTTCGGGTATGGCGAGTGTTCGACCATCCGAAACCGGGCAATCGGCCCGAGCACTATCCGGCATCGGTCTGGCCGCTGTGGTTTGTGGCGTACTGCTTTGAGCACAATCGATGGTATGGACTGCTGCTGTTCGGTGGACTCATCCTGGGAATTGCGTTCTCGTAGGCCCAGGGGGATCGATTCCCGGTGTATTGATTGCTGCAAATTGCCCCAAAGACGATTCAAGTCAAGGTAACCATCGAGCCCGCGAATTACTCTTCAATCATCTTTCACGGAAGTCCATCGATACGAGGTGCCAGAGTGAGTACTTTCTGGCACGACTACGGGTGCCTGATCCGGGCACGCTCAAGGCTTTCATGGAAGTACTGTTCTATGGCGTGCAGTCCGGGAAACTTGCTTGCACGACTACGGCGTGCCTGATCCGGGCACGCTCAAGGCTGTAAGGGAGCATTAGATGATTTACGAAGTATCCGGCGACATTTTACTAACGGGCGCTCAGGCGATCGCCCATGGCATCGCGGCCAATGATCCGATGACACAGGGGCTTGCGCTGTCGTTGCACAAGCGTTATCCATCCATGCACAAGGATTTTCACCACTGGTGTAACAGTCAGCATCCGAAACCGGGTAGCGTCTGGATGTGGGGCTCGGTGGATCAGCTTCGGATTGTCAATCTGATGACCCAGGAGGGCGGATACGGCCACGGCAGCCGGCCCGGCAAGGCGACCACGAAATACGTAGGGGACTGCCTGCGGGCCCTGGCAAAGCTGGTGGAAGCAGAGGGCTTTACTTCTCTGGCGCTGCCTAAGCTGGCGACTGGTGTAGGCGGACTGGACTGGTCAGAGGTATCTCCCCTGGTCGAGTCCCGGCTGGGAGACCTGGACATCCCCGTCTACGTCTATACCGAATACCATGAGGGCAAGAAAGCCGTCGAGCCAGGTATTCCAAGCTAGCCCTGTTGTCCCCGGCAGGCACCCTGACCACGGTCGGGCTCAGGGTGCCATCCGTTCGATGCTCCATTGGCCGTCAGCCGATGGCAGGTACTCGAAGCGGTCGTGAAGGCGGTTTTCCCTGCCCTGCCAGAACTCCCAGCGGGCGGGGGTGACCCGAAAACCGCCCCAGAAGGACGGCAACGGGATTTCGCCGTCTGCAAATTTGTTCTGCAGCCGTCGAAATTCATCATCCAGAATCTGTCTGCCGGAGATCCGTCGGCTCTGTTGTGATGCCCATGCGGCAAGTTGACTGTCCCGGGGCCGGCTCAGGAAGTACTTCAGTACGGTCGCGATGCCCAGTTTCTTCACGGTTCCCTCGACGTGAACCTGCCGGTCGATCTGCAGCCAGGGGAAATGAAGGCTGACCTGTGGGTTGCCCGCGATCTCCATGGCCTTTCGGCTCTCAAGATTGGTGTAGAACACAAATCCTTCCTGATCGAAATGCTTGCACAGCACTATCCGCTGAGACGGCGCGCCATTCGGCCCGACGGTGGCGAGGCACATCGCGGTCGGGTCCTGAACGCCAGACCGGATTGCATCGGTCATCCATTGTTCAAATTGATCGACGGGGGAGTCGGCGAGGCTGTCACGGGTCAATTGGCCGAATTGATATTCCCTTCGTTCTGATTCCAGTTCCACGATGACCCGCCCCTGCGATGGTTCGCTGTTCTACTCGTTATTCGCCGACCAGCATGCTGGCGTAAGGCAGGGCATTGCCATCCCATTGCAGCTTGGCGTGAGCACAGCCGGCGGTCACGTCCCGGAAGATGCGCTGTATAGGCCGCGATTCGTGCAGGGCACTGCCCCCGGCGGCCTCGAAAACCCGTCTGGTCGCCTGATTACACAGCCTGGCGGCATAGGCAGTGTCCCGGATGATCCGGGCCGTGATAAAGCCGTTGGGTGAGGGGTTCAGGTCCAGCAGGTCTGCCGCGCTCAGCGCCACCAACCGTGCGGCGTCCACCTCTGCGCTCGCCTCTGACAACCTGATCATGGCGCTCTGCCCGTGACTGGTGCTCAGTTGTTTGGCGTACTCATTCACCGCCGCCTGGGCGCCGCCAATGACGGGCCCCACGATCACCAGGATCAGCATGGCGCCATAAGGCGTCAAGACCTGGGAGAAGGGCATCAATCGTTCTGCCGGAATGTGCTGGCCATCCATGACGGCATCTTTCGAGCCGGTCCCCCGCAGGCCCATCACCTGCCAGGTGTCATCGAGTTCGAATTCAGAGCGGTGGAACAGCCCGAGATGGGGCTCGCCCTCATCCTGGCTCACGCCCAGCAGCAGCCACTGGGCATGGTCGGCTCCGGAGTTAAAACGCCATCGGCCAGTGACGACCGCGCCATCTCGATCTATCCCGGGGGTGTGGCCCGCAGGCGCGAGCGAGGCCGAGATCAGCGCCTTCGGGTCTTCCCAGACGGTCTCCTGCACCTCGGCAGGATACGCTGACATCAGATAGCTGTGCATTCCCCATACGAAGTTGCACCAGCCCGACGACATGCAGCCCTCGGCCAGGATGCCGCAGACGTCGACAAACTCCTTGATGGTATAGGCGGAACCGGGTTTGAGCAGTTGTGGCAGGCCGGCTTCCTGCATGGCATCGAGTACGGCAGGGTGCACGTGCCCGAGCTTTTCTGTCTCGGCCGCATAGTCACGGGCGAAATCCGAGACGGCGCCCGCCCGAACCCGCAGCGTCGGTGGTTGAAATTCGGTCACTTTGGTTCCAGGCTAGAGCTTAAGTAGGGATGCCTGGGCAACCCTTTGGAGTTTGGTCTTGCATGCATCGGAGGCATCCTGTTCAGAGCTCAAGTGGGGATGCCTGGGCAACCCTCTGCGGTTCGGTCTTCCATGCATCGGAGGCATCAATATAGAGTTCTACCTGGTTTCCGTCCGGGTCAGACAGATACAGGGATTTCGTGACTTCATGGTCAATTGGCGCGCTGCGCACTCCGGCTTTTGTCAGGATGTCCCTTGCGGCGGACAGTTCCGACAACTGGTTGCCGATCTTGAAGGCGACATGAGCAAGACCAACGGTACCGTCGGGAGGGGTTCCGGCATCGTTGCCAATGGCCATGATGGCAAAATCGTGATGATTGCCCATGGAGAAAAACGTCATGGGGGGTGATTCGTTTCGTGCCACGATAGGCATGCCAAGGAGGCCGTTGTAGAAGTCCTCGGCCCGCTGCTGGTCCCGGACTTTGATCACTACGTGTCCCAGTGCTTCGATTTTCATTGGTTGGCTCCCGCCCACGGATCGGTTGAAACGTTCAGGATGACACGCTTTGAACAGACTGTCATCAAGGGGCATCACCCGGGTGTTACAGGTGCGTGCCAGGACCGGTCGCATTCGGTACACTGCGCTCTTTTCCCCGTTGTCAGTCTGAATAAGGAGAGGGATGACATGCTGAAACGATTTCTTGTTCCGGAGGCCGATCAGGTTCTGGTGAGTGAACAGGCCGCACGAGCGGCTACCCAGGAAATCTTCGAGAAGATGGGCATGAGCCGTGAAGATGCTGCCCTGTCCACTGACGTGCTGATCACCAGTGACCTTCGCGGCTGCGAGAGCCATGGGGTGTCGAACATGCTGCGCAACTACATCGCGCAGTACAAGGCCGGGCGTCAGAACCCGCGCCCGGACGTCAAGGTGCTGCGGGAGTCACCGGTCAGTGCAACCCTCGACGGGGACAAAGGCCTCGGCATTCAGGTCGGGCCCCGTGCCATGACCATGGCCATCGAAAAGGCCGAGGCAACCGGCATGGGGGCGGTCACGCTGCAAAATTGCGGCCACTTCGGGATGCTCGCCTATTACACCCTGATGGCGCTCGAGCACGACATGATTGGTATCTGCATGGTGTCCGCCGGTGGCAGACTGCAGGTACCGGTGTTCGGGTCCGAGCCCGTTTACGGCACCCAGCCGATCGCGTGGGCCGCACCGGCCGGCAAGATGCCGCCGTTTGTTTTTGATGTTGCCACGACCCAGGTGGCCGCCAACAAGATGATGCTGACCCGTCGAATCGGTTCACAGCTTGAGCCCGGCTGGATCACGACGCTGGACGGCACACCGATCATGGAGCCGGTGGATGCTCCGAACTATGGTGGTTTCTACATGCTGCCGTTCGGTGGCACCCGGGAGAACGGTGGTCACAAGGGCTATGGCTTTGCCACGATTGTGGACATCATGGCGGGGGTGCTGTCAGGCAATGGTCCGGGCTTTGTGGCCGAAGCCAGCAATGCCCAGTTTGTCATGGCCATGAAGATCGAAGCCTTTGTCGATGCGGCAAAGTTCAAGGGAGACCTCGACGTGTTGCTGGAACGGCTTGCGAACATGAAGCCGGCCAAGGGGCATGATCGGGTGTACTACGCCGGCCTGATCGAGCACGAGGAAGTCGAGAAGCGCAGGCGCGAGGGCATCCCCTATCATCGTGAGGTAGTAGACTGGTTCAACAGCACCGCCCGGGAGCTTGAGCTCTCCTATTCACTGCCGTAACCGTCATTGATGAGTTCTACTGCTTTCGAGAAGTTCTGGCCGCAAGCTGTGTCGTCCGGAGAACTTCCGGGCACGACTACGGCATGCCTGCACGGGCATGCTCAAGGGTGTTGGTCTCGCGTGGTCGTTCAGAAGAAGTAGTAGAGCAGATAAACACCCAGCAGGAGTGTGGTCCACTGGACCATATCACCGGTTGAGCGGGCCCTCAAATAGCGGCTTACGGGGTCGTAATAGTGCAGTCCCACAGCGATGGCCCGCCTTGCCGATGTCGACGCCAGAACGCTTGCCTTGCCAGCCTGATGACGGGCGAGTTCGGATAGCGAGGCCCATAGCCGGGGCAGGCCGCGGCGATAGGTCCATTCTGCATCCAGGTTGACTGAGCGAAGCTCAGGCGGATAGATGCCCTGAAGCTGCAGCCATACGAAAGCCAGAGCGGAGAAAAACAGCACCTGTATTTGCGCCAGCACATGGGTCGTGTCGAACGGCCAGTAGCCGGTGTCATAGGGCAGAAGCGAGTACAGGAGCTGTGGAAAGCAGCCAATCCCGACGCACAGTGTCGCCGCGATGCCCATGGCGATCAGCATGTTGCGGGGGGGCTCTGTGGTGCGAATGCCAGAGTCATGGGCGAAGAACGCGAAGTAGGGAATCTTGATGCCGGCATGGTGGAACACGCCGGCGGACGCGAACAGCAGTACCAGCCAGACCCCCAGGTAGCCTTCGCCGATGGCGGCACTCATCACCATGGACTTGGAGACGAACCCGGAAAAGAGCGGAAAGGCGGAGATGGACGCTGCGCCGATGATGCACAGGGCGGTGGTAATGGGCATGCTTCGCCACAGCCCGCCGAGGTCAGAGCCGTTGATCTTACCGGTCATGTGCAGCACCGCCCCCATGGACATGAACAGCAGCCCTTTGAAGATCACGTCATTGAACGCATGGGCTACCGCGCCGTTCAGCGCGAGCTCTGTGCCAATGCCAATGCCAACGACCATAAAACCAAGCTGATTGATCATGCTGTAGCCGAGTACCCGGCGCAGGTCGTTCTCAATGACGGCATAGAAAATGGGAAAGGCCGTCATGGTCATCCCCACGTAGACCAGTATCTCGGTGCCGGGGAACCCTCTGGCAAGGGCATAGATGGCCATCTTGGTGGTGAACGCGCTTAAAAAAACCGTCCCGGTCGGGGTCGCCTCGGGATAGGCATCGGTCAACCAGTTGTGCAGGAATGGGAAGGCTGCCTTGATGCCGAGGGCGAGCATGATCATGGTACCCGCCGGGGTATCAATGCCGATGAAATCGAATGATGCGTCGCCATCCCGGGCGGCAATCAGCCAGACGCAGCCAGCGAGCAGCAGCATGCCGGAGGCCACCTGGATCATCAGATACCGCATCCCGGCATGCCATGCCCGGGGCGTTCGTTTTGCCCAGATCAGCGCAACGGAACTGATGGCGGCGAGTTCCCAGAAAATGACCAGGCTGATGAGGTCTCCTGCCATCACAGCCCCGAGGGCGCTGCCGGCATAGATGAAGACCGCGATCTGTTGCACCCGGTCTTTCTCATGCAGGGCATAGATGCCGCCGATGAACGCGGCAATGTGGAACAGATAACCGAACAGCCTGCTGAGTTCATCCAGACGATACAGTTCACCGTGATACGTGAAGATCCGGTAACCGTAGTGATTGCCGGGATCCATGGTCAGCAGCAGCAGGCCGCCCGCCAGAGGAATGACGACGGTGAGCGCGCCGCGGACGATCGCCGGGCTGACCGCCGCGACCACTGCGCCGGCAAAAAACAGCAGAAAGGGCGGCAGGTCAATCATGTTCGTGCCGCCGATAATAATCTTCGTCGCGCATCAGGAATCGCCGCATCCACCGGGCGATCAGTACGAGTACCACACAGGCGACGAATCCATACAGAGAGTAGAAGCCCCAGAAGCCATCGATGGCGCTTTCAGCATGTCTGAGGCCTGCAATATCCAACAATAGTAACATGGCGCAGATGCCGTAGAAGACCTGCAGTCCCCGGCGTACCCGGGGTCCTGGATGGGGCTTGTGATCCTGGCCGTCAGTCATGGCTGATCCCCGCTGCCTGTAGGGGCGAGACCCGATGAAAGATACTGGGCGATTGCCGGTGCGAAGAAGAACAGCGCCACACAACCGGTTGCCGTGATGCCCATGGCGATCAGGCACGGTATTGGAGCCTCATGCCAGCCTGGATGATCGTCTGCCGCGGGGCTGCTCATGAGACCCTGCAGCGGGATCGGCAACAGATAGGCGATATTGAGCAGGGTACTGATTGCAAAGACACCGATGAGCCACCAGTACTGACCTTCGATGCTGCCAGCAATCAGATACCACTTGCTCCAGATGACCCCCATGGGAGGCAATCCGATGATGGCGATTGCGCCGATGGTGAACGCGGCCATGGTGATTGGCATCTGCCTTCCCAGGCCACCCATGGTAGAGATCTCTGTCTTGTGAGAGGCCACCATGATACCGCCCGCACAGAAGAACAGGGTGATCTTGCCAAAGGCGTGCATCACCATGTGCAGCGAGGCCGCAATCACACCCAGGGTATTGGCCACCAGCGCCCCGACCACAATATATGACAGCTGGCTGACGGTGGAATAGGCGAGCCTTGCCTTGAGGTTGTCCTGTCGCATCGCGATCACAGAACCGAGGATGATCGTCAGTGCAGCGACCGGCAGCAGCATCTCTGCCGCGCCTGAATCACTCAGGTTGTCCAGCCCGAACAAGTACACGGTACCCTTGAGTATGGTAAACACGCCTGCCTTGACGACCGCCACGGCGTGGAGCAGTGCGCTGACAGGGGTAGGCGCCACCATCGCCGCAGGCAGCCAGCCATGAAACGGCATCAGCGCTGCCTTGCCGACCCCGAATATAAACAGTGCATAGACGATGGTGAGGATGGTGTCGGAAACGGGTTCAGTGAAAACGCCGCCGGCTTTGAAGTCGACAGACCCGGTGATCTGCCACACCAGTGCGATGGACAGCAGCAGCAACACCATGGAGGTGCCAATCAGGATGCCCAGGTAGAGCTGGCCGCTGCGTCTGGCCTGGTCCGTCTGGCTATGGGTCACCAGCGGCCAGGTGGCCAGTGTCAGGGCCTCGTAGAAGACGAACAGGGTCAGCATGTTCGCTGCAAAGGCGATGCCCATGACCGAGCCGATGGCAACTGCAAACCAGGCGTAGAACCGGGTCTGATTGGGCTCATTGTGGGCCCGCATGTAGCCGATGGCGTAGATCGAAGTGACGATCCACAGAAAGCTGGCGAGGCAGGCGAAGACGTAACCCAGCGGCTCGATATGAAACGCCAGGCTGAACCCTGGTGCGGGCTCGGCAATCGTGAACACACCGCTCGCGCCGGGCAGCCCCAGTATGACCAGGAACAAGGATGTGGCGGTGACCAGTGTGATGGCCTCGCGAATATTGGGCCAGCGACCCGCCAGTGCGACCAGGCATCCGCCCACGGCCGGCAACGCCATACTGGTCAGTATCAGGGTCCCGGTCATCATGGCGTTACGTCAAACAGCATTGCTGCAGCCTGCTCAGCGAGCCCGACGGTCAGGGTGGTGTCGATGCCCAGCCAGATGACCATGGCGACCATCAGCCAGGTGGGAATCAGCATGCTCATCGGCACTTCGTCGATGTCCCGGACCGAATCGCCAGGGGTTTTGAAATACAGAATCTCCACGGTCCTCCAGACATATACAACGGTCAGCAGGGAGGTCAGTACGATCGCCGACGCCACCACCCAGGCAGCCCCTTCAAGTGCGGCCACAATCAGATACCACTTGGCGACGAAACCGGCCGTCAGTGGCACCCCAATCAAACCACAGCCGCCGATGACCACCGCGCCCATGGTCCAGGGCATCGTTCTGCCGATACCACCCAGCTTCGCCAGCTGGCTGGTGCCCGTGCGCAGGAATATGCCCCCGATGGCCAGAAACAGCGCGCCTTTGATGAGCCCGTGGTTGAACATGGTGATGATGGTGGCGGCAAGCCCCGACTGGCTGACGAGCGCGATCCCGAGCGTCATGTAGCCAATCTGTGCAATGCTGGAATAGGCCAGCATGCGCTTAATGTCCTTTTGAAAGATGGCGATGCCCGAGGCGGCAAAGATCGCGATGAGAGACAACGGCATGAGGATGTACTGAAGGCCGTGATCCCGGAACACGAAATCGGCACCGAATACGGTATAGAAAAAGCGTATCAACAGGTACAGGGACACCTTGGTTGACGTGGCCGAAAGAAACGCCGAGACCACCGACGGTGCATAGGTATAGGCGTTCGGCAACCACTGGTGCAGCGGCAACAGCGCGATCTTGAGGCTCACCCCCACCGTCAGGAACGCGAAGGCGGCGAGTACGGTGGTGGTCTCGCGGACGGCGGGAAGCCTCGCTGCGAGGTCTGCCATGTTCAGGGTGCCGGTCATCATGTACAAAAGACCAATCGCAATCAGGATAAACGTGGCACCGATGGTGCCCATGACCAGGTATTGAAAGCTCGACGTCAGTGCTCGCCGGTCCCGGCCCATTGCAATCATGGCATAGGAGGACAATGACGAAATCTCCAGAAACACGAAGACATTGAAGGCATCCCCGGTGGCGACGATCCCAAGCGCGCCGGTGACGGCGAGCATGAACATGCAGTAGAACAGGCTCAATTGTTCGCCGGGAATCTCGTTCTCGATGCTGGCTTTGCCCCAGATCAGCGTCAGGGTCGCCACCAGGCCGACCAGCAGGAGGATGAACGCAGACAGCAGATCGATAGCCAGTGCGATTCCCCAGGGCGCTTCCCAGCCACCCAGATAATAGGTCAGGGGCCCCTGATTGAAGACGCTGACCATCAGGAATGCTGCACAGACAAATGTAAACAGGCCGCCGGCGGTCGCCAGCAGCCAGACGAGATGTCGATTGCCTATCAGCAGGCAGACCGGCGCCAGTGCAAGCGGCACAGCGACCTGAAGGATCGGCAGATGTTCTGCCGTCATGGTTCATCGTCCTGGTCGTGAATCGACGAGTCATCAATAGAGCCATATTCCTCGTGGATTCGGACAATCAGCGCCAGTGCCAGCGCCGTGGTCGCCACGCCCACCACGATAGCGGTGAGGATCAGAACATGGGGCAGCGGGTTGGCATAGGACTGTATGCCCTCGGCCAGGATCGGTGCACTGGCGCCCCGGGATGCGCCGATGGAAATGAACAGGATAAATACCGATGTCTGGAAAATGTTCAGCCCGATCACCTTTCTGACCAGATTGGCCCGGGCAATGACCAGGTACAGCCCGATCATCATCAGTACGATCACAATCCAGTAGTTATAGTGAATCAGCCAGTTCATCGCTGCCCTTTTCGGCCGGCAAACTGATAAAACAGCATGATCAGCACCGACGCGACCGTACAGCCCACACCCAGTTCGATCAGCAGCACCCCGATGTGTTGTCCGGTCAGTGGATCATCGGCGAGGACGCTGTAGTTCAGGAATTCACCTCCCGCCAGAATGCCGGAGAAGCCGACACCTACATACAGGATCACCCCCGCAGCCATGGTAATGCGCAGGAAATGATCAGGAATGCGGCTGCGGGTCGCTGGCAGACCATGCACCAGGGCATGCAGGATGATGGCCACCGCGATGATAACGCCAGCCTGGAAGCCGCCACCGGGCCCGAAGTCGCCGTGAAACTGAACGTACAGGCCAAACAGCAGGATGGGCGGAATCAGCAGGTCTGACACGGCCTTGACCACAGGATCATTTTTCATCCTGGTCTCCCCGGGGGGCTCTGCGCCGTCTGCCGAGCAGCAACATGACGCCTACACCCGCCGTAAAGATGACCGCCACCTCCCCGAGCGTGTCGTATCCACGATAGCTGGCAAGAACGGAGGTCACGACGTTGGGCAGGCCAACTTCAGTGGCTGACTCGTTCAGATACCGTGGTGCGACGTGCCGGTGTGCGGGCGCGTCCGGGTCGCCGAAGGCCGGCATATCCTGAGTGGCGAAGATCAGCGCTGCCCCGGTAATAACGACCACAATGAGGGGTATTGGCTGCATTTGGATAGGCTCGTGATCGCTGGTCGAAACACCCAGCAGAGACAGCGTTCCCAGCATCAGCACCGTGGTAATGCCGGCACCGACGGCGGCTTCGGTGAACGCTACATCCACCGCGTCCAGTAGCACAAACAGCGCTGCCGACAGCAGGCTGTAGATTCCCGTCAGCATCACCGCCGAGAACAGGCCCGGCAGTTTGACCAGCGCGATGGCCGTTGCAACCAGGAGGGTCAAAAGGACGATGTCGATCAGTTGTTCGATGTCGGTTTGTCCTCATCTATTGGGGGCCGGTAGTTGTCATGCAGCGCTGCTCTTGCCAGCGCGTGGCTCGCAGTCGGGCTGGTGGTCAGGATGAACACCAGGATCAGTAGCAGCTTGACTGTCGTCATTGACAGGCCGGCCTGCAGGATCAGGGCTGCCAGAATGGCGACCGAGCCCAGCGTCTCGATCAGCCCTGCCGCGTGGATACGAGAGAAATAGTCGGGCAGGCGCAGAATTCCAAGGGCGCCGATCAGGCAGAAGACCGTTCCAAGGACCAGCAGCAACCCTGTTGCGATATCCAGGGCCAGACTCATGTGTCCTCGCCTGCGTGACCCAGGTCGCCGTGCCGGAAAAACTTGAGCAGTGCCAGCGTGCCGGCAAAATTGATCAGCGCATACAGCAACGCGATGTCCAGAAACTCCGGCCGTCCGGTCAGAAAACCGAGCAGGGCAATCAGCAGCACGGTGCTGGACCCGAAGACGTTGACCGCCAATATCCGGTCGTACAGCGTTGGGCCAAGCAGGGCTCTGGCGAGCAGCATCGCCATCACGACCAGGATGCCAGCGGATGCAGCAGCGAACATCACAACGAGCCCTCGATCCTGGCGATGCGGTCGTGCATTTCCATTCCCAGGACATTTGCGTCACGTTTTCTTCCAAGCACGTGCACAATCAGTTCATCGCCTTCGGCATCAAGCGTCACCGTGCCGGGCGTCAGCGTGATTGAGTTGGCGTAGGTTGCAATGCCGACCGCGGTCTGCTGTTTTACCAACATTCTCAGAACGGTGCGTCGCATTCTTGATCGGGGGGCCAGGATGATGGCCGCGACCTGAAAGTTGGACTTGATGACCTGCCAGGCCAGCCAGGCATGATAGCGGGGAAGGCCGAGCAGCAACGACGGCCTGAGTTCGTTGACGAGTAGATCAAGGCGTGCCGACAGCCATACTACAAATACCACCGAGATGGCTCCGAGACACAGTTGCAGAGTGTTGAAATATCCTGACAGGGCGATCCACAGTGACGAGAGTGCCACGGTTGTCAGTGCGATGGCTGCAATTTCCGCCCTCATTTCACGGCTCCAAATTGATCGTAGTCGCAGAAACGTTGCAGGGTAACGCTGGTCTCACCGTTATTTGAGACCTTCCTTGGCCCTGAAACCAACGTTGATTTCGGAGCTGAAAACAATGCCCATAACAATTCATGCTCAGTGTGGGTCCAGGGTACAGCGAGCCCCCCCGAATCCGCCGCGGCCAAAGCCTGCCCTACTGGGTA
Organism: Pseudomonadota bacterium; assembly: GCA_027624035.1. GTDB lineage: Bacteria > Pseudomonadota > Gammaproteobacteria > Pseudomonadales > Azotimanducaceae > UBA7455. Next base: position 19,507 of record JAQBUI010000010.1, on the reverse strand, counting down.
TATTCCGATGGATCTGCCGGCGCCGCGAAGTCCTTGATCGCCTTGAGGATCTGGCGGCAGGTGACCTGCCCCACGAGCTTGCCTTCCTCAACCACGGGCCGTCGTCGATGTCGTTCGGTCAGCATGGAGTTGGCGACGGAGACGATGTCGTCCCCGGGCGCGTTGCACATGACCTCTGTTGTCATCACCTCGGCGACGGTACCCGCGTGGTCTTCACCGCCAATGTACATTCTGTTGACAATCGCCCGCAGGCAGTCCATTTCTGAAAGCATGCCCAGGAGGTTGTACTTCTTGTCCACGACACAGACGCCGGAGACCTTATGACGAAGGATCTGATGTGCGGCTTCAAAAATCGTGGCATCCGATTGAATCGTAATAGGCTTATTCAACATGTAGTGTTTCAGACTAACGTGCCGCGGCATGGCCTGGATTCCTCATGTGTGCTCCAAATGTCGTACGCCTGCGTGCTGTCGCCTCAGGTCATGTGATCATAGCAGATCGTTTGAAGCTGTGAAGTTCTGGATTCGGGCGACGTTGGCGACCACAATGGGCCGCCGCAATCAGTTATAGTCTCGTCCTGATCTGCTCGTGGCGGAGATGGCACGACCGAGGGAAGCAATGAGATGAGTCAGTACGATGCAGAAACCACATTGTCGAGGCGCCCCGCTGGAAGCAGCGATGAGCGCAATGTGTGGGAGGGCCGGGTCAGTGGTGCCTGGAACATTGGCGAAAATCCCAACGGCGGCTATCTGATCGCGATCGTTCAGCGCGCCCTCAGCGAACTTGCGCCGCAGCACCCGGACCCGCTGACGCTGACGGTGCACTATCTGCGCCCCGGCGTACCAGAGAGCCCCTGCGAAGTTCATGGAGAATTGCTTCGGTCCGGCCGCACGCTGTCCACCCTGCGAGGCACCCTTCTGCAGGAGGGCAAGATCAGGCTTGAGGTGCTGGCGGGCTTCGGAGATCTGGGGATGCGGCCAGCAGCACCTGATCTGACGCTGGCGGCGCCCACAATACCGCCACCAGAGCGATGTGTGCGGCGGTCGGGCGATGAACAGGGGGTAGCGCTGCCACTTTTGGATCGCGTCGACGTACTCCTGCATCCTGACCAGGCGAAAGCAGGCAGCGCTGGCAAGGCAGAGGTCAGTGGCTGGATCAGGTTTGTTGATGGCCGGGATGCGGACGCGGCCTCCCTCGTGTTGTTTGCCGATGCCTATCCACCGTCGGTTTTCGGGCTGCTTGGCCTCGTGGGCTGGGTGCCCACCCTGGAGTTGACCGTGCATGTCCGTCGGCGCCCTGCCAGAGGCTGGATTCTGGGGCGGTTCACCACCACCGATCTGGCAGATGGCCGCATGGTTGAAGATGGCGCGCTCTGGGATAGCGAGGGCCATCTGGTCGCTCAGTCTCGACAGATCGCGCTGGTCATTGCCAGGGACTGAACTGCTGCTTGCCTGATACCGGGCGAGGCGCCTGCAAGGGGCCAGCAAAGCGTAGTACACTTGAGTCGGTACACCTGAGTCCAGCTAATGAACACCATCTGTTCCAAGGAGAAGCGCTGATGCGATGGGCCACTTCCTCGATTGAGACTGGGCTGGTCACGCCCGGGCTTGCGTAGGCGGCCCCGTGTCGAGGTATCTGAACTTCACGAGGCTGGCCGCGCTACTTGTTGTCGCCATGTCGGCGAGCGCAACACAAATGCCTGATGAGGTCTCCGGGATCGCTCGGCTGGGTGAGCAGTTCTATCTGGTCGATGACAATGTACCGGGTACGGTGTTCACCTACCGGATTTCAGAAGGCAAGAAGACGATGCCGATCAGTGATCCCGACAGGCTTCGGACGGTGGCCCATCAGAGAGGTGCATTCGCGGTAGACCTTGAGGGAGTGGGTTTCCTGTCCGATGGCCGTCTTGTGGCGTTGTCCGAGCGGCTGCGGCAGGTGGTCGACATCAAGGCAGGCGTCATGGTCGCCCAGCTTCCGGAGTGGACGGCAGAGTTTGGCAACAGGGGGCTTGAGGGGCTGGCCGTGCGTGCCAGTCAAGGTGGCTCTGAAGTCGCAGCCCTCTACGAGGGTGGTTACGCGGAAGCGGCCGACGAACCCATCTGGCTTCCCCAGCGCCTGCAGCGGGTCCCTCTGGTGCCGTTCATCGTCACATTCGAGGTGCCTTCAGGGGGTTCTGTGGGCATCGTTGAAAAGCAACGTGAGGACGCAGTTCTGCTGGACCTGAAGGGGCTTCACCGCGCCTTTGTAGATCCCGTCAGTGGAGACAGGGAGCCCTTTGCCCAGCGCTTCCGCGCGCCGGATCTCGTGTGGCACCAGGATGGTTTCATTGTGCTGCTGAGTTCCGAAAACCGTCCGCTGAATGGGACGCCGGGATTGCCCTGTCAGAAGGACGATCGTCACTCAAAGCGCTATAGCTTCAAGCTGCTGCAGCGGTTCGCCCGGGACGGTTCGCCCATCGGCGATCCGATCAACCTTGACAAGGACCCCTCTGTCATAGGGGCCGGAATGGCCGGGCCCTGCAGAAGCAACTGGGAAGGGCTGGGCTGGTTTCAGGCGGGCAAACGATTGATGATCGTCAATGATCATTTCCCTCGGGGCCAGACAGAGGTGGTGGTGATTGACCTGCCTCGTGCCTGGCAATAGGGTACGGGCTCTCATGGACGTTCAGGCCCACACTTGCGGAACCGGACCCCGTCCCACTCCTGCTTACCTGACACAGGCACGCCGTGGTTGTCTACAGGCACACGGCTGTCCACAGGCACTGTCCACAGGCACACCGCTGTCGTCAACAGGCTCTCGGCTGTCCAGAATGTTTGAAAGAGGAAAGTGACTTGGATGACTTGCTGTTTTCCGGCCTGAAGGTGCTGGATGTATCGACTGTCATCGCTGCCCCGGCGGCGGCGATGATTCTGGCTGACTTTGGCGCCGATGTGATCAAGATTGAGCCCCCGGGAGACGGCGACATGCTCCGGGCCATTCGGGATGTTCCCCAGGACAACGAGGCCACCGCCGACTATATGTGGCAGATGGACGGCCGTAACAAACGGGGTATGGTGCTCAATCTAAAGCGGCCTGAAGGCAAGGAAATCCTGCACCGGCTGGTGGCAGCGTGTGACGTTTATGTGACCAATCAGCCTTATTCGGTTCGGGATTCCCTGGGCCTCAACTACGAACAGTTAAAGCCCATCAATCCGCGAATGATTTACGCTTCGCTAACTGCTTATGGCGAAAAGGGCCCGGAGCGAAGCCGCAAGGGATTCGATCAACTGGCGTACTGGGCCCGCAGCGGCCTCATGGACCTGATGCGGGGCGAGGGCGCACCGCCGGTGCAGGGGCTTTCCGGCATGGGAGACCACCCCACGGGGGTTGCCCTGTATGCCGGTATCGTGACCGCGCTGCTGCGGCGCGAGAAGACTGGCGAAGGGGCGATGGTGCATACCTCGCTGCTCGCCAATGGCCTCTGGTCCAATGCGTCGATTACCCAGGGCAGCATCGCCGGTGGCGATACGGCCCGGTTTCGCGAAGGCAGAAAGGCTCCGCCTTCGATGATGCGGGTCTACCAGTGCAGCGATGGCAGATGGCTACAGCTGAACATGGTCCGAAACTATGGGCTGATTGGAGCCCTTTTGAGGGCATTGGGCGCCGCCCATCTGCTCGACGATGAGCGCTTTTGTGATGCCAGGGAAGTCATGAGAAACCGGGTCGCGCTGGGTGACGAGATCGCACCGATCCTTGCCTCGAAACCTTCGGCCGAGTGGATGACGATCTTTGATGAGATCGATCTGCCGGTCAACCTGGTGGCGACTATTGAAGAGAAGGCGGTCGATGTTCAGGTGCTTGAAAACCGGATGGCGATGCCACCAAATGATCCGGAGATGGGGGTGCCGCTGTTGCTCAATCATCCGATCCAGGTCACCAGTGTGCCCCATGCCCCTCACCGGCGCCCACCCCAATCGGGTGAACACTCGGCAGAGATCCTGGCGGAACTGGGCTACAGCACTGACCAGATCAGCGCCTTGCGAGATCAGGGCGTTATCTAGAAGAATCAATCAAAACCAGTGGGAATATGAGATGGCAACCAGAGTAGTACTGTTAGGAACGCCGGGAGGCGGAGACAAACGAATTGAGGCGCTGCAGAAGATTGCTGCCCGCAACGGGCGGCTGGAGTTCGCGCTGGTGGACATCCGAAAGGACGTAGATCAGGTGGTGGCCGAGTCTGCGGGCGCTGCCGTGCTGATCGCTCCGAACACCGAGCTGACCAACCGGATCGCTCCAAAAATTGACGGGCTGAAGCTGGTTCAGACGTTCAGCGCCGGTACGGATCAGTTGGACAAGGGGATGTTGCTCAATCACGGCATCCAGGTCGCCAACAATGGTGGTGCCAATGCGGTCTGTGTCGCGGAACACGCGATCTGGCTGATGTTGACCATCAATCACAAATTTGACCAGCAGATCGAGAGTGTTCGTGGGGGCCGCTGGGCGGCCGGTGTGACGGGCGAACTGGCGGAGTTTACGACCCTGGTCGACAAGCGGGTCGGCATCATTGGCCTCGGCAGAATCGGCTCCAGGGTCGGCAAGAGGCTGCGTGGCTGGGAGTGCGATGTGGTCTACCATGATATTGCGGAGTTTGACGCAGACTACGAGGCCGCCGCCGGGGCCCGCCGCCTGCCGCTCGCTGAACTGATAGAGACCTCAGACTATGTTTCGCTGCATGTGCCTCTGGACCGGGTGACCCGGCATATGTTTGGCACCCGGGAACTAAAGGCGATGAAGAATACAGCGGTCCTGATCAATACCTGCAGGGGGCCAGTGGTGGATGAAGCCGCGCTGGTGGATGCCTTGAGAAACGGCGAAATCTGGGGCGCTGGTCTTGATGTGACGGAGGTCGAGCCGACTCCGCCCGACAACCCGCTCATTTCAATGCCCAACGTCGTGATCACGCCGCATCAGGGTGCACGCGTGATTCAGAGTGAATGGAACGCGGATTTGAATGCCGTTGAAAATGCCGAGCGGGTGGCTGGCGGTCTTGAACCTTACTGGGTGGTAGACCCGGTCTGACCTCGCCCTGATGGCTTGCTGGCAATGACACGGAGTGCAATACATGGGCAGTTTTGAGCGGTTTCTCACCCTCTGGGTTGGGCTCTGTATCGTGGCGGGTGTCGTGCTGGGATATTTTCTTCCCGGTGTTTTCACGTTCGTCGCTGGCATTGAATATGCTCATGTCAATCTGGTGGTGGCGGTCCTGATCTGGGTGATGATCTACCCGATGATGGTGCAGGTCGATTTCTCCTCGCTGCGTGAAGTGGCCCACAGGCCCCGGGGTCTCGTGCTCACGCTGGTGGTGAACTGGCTGATCAAGCCCTTCACGATGGCGGCCCTGGGCTGGTTGTTTTTCAAGGTGCTGTTTGCCGACCTCGTTGACCCGGCCTCGGCCACTGAATATATCGCGGGTATGATCCTGCTGGGCGTCGCGCCGTGCACCGCAATGGTATTCGTGTGGAGTCAGCTGACCAGAGGTGACCCGAACTACACGCTGGTTCAGGTGTCGGTCAATGACATCATTATGATCTTCGCGTTTGCGCCGATTGCTGCACTCCTGCTGGGCGTTAGTGACATCAGTGTGCCCTGGGAGACATTGCTGCTGTCGGTGGTGCTCTATGTATTGCTGCCACTGGTCGCAGGTTACCTGACTCGTCGGCGCCTCGAGGGTCAGGAGGCCGGCCGACACGTTGATCGATTCGTGAGCCGCCTCAAGCCGTGGTCAATCGTCGGCTTGCTGGCCACAGTGGTGTTGCTGTTTGGTTTTCAGGCCGACAAGATCATCAGCCAGCCCCAGGTCATCCTGTTGATTGCGATTCCACTTCTCATTCAGACCTATGGCATTTTCGCGGTGGCCTACGGCGCTGCCAGATCCCTCAAGTTACCCCACAATATCGCGGCACCTGCCTGCATGATTGGCACGTCGAACTTCTTCGAACTGGCGGTGGCGGTTGCCATCTCGCTGTTTGGTCTGAACTCCGGCGCGGCGCTGGCGACGGTGGTGGGTGTGCTGGTGGAGGTCCCGGTGATGTTGTCACTGGTCGCGTTCGCCAATCGTACGGCACACTGGTTCCCATCGGGTCGGGATGGTCAGGGCGCTCCGGCTTCTTCCGGGGCTTCCGGCAGATAGGGCTCCCTCAGCAGCCCAGCAACTCTGCAAGATGAATCAGGCTGTTCGCATGGAACGTGTTTTCTGCAACCGGCGATACGTCCTTTATGTTGTCCGGGCCGAATTCCAAGGGGCGCTCGATATAGGCTGACCCGAGCCCGCAGTTCCGGGCCGCAGCAAGATCGTTGTGGTGGGCGGCGACCAGCATCACCCTGTCGGGCTCGATGTCGAACACCCTGGCGACGCCCAGATAGGTATCCGGGTCTGGTTTGTACTTGCCAAAGACCTCCGCCGACAGGATGAGGTCCCAGGGCAGGCCTGATCGCTTGGCCATGTCAGCGAGCAGACCGAGATTGCCGTTGGAGAGCGTACAGATGGTATATCGCGTCCTGAGCCTGGTCAGGCCCTCAACGGAATCCGGCCAGGGCGCCAGCCGGTGCCAGACCCTGTTCAGATGTCGTCGCCCGGCCTCGTCCAGGGCTGGCGCCTGAACGGCCACGAGCAGCTCATCCAGGATCATCCGATGCAGGTCGTCGATCAGCGTCCAGCCCAATTCTCCGGACATGACCCGCTGCATGGCGGGCCCGTAGCCTGCCCGCCAGGCGAGTGTGAACTTGTCGGCATCCACTCCCGGGAGCGTCGCAGCGACCTCCTGTTTCACCGATCCGTACCAGTCGACGACCGTGCCAAAGACGTCAAAGGCCAGAACCTCGAAATTCGCCATGCTGATCTCCTTTTTGGTCAGGGCAGTGTGCCCGAGTCCTTCGTGCAAATCACCCGGCCGCTTGGTATCAGTGACGCTCCTCCTGTAAAATGCGGCGCCTTTCCAACAAGGTTCAGTTAACTCATGGCCGACGCTGAAGGATTTACCGTCAAGCTTGCCAGATCCAGCAAGGAAATCTTTGTTCCTCGCGGTGGCTCGATCCTGTTTGCGCTGATGGATGCTGGCATTTCTGTGCCTTTTTCCTGTGGCGGCGGAATCTGCGGGTCCTGCGAGCAGGAAGTGCTGTCAGGGATTCCGGAACATCGGGACTTCGTCCTGTCGGACGAGGAGCGGGAGTCAAATACGTCGATGATGATCTGTTGTTCAGGCTCGAAGACGGAAGTGATCGAGCTGAATATCTGAGGCGAGGGTCTGAGCTGAATCTCCAGGATGTGAGTGCCAGCAAGCAGTGGCAGCCGATTGCCGCCACAGCGACGGTCTCACTGCATTAGGGAAGTTGTGATGGACTGGATTTTTCGTGAGAGCAAGGCGGAGGCGCCCGCAGAACATTGCGAAATCGCTCTAATTTCGCGAAGTTTCGAGGACGACTCCAACGCGGCTATCGCGGGAAAAGACCTTGGTCAGAGGTTCCCTAGAAATCCGTTCGAATTGTGATGCCAGCCATTCGTGGCGTGTTGGTTCGATAACCCAGCCGTGCGCGGCCGCCTCTTTCCCGGTCAAAGGAAAGGTCGGCATTCTCATCAGTCAGGTTGTTAATGAATACCGTCGCAACCCACGTGTCCTTCGCGAAACTGGCGCTGAGGTTGGCGATCTCATAGCTGCCCAGTTTCAGGTCCACCGCCGTCACTTCGTTGCCCGTGGCGCCGCCAAAGGCGAGCCCCGAGACAAAGTTGCCAGCGCCGGGAACCTGATCGGAAGGCTGCGTGAAGCGGTCTCCCATATGCTGAACCGAGAACGTGAAACTGAGCTGCCCGCCCATGACCTCCTCGGGCCAGGTCATGTTAGCCACGGCCGCGAGCTGGGTTTCCGGTACAGAAGCCAGCTTGTTGCCATCGCGGACACCGCCGAGTACAGAGCCGGTGGAGTCAATCACCGTGGAGTCGAATTCTGACTCGAGGAATGTGCCCGCAACAGAGACATCGATGAAGTCGTTGATGGGCGCGCCCACCTCAAACTCTATGCCCTGTGAATGAGCGTCCGCGACATTGAACGAGATTCTGGAAGAACAGGACCCGGCATCCAGCGTGACCTGAAGGTCCTGGATGTCTGAATAGAACGCGCTGGCGTTGAAACGAACACCTCTGTGGCTGCCTTTGATCCCTGCCTCATAGTTGATGAGTGATTCATCACCGTAGGACTGGAAACCGCCAAAGATCGCTTTGTCATTGTCGTTACAAAGGGCGGTGTTCAGCGGGTCATTGACACCGCCAAGCCGGAAACCCTTGGACACCTGGGCATTGAACATCATTGAATCGGAAATATCGTAAGCGACCAGTAACCTGGGTGTGAACCCATCTGAAGAGGTCCGGTCGAGGCCGGAATCCTGTGCGGAAAAGAAGCCACCGGTCTTGATGGTTCGTTCTTCCTCGAAGTCGTAGAAGCGTCCACCAACCGTGACATGCAGACGGTCGTTCACGTCATAGGTCAGTTCGCCAAAGAGCGCGGACTGGGTCAGGTCATAAGGCAGGTCAGAGTTGAACGGTGAGTCCGTCTCGCTGAAACCGTTGCGGGCCGCATCAGAGGTGCCGTCACCAAAAGTTGCATCGAGAAATGCATCATAGCCGCGGGTGGGTAATCTCTGGGAATAGTCCCGGTCGGTGTTTGAATAAAAGATCCCGACCACCCAGTTCAATCGGTCCATGGTCGACCCCAGCCGAATCTCGTGAGTGACCTGTCCCAGTTTGGTTCGGTCTACGAGGTTTGACGGCAGCAGTACGCCTGCAGCGGCCATACCCACGTCCACCGAGACGCTTCCCGTGAGTGCACTGGCATCGCGGCTCACCATGATGTCGCGGTCCGTGTAGCTCAGAATGTAAGTCAGGTCCAGATCGTCGATGGCGGCCTGGGCGGTCACATCCCATAGCAGGAACCGGTCCATGAAGTCCTCTTCGAGCCGCAGGAATTGCTGGCGTTCACCCAACTGGATCGCGCGCCGCGTCGTGGTGTATGGGTTGGCATACAGGTTATAGACTTCCTGCCGGTTGAAGCCGTCCATGTTGAGTTCCTGGTAGACGACCCGTGGGGTGATCGTCACGGTATCCATGGGCTGCCAGGTGGCCGCGAGCCGAATGCCGGATCGATCCCCCTTGTTGACGTTGGTGGTCACGGTGCCGTTTTCCCGGATCGCGTCGATGTACCCGGGATAGTGCCGGAAATAGCCGACACCCCGCACTGCGAGGGTTTCATCGATGATGGGGACGTTGAACAGCCCCTTGACGTGGCCGCCCTGGTCGCCGTCCTGGATCGTATTGCCCGAGGCCTCCGCGGCAAACTCACTGACATCGAGCCTGGGCTGGTTCGTGATGTAGCGGATGGTGCCACCCACGGAGCCTGAACCAAACAGCGTGCCCTGGGGCCCCCGCAGGGTCTCTACCCGGTTCAGGTCGAAAAAATCCAGATCAGGCGTAAAAAGAGACAGCGAAATGACTGATTCATCCAGGTAGATTCCCACCTGCTCCTTGACGCCCGGCTGGTCCCGAATGATCTGCCCCGCTGAGACGCCACGTATGGCGACCTGGCTCTGGCCGGGGCCGAGGTTCTGAATGGCAAGGCCGGCGACGTTCCTGGACAGGTCCTCAAGGTCCATGGTGCTCTCGCGCCGCAGGTCGGACTCGGTCTGGGCATTAATGGAGAAAGGCACGTCGAGCAAAGAAGTCTCACGCTTGGTCGCAGTGACCACGATCTCCTCCATCATCTGTTCGGCGGAAGCGTTCCCTGCGTGGAATGTGGCGGTGGCCGAAGTGATGGCCAGGGCAAGAATTGAAATTGCCGGCTTGAGCATTGTGTCCCCCTTGGACTGGTTTGGATCTGACAAAATCAATTGCGATCTATTTCGCTCGATTGCGATCATGAGCGGGTGCGGATTGTAATGGTGCACCTAACGGTGTCAATCAGAGCCGCGAATTGTCTGTCCGTATACGTTCCACACATGTCTGGGATGGTTTCATCATTCACTTCAGGGAACTGTCAGGGAACTGTCAGGGAGCCTCAGACATGCCGTAGGCGTGCAGGGAAGTGCTGACACTGACACCTTGTGTCAGTGAACGTCCATGACAGCCCTGAGCGTACCGGTCTCAGGCATACCGTAGTCGTGCAGGAAAGTGCTCATGCTGGCACCTTGTGTCAGTGAACGTCCATGACAGCCCTGAGCGTACCGGTCTCAGGCATATCGTAGTCGTGCAGGGAAGTGCTGACGCTGGCACCTTGTATCAGTGAACTTTCATGGAAAACCCTCGGGCCTCAGCCCGTTCTGCCGAATCAACCACACAAGTTGTGGCCCGGTAACAAACCCAACATGAGTCGACGATTTGCGGCCGATACATCCATGAACTGGTCACTCGGTCGGACCGTCCCCGACGTCGCGTCAATGGCGCTGGCCTCACGCCGTGCCGGCTTCTGGCGGTTTGGGTTCGATGAGAAAGGTGCGAACCGACAGGTTCAGTTTTTTCATGGACAGTACGACTGCCTTGCGACCTTCAGCATAGTCGAACGGATCACTGCAGTGTTCGGCTCCGGCGGTCTGGATCGCCCGATCAAGGTCGTCCACGATCAGGAAGAACATGGCCATCTCATCCTTGTCGGTCTGGCCCATGTTATCGGCCATTTCGAACACCTCCATGTTCTGCATGCGCCAGAGGGCCACGTGCTGGGGTTCGCCACTGGGATTCCTGTGTGCAAATGCGGTATAGGGCGGTGGCAGTACCCGATGGACCATCCGGGTGAGCGTCGCCCAGGTTTCGACCGGGCAGATCTCCAGTTTGACGATGCCGGACGCGGTCCCCGGATGGTTGCCGGGTTCGGCCGCTGGCGCGGTTCCGAGGGGTTGGACCTGATAGCGCAGACCCCGAATCTCGACCACCCCCCGTTGCTGCGCGAGCGGGGTCTCGGCTTCGACCGTGCAGCCGTGAACGCCGCGTGGGCCGCCGTCGCCGAGCAGGTGAAACAGTATGCCGCCGATGTTGCACCGGTTGTCCTGGCCCACATGGAAGCCGGCAGCACGCCAGGATGCCGGGCTGTCACCTACATCGACAGATACGATTCTCGAGGTCTCCCAGCGGTGCTTGTTCTCCAAGGTCTGCTCCTTCATTTGATGATTGAAAAATGGGGTTTGATTTATGAGTGCTGGTCAATGGGCTCTTATCCATGGGATTCCATCGTCTCCGGTTGGCCTGTATTTGGCCTGAAAGCTCGATCCTGAACCGCTGCATCAACAAGTGTCGGATTCCCTGGAGGGTTGGTATGATTCAGTAAATCCGGTGTTCGGCAAAGATGCAACATGAAGGTCAGATTACAGCAGCGGGAGAATCGGGTGGGAGACCCGTCAGTCGCCCAGGGGTTTGGGCGGGTCGCCACATCGTCCCCGCCGGTATTTGATCCCGGGTCTGAACTTGATAAAGCGTACGCGTTCTTCGTTGATCACGGCTACGTGGTACTCGGCAACTGCCTTGATGCGGGGGAAATCTCCCATCTGAATGAATTTTATGACCGAACCCAGCGCGAGCGTCCTGATACGTGGGGCCTGTCCGAGCGCCGCAAACCACATCATCGAGATCAGGGGCTGATCTTCTCCCAACCCTTGCTGGACTATCCTGAACTGGACATCTACACCCGGCATCCGGCCTCCTTCCCGCTGGTCGCGGAACTGCTAGGGGGACGTGATCGGGTCCGGTTCAGCGAGTTTAATTTTCGCGAAACGCCGAAAGATGCCGGAGTTGGTGCGATGAATTTCCATCATGATGCGGTGGTGGCGGACCGGTTCGAGCGAGCGCCCTACATGCCCTGCGACTGGTTGTGTGCCATCCACTATCTAACGGATACCGCACCGGGTACGCCGGCATTTTGTGTGGTTCCGGGCAGTAACCACTATGCGACCCTGCAGGAGGCATTCGAGGGGTTGGGTGACGCCTATCAGGAGGTACCCATCTACGGCGCGGCCGGGACCTGTATCCTTTATGATACCGCGTTGTTTCACACCCGCTGTGACGGCGATGGTCACAAGCGTCGGCGTACCTGGCATCAGTACTATGCCCGGGGCGGCTGGTTACCCAGTTCCCTGCCTGCTTCGGATCGCTATGTGCGGCCACCGACCCCGGTGTTGACCAATTGGAACCTCTTTCCTGAACGCCTCGCGCTGCATCCGGACCCGGAGGTGCGGATGTTCTTTTCCCACTGGAATACAGCCCAGTGCGAGTGGGTGGCCTCGGGTTTCAGCGATGCAGTGCGCGATTCAATGCCGAGAGGCAATCAATAGCTTCCATGGAAGCTTCGGCTCGACCATTACGGGTCGAAAAACGTCCCGGCACCACGGCGAGTACCCGACACGGGCACCCAATAGCTTTCAGAACTGGTACGGAGCCGTCCGTCTGGATAGAATGCCGACCCTGGCCGGACATGCACCAGATGCCGGGAAGACGACACCCTCCTGGAGGATGACAATGGCACATCGGGACCCCAGTGAGATACTGATTTTCGGCGGCAGTGGCAGCCCTAAACTCACCGAAAAAATATGCGAGCACCTCATCGTTTCAGCAGGCAAATGTGAGGTCGTCAAGTTCTCTGAGGGCAATTTGTTTGTCCGGGTCCAGGAAAATGTCAGGGGTCGGCACGTTTACATCATTCAGTCCACGGTCTTTCCAACCAATGACCACTTCATGGAACTGCTGTTCTGGATCGACGCGCTGAAGCGGGCGAGCGCGGAGTCAGTGACGGTGGTCATGCCTTACTTCAGCTATGCCAAGGGTGATAAGAAGGACGAGCCAAGAGTGTCCATTCGCGCCCGGGTATGTGCGGACTGTATCGAGGTGGCCGGGGCGGACAGAGTGGTCACCATTGACCTGCATGCCGCCCAGATTCAGGGATTCTTTCACATACCGGTTGATGACCTTCGGGCCTTTCCCGTGATCTGTAATGCGATCGTGGCCCATAACCCGGGCAAGCTGGTGGTGGTCTCTCCGGATGCCGGATTTGTCAAGGATGCCAGACGTTATTCCTCATACCTTAACGCCTCGCTCGCCATTGCCAACAAGGAGCGGGCCCAGCACGACGAGAATGCTGAGGTGCTCGAAATCATAGGCAACGTCAAGGGTGCTACCGCGCTGATCGTGGATGATTTTACGATCTCTGGAAGTACCCTGGTTCACGCGGCCCGGCGCTTGAAGGAAGAAGGTGCCGAGCGGGTGTTCGCCGCCGTGACCCATGGCGTCTTTTCCGAGGGCTCCATGGCGCGGATCGATGAGAGTCCCATCGAGCGTCTCTTTGTGACCGACAGCATCGAGACCCAACCGGGTGAGCTGTCCCCGAAGGTTGAGGTGGTCTCCATTGCACGGCTGCTCGGTGAGGCAATCCGGCGGATCGACAAGAAAGAGAGCATCAGCGTACTGTTTCCCGAATAACTGTCTGACAGCCCGTCAGGGTTTTTCATCTCCCGTCCACGCTTCGTCTCACCCCGGACTCGCTTGATCTACGCGGCCACAGTCCAGGGTCAACTGGGGTCTCGTTTCGTCGGATCTGCCTCTCGACTCGCCGCGTCTGAATTGTTCCCCTGGGTCCCGCGACGGACACTGGTATCTCCAATCAACTTCATACGTGAGGAGTTCCATGAAAACGAGATACCGAACGATTGCCATCATGACCCTGACTCTGGCTGTCACGAGCGCCTATGCCACGAACCGAACTATTGGCCCGGCCGTTTCCCACGAAAGCCAGCTGGTCTATCTGGGGGATCTGGACCTCCAGGACCCCGGGGAAGCAAATGAGGCCCAGCGCCGCATCGGGCTGGCCGCCCGCAAGGTGTGTGATGTTCGTCAGGGCAGGCTGACTCTCGCGGAGAAGGTTTCGCGCAACGCCTGCTACGACAGGGCGCTCGACGATGCCAGAAGGGTTATCGATGGTGGCTCCGTTCGGGCCGAGTAGCAGGCCCGTGCCAGCGGCGAGCTGACAAGGGTTTCCATTGGGCGGGCCTGCTGCTAAGTTGGCGGTTTTCGACAAACGGAATCATTCAATGGAAATGCGAAGGCTTGGCCGCCATGGTCTGGAGGTTCCTGCACTCTGCCTGGGTACCATGACATTCGGGCTGCAGGTCGATGAAGCTAAATCACAGAACATTCTGGATACTGCCTATGACGCTGGATTGGTCTTTCTCGATACCGCGGACGCCTATCCATTGGGTGGAAACCGGGACACCATTGGAGAGACCGAGGCCATCATCGGCCGTTGGATGAAAGCCCGTGGTCATCGGGAACGATTGATTATCGCGACCAAATGCTTCGCGCCCACCCGGGGTGGGCCCAACAATATGGGGCTGTCGCGGCAGCACATCATGGAATCAATTGATCAAAGCCTTGGCCGTTTGCAAACGGATTATGTGGACATCTATCAGTCCCACGGGTTTGACCCGTATACACCGATTGATGAAAGCCTTCGCGCCTTTGAAGATCTGGTGCAGGCAGGAAAGGTGCGGTATGTGGGATGCTCGAACTATCCCGCATGGCGACTGGGGGAGGCACTTCGTGCGGCCGATCGGCTGGGTGTGTCCGGATATGTTTCGGTGCAACCCCGATACAACATCCTGTATCGGGACATCGAGACTGAACTGCTGCCGTTGGTTCGGGATCAGGGCCTGGGCGTGCTCGTCTACAACCCGCTTGCTGGCGGATTTCTATCGGGCAAGTACACCAAAGGCCAGGCGCCCGAGGAGGGCACACGGTTCACCCTCGGCTCGGCCGCCGAACGCTATCAGGGGCGATACTGGAACGAATATCAGTTCGATGCCGTGGAACGGCTGAAAAAGGTTGTTCAGGCCAGGGATCAGAACATGGTATCGGTTGCCGTGGCGTGGGTACTTGCCCAGCCCGGGATAACCTCGGCGATCATTGGTGCGAGTCGTCCGGAGCAGCTTGCAGCGAATCTTTCTGCACTGGATGTGGTATTCGATGACGAGCTGAGTGAGGCCTGCGACGCGGCATGGTGGTCGTTGCCGCGGCGCCCGGTTGCCGATGGTTATCGGTAACACTGGCCCTCATACGTCATGAGCACGCCATGAGCACGCCATGAGATTGCTTGTTTCACTGGGGATTCCGACGGTGGCGACGGCGCTGATTGTGACGCTGGTGTGGGATCCGACGCTCCGCTATCCCTTGGTTGCGCTAATGCTACCTGCGTTTCTCCGCGGGGCGGCGTCCGCCCTCGGGATTTATGAGGTACGGGAGTCCCGGACCATCTGGGTCGTCAGGTCATTGGGGACGATGGCCTTCTTCGTCGGGTGGACACTCGCATTCTCCATTGTTGGCTATATGGTTGCGGTTGGCGTGTTTGGGTTCGAAGCATCGAATCTTGTGATGAAGCGGGCCATCGTTGTCGCAAGCCTGCTGGGATTTGGCACCTCGGCGTGGTTCCTGTGGCCCTACTACGCTCGCGATGTGGTGTCCGCCTGGCCCATCGAGGATCAACGCATCTGGGTATCGAGCAGCAATCAGTGGGATCAGGTGTTTCGAGCCTACCGTCTGCGTGCAATGGCGAGGTCTGGTCCGCTTCGGCTGATCGGTTTCGGAGCAACTCTCGGCGTGGTGGTTGCGGTGTTTGGCCTCACTGTGCTGGGCGCCTATGAGGGCACTGGGGCCCGAGTGACTGAAGCGCTGCTGGTTCTGCTGTTGCCGGCGTTGCATTACGGCATCGTTCTGGAGACCCACTTACTTTCTGTCAAATGGCGTGAACAGCGGCGCGATCTTGCCGATGGCGCATCGTCGGATACTCAAGGTAGCGCTTCGGACGATACCTGAGCGGGCTTTGATCGGGCCCTGACTTGGACTCTGATTGGACTGTGACTGCGCTCTCACTGCACTCTCAATGCACTCTCAATGCAACTACACCGGCTGTTTCGTCAGCGAGTTCCGGGCGCTGGGGAACCGTTCCAGGTTCAATTCCTGGCGGATTCGCTGACCGGATTCGTCAGCCATATTGTCCACCGGGATGCCCATGGCATCGGCAATCCGTACCATTCTCTGGAAGTTTGCGGCAACGCCAGCGGCGTCCACCAGTACCGCAGGCCCGGCGATTCGATTCAGTGCCTCCCGTGCGTCACGCAATCGATCCTCGTTGCGGCTGGCAACGGCTTCTGCGAACAGCATGAGTTCCCGGCCATATGTGACGCCGGTGGCGGCGGCATCGGGGTTACCATTGACGCCCGCAAGATCGATGGTGGTTTCGGTCAGATCAGCGCTCGCACGGAGCATCCTGGCATGGGCATTGGTTCAGTAGAAGCACTCGTTGTATGACGAGACGCGCCCTGCAACGAGCTCCATCTGCATGCGATTGATGGCGCGTCCGCCCGGCTGCCCGAATTCGCCCATGCCGTCAATGGACAGGTACTGGGCACCTGCAAGGTCGAGCCAGGCTCGAACCGCATCAGGGACAACCGAGAGCGCCCTCAGTACATTTGCGGTTCGGTTGCCCTGCCAGAGATCTGCCTCGTTACCCGTGGCACCATCGGCTGGCAGCATGGGCACGTGTCCGACATCGTGGCGGGCCTGGGCTGGCCGATAGCCGTCTGGCGCCCCGGCCATGGGTTCTGGCAGGGGCTCAAGTGGCAGTGCAAGGGCGCGATGGAACTCGTCGATACTGACGAGGGCCACCACGATGCCGGCGAGCTCGACGTAGGCTTCACGAGACAGGCCGTGGTCGGCATTGTCATCCACCCAGCGTCGGGTGATTCTGCCCTGATCCGTGACAATTCGGTGTACGGCGTCGATGGCCCTGGGTGAAAGCAGATCATCGGTGGCGTACTCTGACAGATGCTGGCCGGCGCCGTCGAAAGTGTAGGGTGAGAGGGCTGCCCGACGCTGCTGACAGTATTCGCATTTCGTGGCGCTGCGGACTGCCGAGGCAATGGCGACACGCTCTGCCCCGGTCCACCAGCTCCCGGGTCGGGCGAGGCGTGCCCAGAACCGCTGGTGCGCGGCCGGAATATCCGGGCGTATCGGGTAGGGGCTGTCGCGGTAATCAAATATCATAGTCGGGTGCCATTATCGGGAGACATTGTTGAGAGAGTTATCGGAAGAGCCGCCGCAAGACGTTATCTGAATACATTACCGGAAGACAGTGCCGGAACTCATAGTCGAGGATTGGGTGCCTTGCCATTTCACGCCTGTGATATGTTGTCAGTCGAATGTCAGGGTCATTTCGTCGGACGCAGGTGGTAAAAGGGTTGGAGGTCCACCGGATAGACTGTCCGGATAGACTAACAACGGAACCACATCGAAGGCTATACTAACCAGACTTTATCGCACACAGTCGGGCAGGTCGAATCAATCATGACGAAGCGAATCCTGGTGACCGGCGCTTCCGGGTTTATCGCCAGCCACTGTATTCTGGACCTGCTGGATCATGGCTATCAGGTACGGGGGACGTTACGAGACCCGGGACGGGCGAATCGGCTGCGCAGCGTTCTGGCCAAGCATACGGAACACAGTGATCAGGTGGACTTCGTGCAGGCAGAATTGACGGACCCGGATGTATGGGACGCGGCGATGGACGGCTGTGATGGTGTATTCCATGTTGCCTCCCCCGTGTCCGTGCTGGACCCCGAGGACCCTGACGAGCTGATCATTCCCGCCAGAGAAGGCACGCTGAACGTTCTGCGTGCGGCCAGGGCGGCGGCTATTGGCAGGGTGGTGGTGACGTCCTCCATCGCTGCCGTATCGGGGCATCGGGAGGGCAACAGCCGGATTCAGACCGCGGACGACTGGACCGATGTGAAGCTGCCTGAACATTCCCCATACACCCTGAGCAAGACCCATGCGGAAAGAGCAGCGTGGGACTTTGTGGCCGATGGCGAGGGGCCTGAACTGGCCACCGTCAATCCGGCGCTGGTGCTGGGGCCTGCGCTGGAAGCAGATTACGGGTCGTCGCTGGAAGCGGTATTGATCCCCATGAGTGGCGCCTATCCGCTGGTGCCCAGGCTGGGATTCTCCATTGTGGACGTTCGTGACGTCGCGATGCTCCACCGCATGGTGTACGAGCACCCATTGGCTCCGGGGCACCGCTTCATCGCGAGCAACGGATTTCTCTGGCTTGCGGAGATCGTCGAGGTGCTGCGCAGGGAATTTCCCGAGTTCAAGCGCCGCCTGCCGAAGGGCCAGTTGCCGGATTTCCTGACCCGGCTGGTGGCCCGTTTTGACAAGCTGCTCGCCTCCCGGGTGGATGATCTGGGCAGAACAACCGAGTTTGACATCTCTGTTCCGAAATCGATCGGTTGGGAGCCACGGTCGCCGGAGGAAGCGATCATCGCTGCAGCTAAGAGCCTGATCGAACTGGGGCTTATCAAACCAAAGTAACGGGCGTTTGCATTCTCATTTGCGTTTGAACCAGTCATAATTCGATATTGCATCCCGTTCCGGGATGATCAACGCATAATCCTGGGAGATTAGCATGACGGGACGTTCCCGCGCGGCTGCTGTGGCTGCTGCATTTCTGGCAATTCAGTCAATTCCGGCCGTTTCTGAGGAAGGCATCCTCGAAGAAATCATTGTGACCGCGCAGAAGCGCGAGCAAAGCCTGCAGGACGTGCCATCGACAGTGTCGACGCTGTCTGGAGAGAGGGTAAATGACCTGCTGGGGTCTGCCGAGAACGTGCGGGCCCTGGCCGGACGAATTCCGGGGCTGAACATCGAATCCTCCAACGGGCGAACATTGCCCCGCTTCTATCTGCGCGGTCTGGGCAACATCGATTTCGACGTCAATGCAAACCAGCCGGTGTCCATGGTGTTCGACGGGGTGGCCCTTGAAAACAACGTGCTGCGAAGCCTGCCTTTGTTTGACATTGAGCGCGTAGAAGTGCTGAAGGGCCCGCAGGGGTCGCTGTTTGGTCGCAATACCAACGCCGGGATCTTCAAGGTGGATTCGGTTCGCCCGGGATTTGAGACCGAAGGCTATGCCCGATATGCGATGGGCTCGAGAGATACCCAGATCGCCGAGTTTGCCGGCAGTAAGGCCATCAATGATGAACTGGCGGCCCGGGTGTCACTTAAATATCAGGATCGCAAGAACTGGATTGATAACCTGGCGGCAGGAACCAGCGGTGATGATTTCGGCGGTTTTGATGAGAAGGCGTACCGATTGCAACTGCTCTATGTACCTTCTGAAACGTTTTCGGGACTACTCAAGCTGCACGGGTTTCACCAGGGTGGTACCCACCCGCAGGTCTTCTACGCGAATGCGATTGCGGCGGGGTCCGAGGGGCTCCGCGATGGCTTCTCTGTTGAGGTGGCCAATCATGACGGGCCGGCGGGCATGGATCTGGATCATTTCGGCGGGGCGCTGGAAATGGAATGGGTCAATGGTGACGCGACGATTACGTCGATCACCGGGTATGACAAAGTCGAGAATTTTCAGTTCGCCGATGTGGATGGCGGACTCACCTC
>JAQBUI010000076.1 GCA_027624035.1 Pseudomonadota bacterium | reverse complement strand
TTCGGGCACGCTCAAGGCTTTCATATTAGCCCTGTTCGATGGCGTGGGGCCCCGGGAGACTTGCCAGCATGTCTACGTCGTGCGTGATTCGGGCACGCTCAAGGCTTTCATATTAGCCCTGTTCGATGGCGTGGGGCCCCGGGAGACTTGCCAGCACGTCTACGTCGTGCGTGATTCGGGCACGCTCAAGGCTGTTATTGGCCAGCGTACCCGGGCATCTGCGTGACGATGTCAGCCATGCCATCCCATTCGCTCCAGTGATCACACAGCCGGTCGATGGAGGTCCGGAATGGGTCGTAGCTGTCGGGATAGTCAAGAAATTCACCGCCGAGGGTTCGATCAGGATGATCCGACACGCCCCATCCGATCCGTCGGTCACCTTCATAGGGATTGTCCGGCCGCAGGCGTCTGATCCTGAACAGCACATTCATGCGCGGGTCATCACTCAGGTTGGGTGTCGCTGTGTGCGGCAGCGAGTGCAATGCAATGACGGCGTCGCCTTCTTCCATCAATACTGGTGTCAGCTCAGGCCAGGGCCAGCCATCCATTTCGCATGGGTTGTCCGGATAGGAGTTGACCATGGCCTCCGGCATGATGCCTGCAAAAGCGGTGTCGTTGCCAAGGAGCTTCAGCCTTGGCCAGCCCGGCCCGCCACCACCAACAGGGCCGCCCTGCTCTCGTTGCATTCTGAAATAGGCTTCGACCGCCTCATGGGC
Source organism: Pseudomonadota bacterium (assembly GCA_027624035.1). Classification (GTDB taxonomy): domain Bacteria; phylum Pseudomonadota; class Gammaproteobacteria; order Pseudomonadales; family Azotimanducaceae; genus UBA7455. The sequence goes on along the minus strand of JAQBUI010000076.1, from coordinate 22,662 downwards.
GCCTCGTCGAACTGCGAACTGCCCCTTGCCGGGCCGCCTCTGATCGTTGAGACAGACCGCGGCGAGCGCTGTATAACTGCCGATAGCCAGTGTTCGTTCCCGGTCCTGCCACAGTGGCGCGCCGCCTGCCGGACCCATGGACCTTGGGTCGCCGTCACTGCCCCAGGTATGCAGTGATTGCCCGGCAGCCTTGATTTCGCTGTACTTGATCGGGCACGGTCCGGCCCAGCCGCCGTCGACGTGTGCCTGGGCCGGTGGAATCTGGCCCGGCTTGAAAGTGCCCCGGACCACTGCATCGTTGGAATAAGGCATGGTGACCGCGACCTGGGCGTTGATCGGGCGGGTGTGCGGTCCCATGGCGTGCTCGAGCGTTTCGGCCAGACCGGACTGGTTGTACAGATCGTTGATACGGGCGTCGTCACCGTGGACGATTGTTGTGGGGTTCTGCCGGATGAGCTCTTTGGCGCGCTGTGTCAGGTCCCGTGACACGATATTTCTTAACACCACGAATCCGTCCCGGTACAGCTCTCGCTTTTCTGCCTCGTTCATCTTGTCCCCCGGATAGTGGTGGGCATTTCATTCTCATAGATGACGTCGGCAACGCTGGCAAGCTGATCCTCGAAGATGGCGAGGCCGTGATTGAGTCCCTTGTTGTAGAAGATGGGCCCGATTTCCTCGGTGAAGAAGTCCAGCAGGAACTGGGCGTCGAAGCCGCCGATCTCCTGGTCTAACTCCTCTCGGAAGTAGAGCTGGATTTTTGCGGCGATCGCTTCCTTCTCTTCCCGTGTGAACTCGATGGCCATGGCACAATCCTCAACATCGGCGTTACATCAGCGCTATATCAGCTTGCGGCACTCTTGCGGCACTCTTGCAGCGTTCTTTCAGTACATCAGTCAGCTGTCGGTTCATTGGCTTCAGGTGGCAGGAATCTAACCGCTTCTCTCCAGCGCATTGAGAACAAGGGCGCGGGATTCGGGCGTTGCATCCTCACCCCAGACCCGTTCAATCACCCGGATGCAGCCACCGCACCCATAGCCCATACCGGTAGTCGCCTGGATTCCATCCAGGGTTTCACCCTCGGCGAGGCGCTTCTCTATCTCATCTTTAGAGACGCCGAAGCAGTAGCATACTGTAGCTGTCATTCGGGATACCGTATCGGTCAAACCCCCTATGATACCGGCTTTTCGTGGTCAGTTGCGAACATCGGGCCTAGGGGGTCGGTACCTGGTGCCAGGTCCACACGTCTCGGGTATAAGGATAAACGAAGTCCTGTGGCCATGGTCAACGCACTTTGGGTATCACCGGTGAGGTAGCGAGGAGTTGCATTTGACAGGGATAGGGTCTGTTTTCTCCCCCGCGACAGTCCGAAGGTGGCCCCGCTATTCGGCGATCGCAGGTCGTGTTATGTTGGTGAACTGGACATTCATCGTGTCAGCGGCGATCACTGCAGGTTAGCGGGTATAGTCGGCGTGGCCGGAAACAGGCAGCCTTCTGCTGCCGCGTGAGGAGACGGGTCCGGACCGCTGCGGAGCCGGGCCAACAATAAGCAACAGGAGCAAATGCATGGCGGATCTCAAAGGCAAGATTGCCGTCGTCACGGGGGCCACCAGAGGCATCGGTGAGGCCAGCGCGAGGGCACTGGATGCGGCCGGCGCCAGGGTCGTACTGACCGGGAGAACCGTATCTGATCTCGATCGGGTGTCGGCGGACCTGGCCAATGATCCAATCACCATCGAGTCGGACCTCAGTGCCGCGCACGCCGCTCAGTCACTGGCTGAGGAAGTCCTCTCCCGTGTGGACGGCATCGACATACTGGTCAACAATGCCGGTATTCCCATGCGACGCACCCCCCACGAACTGACCGAGGAAGACTTCGACCGGGTGTTCGACATCAACGTCAAGGCGCTGCTCTTTCTGACACTGGGCCTGGCGCCGTCGATGATCGCGCGCGGCGGCGGTTCCGTGATCAACATCTCCTCGGTGGCGAGCCTGCGCGGACCGTTGGGACGGGTGGCCTATGCCGGCACCAAGGGTGCGGTGGACGCCATGACCCGGGCTCTGGCGGCGGACTGGGGAGCCGATGGTATCAGGGTCAATGCCATCTGCCCGGGGCTTATTGCCACCGCCATCTGGGAGGACAACCGGCGCAATATTCCCGGGCTCATCGAGCGGATGGAAGAGCAGATCGCCCTCAAACGATGGGGCTATGGTGATGATGTGGCAGACGTCGTGCTCTTCTTTGCGAGCGATGCGTCGCGCTACGTCACTGGTGAAGTCATCGCCGTCGACGGCGGCATGGCCCGGGTGGGTTCGGCGCCCCGGGCAAAGGAGCAGCAGTAGCGACCGCGGCAGTTTTTCCGTAAGGACGCCATGGCTCTGGCACAACCCTGTATCGAACTGCCTTCGTCCGGTGCCCCAGCAGCATCCTGTAGTCCGTATCGGTCCCGAGGGGCGCCAACGCATCCAGCCACTCCTGAGGCCCGCCCGTTGTAGAAAGCCCGTGCTTCTTCCTCCGCCGCCTCGCGAATGCTGGCCTTGGTCTCCGGGTCGCGGACCACAACAAACTGCCACGGTGCATATTTCAGCCGCCGCCGGCAATGATCTCCCAACCCGGTGGTATGCTTGGCAAAACATTGAAAGGCAGAACCATGCGAAGCCTCTTTGCCCTGGTGCTCTGGCTGCTCGCAAGCGGGCAGGCACTGGCGATGCAACCACGCACCGAGCATACCTACCAGCTATCGGCAGGCGAGCCTGCACCGACGGCTGGTATCGAGGCCGCGGCGTGGATGGCAGGCAGCTGGCGCGGCAGCGCCTTCGGCAGCACCTTTGAGGAGGTGTGGAATCCGCCGTCAGCCGGCACCATGGTGGGCCTGTTCAAGCTCATGGACAACGACCAGGTCTCGTTTTACGAGATCATGCTGCTTGTGGTCGTGGATGGCAGGCTGTCACTGCGGGTCAAGCACTTCAGCGCCGACTTTGTCGCCTGGGAGGCCCAGGAGGACTTCGTCGACTTCAAGCTGGTAGGGGTTGAACCCGATGCCCTGCATTTCTCCGGCATCAGCTTCTACCGCCTTGGGCCGAATGAGATCGAGGCCTACATCGTCATGAAGTCCGAAGACACGATTCGTGAGGAAAAACTCACCTATCGGCGCGTCGGGGCAGACTCCTGATGCCCATGGGCCCTGTATCGGATCACTGACGTTACCGCCCGTTGGCTGGTTGGTCATCCGGGTGACGTGCAGGACTTCGAAGTCGTCGGTGACACGGATCTGCACCGGGGCTACGCCAGTGAGATGGCGGTGCTGCGCGAAAACGCTTCGCGATGTTTCGAGGACGACCAACGCAGCTATCGCGGAAAAGCCCTGGGCAATGCCGATCGGCGTGAGGACTTTTCCGGCAGCCGCTAACGCCTAGAACGGCCAGCTGACCTGTATACCGTCCACGGCAAATTCAGGCATATTCTTCGCCGCATAGGCAGGCCATAGTGGCTCGATATTGCCTTTGTTCCACTGGTCATAGCGAGCTGTGAGCCGTTCCACCATATCCGGACGTTTTTCAGCAAGATTGTTTAATTCTCCAATATCTTTGTTCAGGTCATACAGCCAGTACCGGTCAGCAGCATGGATCAGCTTCCAGCTGTCATCGCGTATCGCCCAGACCTCACCGGCCCGCCAATAAAGTTGTTCGTGGGGTTTGCTGGTGTTTAATCCAGTGAGATAGGGAACCAGGTCGACACCATCCAGAACGCCTTCTTCAGGCAGTGTCCCTCCGGCAGCAGAAAGGGCTGTCGGGAACACGTCCAGTGAGCTGACCGGGTAATTATAGGTAGCTCCTTTGGGAATTCCCGCAGGCCATCTAATGACGTAGGGAACACGGACACCCCCTTCAAACATGGTTTGTTTACCCATTCGTAAGGGTTCATTCGTACAATAATCGGCAACCCCGGCGCCATTATCACTCAGGAAAACCACCATGGTGTTCTGTTCAAGCCCGTTTTCCTCCAGCGCATCCAGGACCTCACCAATCCCGTCATCCAGGGCGGACGTCATCGCCGCGTAGATACGTCGCCCTTCGTCCTGGATTTGTGGAAAGCGGTCATAGTACTTCTTCGTTACCTGAAGCGGGCCATGGACGGCCGTATAGGGCAGGTAAAGAAAGAACGGGCGTTCGTGATGTTTCTCTATAAAGGCAACCGCTTCCCTGGTGAAAGCTTCCGTCAGGTATTCTTCCTCATTCACGGGTTCCATACCCCGCGTCACCTGAGCGCGAGCACTTCGCCCCTCCCATTTCCCTACTTTTTGTTTTGCCGCCTGAGGAGGCAGGTAGCTTCTGACATCCTCACGGGTCGGGTCAATGTAGTCAGTGGCGCCGGGTTGCATACCAAAGTGCTCATCGAAACCACGGTTGATTGGATGGAATTCTTCAGCAGATCCGAGATGCCACTTACCTATCATTCCGGTCACGTAGCCAGCTTGTTTCATGGCATCAGCCAGGGTCACTTCGCCAACGGGCAAGCCGGCCTTGCTTTCTTCACCCACTAACGGAAGGAACTCATGGCCAAATCGTTGCTGATGACGCCCGGTTAATAGTCCGGCCCGCGATGGTGAACAAACGGGACTCGACACATAGCCGTCTGTGAACAGAACCCCTTCCTCGGCAAGCCGATTGATATTGGGTGTAGGTACCTCATCGCAACCATATAACTCGGTATCGCAATACCCCAGATCATCTGCAAAGATAACGACAACATTGGGTCGAGCCGCCAGGGCACTAAAAACCTGCAATCCAAAGACGAGGGCCAGAACCCGTTTCCAAGACGATCTCACAATGAACTTCCTGTTTCGTTAACGTTACAGAACTATAACATCTACGGGTCAGGGTAAAGTGCTGGAGTAAGCCTGCGCAGTAGTAATCCGTGAGCCGCCGACGACCGGTGGTTGTTGATCGCGTTTCTGAGACCAGGTACTTCCCGTCTTTGGTGAGGTTTCGCCGTACCTCTCACCATATCGTAGCGCGACGACAACCCAGAATGCCCGCACCAGATGCCTTGCCAGCACGCGCCGTTGGCGATAGGTTAGGCCTGACCACACGGCAAGACCATCGCGGGGTGAAGGCAATGCAACGTTTTCTGGTACTGACGCTGGCCAGTCTGGCCGTCATCGTTCCCCCCGGGGTGTTCGGCGGGCCTCAGCCGCTTTCCGATCCCGTGCCCGTGAAGATTCTGAAAGGGGATATCGTCGTCATGGCCGTTCCCTTCGTGCGCGCACCACGCACCTACGATCCCCATGATCGACCCACGATGCTGGAGGGCATCCCCGTCCCTCTGGCGTCCAGTGGTGCCTACGCCAGGCTGCAGTACATGCAGCCGGTGGGAGATGGCAGTGGTCGGCTCGCCATCAGCGACATCCGCGGTGTTCTGTATCTGGTGGATGCTGACGGACAGAATCTGACGAGTTACCTCGATCTTCGGGATTCGGCACCGGATTTCGATGGCAGCATTTTTCCCAACGAGGCGGGTCTGCTCGGGTTTGCGTTCCATCCGGAATTCGGGATGCGCGGCGCCCCGGGCTATGGCAGGTTCTATACGGGGTATAGTTCAGGGCGGGACTCGGGAGTTGCCGACTATCTGGATATGTCCGAATTCGGTCACGAGGATGTGCTGCGCGAGTGGATAGCCGAGGATCCATCGGCCAGCGTGTTTTCGGGCACGTCGCGACCGTTGCTGCGAGTGGGGCAGTTCGCACCGAACCACAATATCGGCACGCTGGCGTTCAACGTCGCTGCGCGGCCCGGCGAGCCGGACCATGGCAAACTCTATATCTGCATTGGCGACGGCGGCGGCGCCTTCGACCCGTACGACCATGGCCAGTCACTGGACAATCCGCTGGGCGCCATACTCCGCATCGACCCGCTGGCGCAGAGTCCAGGCCGGGCGTACGGCATACCCGCCGACAACCCCTTCGTTTCCACAAAGGGTGCCGCGCCGGAGATCTGGGCGTATGGATTGCGCCATCCCCAGCATTTCTCGTTTGACAGAGGCGGACGTATGTTCATCAACGATATTGGTCAGAACCAGGTGGAGGAGGTCAATATTGGCGTTTCCGGTGGCAACTATGGATGGCGGTTGCGAGAGGGTACCTTCCTGACCGGGTATGGTGCCGGGTTGGGGCTGACTGCTGATGTCTATCCACTCGGGAATGCCCGGGGCGACTTCATATACCCGGTGGCGCAGTACGACCACGACGAGGGCAACGCCGTGAGCAGCGGCCACGTTTACCACGGCGACGGGATACCGCAACTGCGGGGTCAGTACGTGGCGGCGGATATCGTCACGGGAAGAATGTTCTATTTCGATGCGGGGTCGGTGAGGCCCGGCGAACCTGCCCTCCTGCAGGAACTTCGGGTTGTGATCGACGGCGAAGAACAGCCTCTGATCGAAGCCGTCGGCTATGCCAATACCTATGCGCCGGGGACGCGGCGGGTAGACCTTCGTCTTGGTATCGACAATGACGGTGAACTCTATCTGCTTACCAAGGGTGACGGTTGGATTCGCAAGCTGGTGTCTGTAGGGTCAGAGTCTGGGTCAGAGTCCAATGAGTCCGGACCATAGGATGCATGGTGTGTACCGACGAACTGCCCGGTGGTTCGGAGGCGGGCAGCTATGATCCCCGCATGAACGGCCCCATCCACTTGTCGGGGAGGGCATTTGCACCCAGCATCATGCCGGCAACCGATCCTGACGTGGCACCGGTACAGTCGGCATCCCAGCCGCCCAGTACGGTTGTCACGATCGATTTCTCAAAGTCGCGGTTACCGTAGAGCAAACCCATCACGATCAATGTTGCGTTGTTGATGGGCGCCGCCAATGCGCAGGTCCACTTCTGCACCTGGACAGCACCAGTCATCAGATGCGAAGTTCCATTGCACGATATCGGTTGGCGTCGTAAATGCCTCCCAGGCTCGTGCGACGGGTGCGGCTACGGTGGTCTCTATACTGATTTTCATTGTCGTCATCCTGAGAGCATGTTCGTTGAGTATAGTCTGACTTTCAGTTCGCGTTGACAGCGGCTTCGAGCGTGGCGATGTCGATCTTTTGCATGGTCATCATCGCGTCGAAAGCAGGCTTTGCCTTGTCCCGGTCAGTGCTCGTCGTCAGATCGAGTAGAAGCCGAGGCGTGATCTGCCAGGAGAAGCGCCAACAAATCCACACACCTTCCGGCATCGAGCTGGTGACTGCTGGGTGTTGCCCGCCGCGGGATCAGGTCGTCAACTCCGGCACTTTACTCCGACCCAATCGCCGTAGCTTCGGCCCTTCTTCTGGCTCGCGCCAGGCACTGCCGTACTTGACCAGGACCAGTAAAAGGCCCATTGTCGATCCACAAAGTGCGAGGATTTCGACCCTAAGCCCCTGTCAATCACACACATCCAATGTGGCTCGCGCTAACAGCGGTATCCAAGTGGTTATCAATTCATCGACAACGGACAACCAATCATGATCAGGCGCATCATTCTAAGCTTTTTCCTGGCGGGGCTTGCTTCATCTGCTTTAAGCGCAAATATCACCATTGATCCGACCGGCCTCGCTGGTCAAGAGGTCAGCGGCAACTTTCAGCCACGGGACTACAACGCGTTTTCGCTTATTGGGGTTAGCAGTTTTTTTAGGGGCGAGACAACCTTTGATCTGAGCGACGGCACGTACTCACTGTTCACCGGCGGTGGCTCCGGCATCTCTGTACCCTTCGGCACATTCACGGTGAGTGGGGGGCAGGTAGTCTCAGCAACCGACTCGCTGCTTGTGCAGTCCAGCGATACCGTCGGCTTTGATCTCGCTCAACTAGGCCGGGTCGAATTTGATAGTGCGGAGCTCATCACCAACGTTAACGGGTTACCCGTAGCGCTGACAGTAGCACTTTACGGCGCCTCCAACATTCTGCGTGGGCGAACCTTTGTCCACCTTCCAGATGGCGATGGTTACAACATTATTACCCGGCTCGGGGCCAGCTATGGCAGTTTTGGTATTGCCGGTGGCAATCTGGTGGACCTGACGGGCGCGCTCTCTCTTGCCGGTGGTGTGATCCACTTTGATCAGGGACTGCTGGCGCCAACACGCGTGCTGACCAGACAGATGTCCGACCCCGCTGGGCGCCTCAACATTATGGTTCGTGAAATCAGGGGGGCGTTTCTGGATGACCACATCTTGTTCCTGCCGCCCTTTGAGCATCAGGTCCTGCTCAGCTCTCCGCCCGCCCAATACGGAACGATCAGCGTCGCCAGTGACCTGACCGTCACCGCGGCCGCGGGGATTACCGATCTTGGTGTTGATCAGCAGGCAGGTATCACACACCGTCTTTTCGAAGTCGACCAGGGCGCTGCAGTGACAATCAACCTTGACCTCAGCGTCATGAGCGATCCCCCGGGGCTGGTCAGCGGGGGGCTCACGAACCAGCTTGGTGTGGCAGGACAGACGACGCCTATACGTCTTTCGCTGTCAGACACGCTGTTCAATGGTAATCCTGTCAGCTATACGGTGGGCGTAACTCGCTTCAATGATGTCAGCCTTGGCGCGTTTGATCTCGAAGCTGGTGCAGTGACCGGGACCACCGGGTATCTTGTCGCCAACGGGAATGACATTACCGTCGACGTCTGCCAGCTCAACCAGATCCAGTTTGACCCAGCCGATGGCGAGGCATGGCGCGCTGGTGACTGGGGTATCGGCGCGCATTTGACGACCGCGGCTTCGCTTTTTGTCCCCACCGGTGAATCTGTAGACTTCCAGGTCCGACAAACTCCTGCGCACCCGACCATCAATGCATTAGTCTCGCCGACGACAGGTGGGCTGGTATTCAGCGGCGATGACTTTACCGGGCTGTTGACAGTGACAGTGGAAACCGCGTTCTGCACGCCGCCGGACGACGATCTCGATGGCGTGGTGAATGATCTGGATATTTGTCCGGGCACCTCGCAAGGCGATCCGGTTGACGCTGTGGGCTGTAGTATTGCACAGCGCGTGGATCTTGCATGCGACCAGAACTCGGCCGTCAATCATGGTCGGCACGTATCATGCGTGGCTCAATTTACGCAATCACTGGTGAAGAGCGGCGAGATCACTCGCGATCAGCGAAGGACGCTGTTGAACTCTACTGCGCACAAATGATCCGTGAGCCACGGCGCTTCCGCGTCCATTGGCGATAGGTTAGGCGCATCGACCTGGCAACTCCTGGGGGTTGCCTGCCGCGGGATTAGGTCGTCAACTCTGGCACTTTACTCCGACCCCATTGCCGCTCCCCATGCAACTTTTCCTCCGTCGGCGCCGACTAAATAGGTATACAAAACGCAGGACCAGTGGCCAGGAATGTTCGGGCGACGATCAGACAGTCAACTCATAGCACAGGCGCTTCGTGGCTCGGAGCGGGCGTGGTTGCAGCTCATCGATCGGCATGAAGGCCGGCTATATAACTATTGCCTGCGCATGACCGGCAATGCCGATGACGCCATGGATGTGCTCCAGGACGTACTGCTGTCGGTATACCGCAACCTGGCGACCTTTCGAGGTGATGGGTCATTCGGCGGATGGATGTTTCGCATTGCATCGTTTCGATGCGCGGATCACTTGAGGCGCCGCATGCGTCGCGGCCAGGAGGAAGATGTGGAGATCGCCGATGGCTGTGCGCCAACGCAGCAACTGGATGCCAATCGGGAGATTCAGCAGATGTTGCAGTCCATCTCGGACGAACAACGCCAGGTCATTGAGCTCAAGTTCTTCCAGAATTTCACTTTCGAGGAGATCTCCGGACAGCTGGGGATCTCGACAAATACTGCAAAGTCCAGGGTGTACCGAGCCCTCGCATCGATGCGTAAGAGCAGCGAGGCGTCGGTAACGGGAGAAGGACAATGAAAACCGAATATTCCTGTGAACAATGCGGCGATCGGTTGATCGAGTTCGCGTGTGAGGAGCTCTCAGTATTGGAGCGCCAGCTGGTGGACCGACACCTGGCGCGCTGTACCGGATGCCAGTCGCAACTGACTGAGCTGTGGGAACTGCAGCGGAGCGCCAGTGAGTGGTCGGACCAGCGTGTCCCCGGCTGGCCCCGGCGAGAGCTGTTCTTTGAGCCATCGCCGTGGCCCTTGCGAATCCAGTGGGTCCTGTCCTCGGGCTCATTCGCGATGCTGGTACTGGTAGTCCTTATACTTGCCTGGCAGGAGCCGTTGGACGATCAACTACAGTCGATTACCACCAGGCTTGGTGATCTGGAAAGTAGTAGCGAGGAGTATCTGGCAGGTGCTGTTGCGCAGCTGCGCCAGGATCAGGTGAGCACCAATCAGCTGCTGGCGCGCAGCCTGATGGCCCAAAGCCGGCAGGAACGCCGGGAAGATATGGCGGAACTGGTTCGGCTGATGGATGGCCTGCAGGTCCAGCGCCAGCAGGATACGGAAAACAATCTGCAATATCTCATTTCCACCCAGATCGAGGACCGGCGCGACATTGAAGCGCTGGCCAGGACCGTGTGGTATCCCCAAGGAGGAAAACAATGAAAATCTCACACATCATTCTCGCCAGTGCGCTGTCGGCCCCGGCCGCAGCAGCCGTTGACATGGACAAGATGCGAAAAGACGTTCGCATCATGAGTAAGATCGTCAGCGGCGCATTCGAAACCGACAGCCAGTGCGAGCACTGCCGCCTGCAGATTGAAGGACGCTATCTGGATGGCCAGGGGGTCGTCTTTGATGTTCGCACTTCTGTCCATGACTTCGCATGGCGAGGTCAGGATTTCACCGTGCGGGCACTGCCCTTTGAGGAGGCGGTTCTTTCCGGCATCGGGCACATGCCTGAGCCGATACATGACGTTGTAGAGGATCTGGAAATCGACCTGGAAATGCTGGGTGACACGACAGCGATTCATTTGGGAGATGAGCCTGGTGTACGCAGGCGCATCCGGGTTGTAGACGGTGAAGCCATTGAGGGTATGAGAGCGCTGCGACGGGAACAGCGCCGGATGGGTGAGGAGATTCGTGAGCATGAAATCGCCATGATCCACGCCGATGAAGTCGACCGGGAGGAACTCGAGAAGCGTGTGGCCGAGATGCGCAAACGCATGGAGGAGGTAGGTGCCCGGCGCGAGGAGATGGATCGCAAGCTGGAAAAGCGCGTGGTGGAGATTCGCACGCGGCAGACAGAAGAACGACAAAAGCACGAGCAGCGCCAAAAGGAGCAGCAGCAGGAGATTCAGGATGTGGTGCTGCAGGCGTTCTGCGATTACGGTTCAACGCTCGGAAATCTGCCGAAGAACGAGCACGTCTCTCTGGTGTTCAAACAACGCGAGCACGACGAGATTATGGTGTTCAGCCGGAATGATGTGACAGAATGCAAAGACGACCTCGGGGGGAAGGCTGTCAGCTATCAATTCTGATCTGTACATGGCGCAGACTGATCAGTCCTGTCTATCATGAAAATGTCGGTCGTATGTTCAGTAGGCCGTAAAACTCCAACACCCGCTTGCACACATACTCCGGCACTTTACTCCGACCCCATCAGTACGGATTGGACGGCGAAATATGCCAGGCAGCAAAAGAGCTGACCTGTGTTCTGCCACCGTTGGAGAACATGCTGACGCCAAGACTTTCAGCTTGCGCTGGATAGATTCGCCGCATCAACGCTTGCCGGCCGTTGGCGAACACCTCCACCACTGATTTATCGACAAACACGCGTAGTTTCAGCGGTTCGCCCTGCTTCAAGGTGAGCGGCGCTGCCTCGACCTTGGTGGGAGTGTCTTTCGGGCCAGAGTTTCTGGTGTCGATTCTGATCTCGCCCGCTGTCGCGTCGTAGGAAACCACCGTCTGTTCCTGGCGATCGGGTGACACACACACCTTGACCCCATATTCCGAGGCCTCGGTACTCTCCATGGTGATGCCAAGCTCGATGCTATTGCCGGAAATGCCGTCGATGACCTGATCGGCCCCGGGATGGACCGCAAAGCTATCCTTTGTAAAGGGCCGGTATCGCAGCGCTTTGATTTCGTCGGGCACATCCATCAGGAGTTGGCCATCCTCATCCAGTGACAGCACTCGCGGCAGGCTCATGGTTCCGCCCCAGCCCCTGTCCCAGCGTTGGCTGAATTCGGTGGAAGTCATCAGCCAGGCCCACATGATTCGTCGGCCCTTGTCGTCCTGCAGGCTCTCCGGGGCAAAGAATTCGTTATCCACCCAACTCATCCGCCCATGATAGTCCGGGTGGAATTGCTCGTTCTTCCACTCGCCCACATAGTAGCGGCAGCCGAGACGATGACTGATGCAGAGCAGGACATCCCTGTTGCCCAGCCTGAAGAGGTCCGCGCAGGATACGTCCTCCTGCAGGGAAACCCCGTCGACACCATGTGCGAACAGGTCACCTGTATACTGCCATCCGCCCTTTGTCAGTTCAGGCGACCTGGCGACGCCCGGGTGTTGCCCACCGAAGATGGCGTAATAGTTATCGCCATCAAGAAAACCAAACGGGTCCCATGATCTGTAGATGTCGTGGTACTCGTCGCCTTCGGTGGTCTCCGGCGTAATCACGTCCAGCTTTTGCCATTCGTTCAGGTCGTCGTCCAGTGCGACTGCCATGGCATTGCCCTCGTCCACCTGGTGGTAGCAGATGGTGGGTATGCCATCCTTGTTCAGAAAACAGTTTCCGCTGTACATGCCTTCCAGCAGTTTCGTTGGATGGTGTCGCCAGTGAAACAGGTCAGTACTGGAGACATGGCCCCAGTGATCTGACTTCCTGCCGAATCGTTGATCCTGGAAAATGTAAAAGAGGTGATACCGACCCTGCCAGAATATGGCACCGTTTGGGTCGAACGGCGCGGCAATTCCCTCTGGCATGACGAAGTGATAGCCGGGGCGGGCAGGGTCGCTCAGCACATGTTCCCTGAAGGCGCGGCTGGCTCGCGCAGTGGCTTCTATCCGGTCTTTGTCCTTCTTTGTCTGCGGGTCCATCGGCGCCTTCGCCCAATCAATGGTCTGGGTGTGGACCAGCAGCCAATCGGTGCCGCCATTTTTCCTCAGGGTGTGCTTATAGGTGATGCTGCCGCCAACAGTATAGTGGGTCACCGGGGAGACGGTCGCGGTATCACCTTCGAGAATGACCGTTGCATCACTCAGGTCAATCTTTCGCCCCTTGGATTTTTCGTGTTCACCTTGCCGTTCAAGATTGTGCCTCAGAAATTCCTTGCGCTGGCCATGATTGTCTCGCCAGTCCTCGGCGTAACAGCTCAGTACGGCATCCACGTCGCCGCGCAGCATGGCATCGCTATGGTCCCTGATGGCTTTCATGACCTTCGCCTCAACACTATCTCCTGACGACGGGTTCATAGGCTTGTTACCTCCTGTGTACCTTCTGATGCACCTTTTGTGTGCGCCTTTTGTGGCACTACCACTGGTTGGTTGGCGCCATATCCCACGCCTTTATTGAATCCACGGTCATGGATCCTCCCCGGGTGAAAAGCTCGATACCGATGCTGTCGTCCCGCGTGGGATAAATGCACTGGGTCATGCATTGTCGTTCGTTGGCGTAGATCTCAATGATGGACCTGTCGATGAATATTCGCAGTTCCAGCTTTTCACCGTCGCCCAGTTCAAGGGGCGCCTCCTGTTTCGTGACCTCAGGGTTTTCCCCGTTGAACATGGTGTAGTAATAGTGCTTGATGGATTTATCGAGCGTTGATTTCTCAAGGTCAATGCTTAATGTCCCTGCCGATGGGCGATAGCTGATGCTGGTTCGTTCAGCGCCATCTGGCGATGCGCAGAGGTTTATGCCGAGAACTTCAGCGTCCCCCGGGTCTATCGTCAGGGCAAGTTCCAGTGTGTTGCCGGAGATGCCGTCAAGGCGCACTGGCGCCTCGTCATTAACCTTGATGTCACGTTCCTGCCTTTCCCGCAGGCGCAGCCGCTGCAGTTCTTCAACAGGTTCAATCGTGAGGTTCCCGCCATCATCAAGAGATAACGCACGTGGCAGCGTCATGATGCCGCTCCAGCCATTGTCCGGGGGGTCGGTAAAGTCAACGATATGCAGCGGCTCGTTTCGTTGCAGAATCCATGACCACATGATGCGGCGGCCCTTGTCATCGAGAAGCGACTCCGGTGCGAAACAGGTCCCGCCCGGAAAATTCATGCGCTGATGGACCTCTGGATGAAACTGGTTATCTCGCCATTCGCCCAGGTATATGCGGGCGCCGCGATTGTGACTGATACAGAGCAGGGCATGCTTGTCGCCCAGTTGGAAAAAGTCGGGGCAGGAGACGTCCTCTCGCTCGCCGACATCCGGCATGTCGCCGGACATAAAGGGGCCGACGTATTCCCAGTCATCCAGACCCTGCGCCGTGAACAGTGCCGGAGTCGGGCCGCCAAAGACCGCGTAGTGCACCCCGTTTTCGGTCCAGCCGTGTGGGTCCCAGGAGCTGAACAGCTTGCCGTCGGCACTGCCTTTGTCTGGTATAGGGACGATGGGATTCGATGGCAGTTTGGTCCAGTTGTCCAGGTCCGGTTCAGAACTGGTGGCGATGCAGTTCCCGGCACCCACTCCGTGATACAACATGGTCGCTTCGCCCTGATTGTTGATGAAGCAGTTGCCACTGAACATCGATCTGTCCGGTTTGCCGGGTTCCAGTGCGGGTTTGTGAAACCGCCAGTGCAGCAGGTCGACACTCGAGGCATGGCCCCAGCAATCGTAGTTACGCTCACCTTTGTCATGGGACAGGATGCGGTCGTCGTTCTGGTAGATGTAGCAGAGGTGGTATTTGCCTTTCCAGAAGATGGCACCGTTGGGGTCAAAGGGCATACCGCGACCCTCAGGATTGGTGAAGTGATAGGTCGGACGGTGCGGGTCAGCGAGCAGGATTTCGCGAAATTCTCGCTGGGCTTGGATCAGGTCCACGAGGCGTGCCTTGTCTTGCGGGCCCATTGTCTTCGTTCTGCTCATTATCTTACTCCTGCTTGTTTCAGGGTGATATCTGCTGCATCAACCCCAAACCCTTCTTCTGATCAAGTGAGTCTTGATCAGGCAACTCGATAGGCGAGTTGGCCAAAGGTCGCTGTTCTTTATGGCGACTGAATAAATCACCTGCAAGTAGAGCTGTCAAAGGTGAGGTAAAGAACTTTCCCCCAATAATGATATGAAGGCCCCACCAGGTAATCGTTATCTGTCTAACAAATGATATTAGGGGTGAGGGAGGCGCCTGGTCGCCACTCAGCTATCGTCGCTTCTGAGTTTTTGGGGTAGGTCTCCAAATTGGAGCACTGGTCCTGACACAAAGTCAACTCAAGGCTGGCCCGAGGCTTTGCTCTCGTCTATTCCGGATCGTCGAAGTACCAGGTGGAGGGGTGATAGGCCAGCGTCCATCTGTTGTCCCAGCCCCAGATCCCGCGAGGGATGACATTTTTCAGGCGGCTGGTAATCACCACGGGGTGGGGCGCAAGGCCAACCGTGCCGAGGGTCCATAGATTCTCGGCCGATGAGGCCAGGATCTTGCGGGCGGCGGCGGCTCTGGCGGCGGGGTCCGTTGCACTGCGGAGCTGATCGGACCAGTCCTGAAGCTCAGCCATGACTGCCGGCGGACGTACGCCGAGTCTGCCATCGGTCAAGAAGTAGCGTGCCCAGTCATTCCAGAGAATGCTGTCCCAACCGGTATACATCGGCACCCACCAGCGGGGCAGGATCGGAAACAGAATATCGGTGCTGAAGTCCGCGTGCCAGAGGGTCATCTGCATCTCGTTCGCCTGGGCCCGGGCGGACTGCAGTGCCCGGTCCACCAGCTTGAGGCGGATGTCGATCCCGACCGCACGCCAGTAAGCCGAAACAAGCTCCATGGTAATGCCCTTGGGCGTCTCAAAGTCCAGAAACTCCATGGTGATGATCAGTTCGGAACCGTCTGCATATTCCCGAAACCCGTCGCCATTGATGTCCTTGAGACCGATTTCATCCAGCAACTGATTGGCATAGTCCGGGTCGTATTCGGTGTGGGCACTGGCGAATTCCGGTTCATAGAAGACGCTGGTGGGGTGCACCGTCACCTGTTGGGGCACGCCGCGGCCGAAGTAGATGATTTCATTCATCTCCGGCCGGTTGATGGCGTGGGAGAGCGCATGGCGGAACCGTTTGTCCCAGTACAGCTCCCGCAGTCGTTGGTCTTCGTGGTTGTAGTTCGGCTGGATGACCACATCGCTGGTGTGCAGGCGGCGCCAGATGTTCACCTTGACCTTGCCGGTGCGCTCGCCCAGTTTCAGCAGAGGTATGTCCTGGGTTCGCAAGGTAAAGGCGGCAAAATCCAACTGACCGGTTGATGCCTTGGCCGTGACAAGCTCGGCGTTGTCCAGAATCACCTCTGCATCAATGGCGTCGATATAAGGTAGCTGTTGGCCGGCGGGATCAATCTTGTGGTAGTAAGGATTTCGCTCGAAGCGCATCATGATGGGGGTGCGGCTGACGACCCGGTACGCTCGCAGGGTGGGCACATCCACACTCTCTTCAATTCGGGCATTGCGCTGGGCATCTACAAATGCCATCCAGGTCATGAAGCCGAGTTCATCGATGCGTTCATTCAGGTCTGCCCGATCCGTAAACGCAGGATGCCAGTGCCGGTAGTAATGCAGTGGGTCGACCATGAAGTTGCCATACTGGGCAATCAGGTTGACGAACAGTGGATTCGGTTCATCGAAATGGTACCGAAAGGTGAGATCGTCCACCTTGACGATGGTGCCCCCAGCGACCAGCCGCGAGGTGACGGGCGCAAATTCCGGGTCCATCCAGATGTGATCGAAGGTGAACACGAAATCATCGCTGGTCAGCGGCATACCGTCGGACCATTTGAGGCCCTTGCGAAGATGGATCGTGATGGTTCTGCCATCCGGGCTGACATCCCAGCTCCTGGCAAGGTTCGGTAGCAGGGTGTGAAGGTCCGGTGAAATGGTCAGCGCGGCTTCCCAGTTGAAGAAGGTCCAGCCGTCGCCGAGCGTAATCCGTGCCGTACCGCCGTATTGCCCGATGTCACCATAGGGGACGATGACCTGAGGGTCGTCTGGCAGCCGTTCGCTGACGGGTGGAAGCCCTCTGCCCTTCAACAGGGGACTTTCGGTGAAGCGGGTGATGCCCATTTCGCTCGCCGTGCGAGGGGGGGCGTACCACTCCGCGGGCAGCTCAGTCATGTCGTCATCGGAAACCTTTTGGACCGGACCTTCGGCATTGGCAGCGCCCGCCTGGATGAGGCCAGCGAAGACGGCGGTGAGCAGCCAGCCAGCGCATCGCGCTGGCATGTCAGCTCTGCGCCGCGTTCTGCGAATCACAGTCTGGTCAGGGGCCGGTTCGATCTCGAACAATTGGATGTCGTGTCCCTTGATTTCGTAGTCGACGTCTTGGCTTTCCATATCATTCCCGTGCCTTCAATCCGGGTACAGTGTACTGATCCCTGTCCGGCGTGTCCTGATGGTAGAATGTGGTTTCCAAATGATTGAGGAACCGATTCCCATGAGTGACCTGCCTGCAGCACCTGACAAGATCCGTATTCGTCAGATCGCCATCTGCACCCCGGACATTCGCCCCGTTGAAAGAGAGGTGGAGCGTGCACTGGACATCACGCCCGTTCACCGGGACGCACCCGGTGCGCCCATCTGGATGTACAACGGCGTGTTTGCAGTGGGCAATACCTTCCTTGAAATACTCCAGCCGGAACGACCCGAGGCGCCTACCCAGAAGTTCCTTGACAAGCAGGGTGGCGCTGCTGGTTACATGCTCATTCTTCAGGTCGACGACCTTGATAAGGCGCGGGCCAGGTCGAAGGCTGCGGGGGTACGTGTCGTTCATGACATGTCTGCCCGTGAATATCATGGCGTGAAGGCCGCCGCCATTCACCTGCACCCGGGTGACACCGGCGGTGCGCTGACCTCCTTTGACTGGATGGAGGACCCGGAGTCATGGGCCTGGGCTGGCAGGGCCTGGCCGTGGCATCAGCGAACGGAGGTCGTATCCGGAATCGTCGGCGCTGTGATCTCATCTGCTGACCCGGACCGGGTCGCTGCCCGGTTCTCGGAGCTGCTTGGCCGGGAAGTCGATCAGGACCGCTGCATCCATCTCGGCGATACCTATGTCAAGTTTGTTGAGGGGCCCGCGGGCAGTCGGGACCGCCTGACGGGTATCGACATGACCGCTTCAGACCGCAGCCGCGTTGGTGAAACATTTGAGATCGCCAGGACGACGATCAGCCTGGTATAGGTCAACCGAAAGTTCCGGTCACCGGACCCGGGAAACGCGCATCTTCTGTGGGTGACGGTAGGACCCTGGGGAGTGCCGGATGCCGGAAATCGAGCGTCCGGTACGCTTGGTGGCGACCGGAGTGTGCCCTGATGTGGCCCCTGCCACAGGGTTCGGTCCAACACCTTGTGGTCCGGAACTTTCCGGCATGACCGGCGTCGGACCTGAAAGGGTCACGCTGACGGCTTGGCGCTGCCGAAAAACTTCGCCATGAAGTGGCGCCGACAGACCGAGACATAGCGGTCATTGCCCCCGATTTCCACCTGGGCACCCTCCCGGATGATCTCGCCGGCCTGGTCGACCCGGAGCACCATCGTGGCTTTGCGCCCGCAATGGCAGATGGCCTTGATCTCACGGAGATTGTCCGCCCAGGCCAGCAGGTACAGGCTGCCTTCGAAAGGCTCACCACGAAAGTCCGTTCGCAGGCCATAGCAGAGCACCGGAAGGTCCAACGCGTCGACGACCCGACACAGTGAGAGCACCTGGTCCCGGGTCAGAAACTGCGCCTCATCCACCATGACGCAGCTGAGTTTGCCCGTGGCGTGGCCTGTCGAAACCAGCGTGTACAGATCGGTATTGGTGTCGAAAACCTCAGCCTCCTCGGACAACCCGATTCTGGAGGTGACAGTGCCTGGAGCGTAGCGGTCATCGATCGCGGGAACCAGCAGGCAGGTCCGCATGCCGCGCTCTCGATAGTTATAGCTTGATTGCAGCAGTGCGGTGGACTTGCCCGCATTCATCGAAGAATAGTAGAAAAATAGCTTTGCCATGCCGCTGCCTGGTCAGGAAATCGCCTCGTACACCAGGCGCTTGTGGACATGACTGAACGGATGCCAGAACCCCGGAAGCCTCTGGGTGAAGATCAGTGCAGCGATGCCGGCGCGAGGCGAAATCCACGAGTGAGTGCCTGCCATCCCGCCCCAGTGGAATTCGTCGACAGCCGTATCCGGTTCACCGTCCCGTGGCGCGGTCTTGATCGCCAGGCCAAGCCCGAAGACGGTATCGGGCATGAACCAGTTTGGGAGTTGAACGCCAATCCCGTCAGGCAGTGCGTTGGTGTGCATCAGCCGCACGGTCTCGGGTGCCAGAATCCGGGCATCGCCGAACTGGCCCTCTCCGACCAGCATCTGTATAAAGCGCGTGTAGTCGCCAATGGTTGATACCAGTCCGCCACCCCCGGAGTGGAAAGCCTTCGGCTCGGCGTAGGTGTCCGGAACTGCACGGAGCCCGCCCTTCATCGGTTCTGCCGGGTTGATGGGCGCGTAGTTGGTGGTGAGCCGGGGAAGTTTTTCGCCGGGTACATGGAAACCGGTATCAATCATTCCCAGGGGCCCAAAGATCCTCTGGCTGAGAAATTCACTGAACGACAGTCCGGACCAGACTTCAACCAACCGTGCCAGAATGTCCGACGAGACGCTGTACTGCCAGCGCGATCCGGGCTGGTAAGCGAGCGGGATCTGTCCCAGCTTGCTCACCATATCCGCCAGGGTGGCGTTCGGGTCCATGATGTTGACGCGGTTATAGAGTGCATCGATCGGCGATTCCATCAGGAATCCATAGGTGTAGCCGGCGTTGTGGCACATGAGTTGTCTGATGGTGGGCCGGGAGCGTGCCGGTTCCACCGCTGTCGGGTCCGTTGATCCGGCCTTCAGTACCACGGGGCTGGCCAGTTCCGGCAGGTACTCGTCCAGGGGATCATCCAGGCTGAAACGTCCGTCTTCCAGCAGGCACATGGCGGCCACTGCGGTGACGATCTTGGTGTTGGAGAAGATTCTGTAGATCGAATCCTCCTGCATCGGCTGTCTGGCTTCGATATCGGCATACCCCCACAGATGGAAATCGACGATCTGGTTGTCCTTGAGGACGACCGACGCCGCGCCAGCCAGAATGTCATCCTCAACGAACCGCGCGATGGCGGAGTGCATGTGAGAGAAGTCGTATGGGTTCTGGGCGACGTCAAGAGCCATTGGCGGGTCCGGGCTGGAATCTGGCAAGAGATTACCAGATTCCGGTTCAATTGGGGTGTCAGGGGCCTGTTGTCGGTGCCGGCAGGATTCCCGGACCCCAAAATGTGCGAGGCGATCATTTCATGGAACTGACTAGCCGGTGGCGGGTGTGTCCGGGCGACCCTTCATCATTCGCAGCGGGTTGTAGGTCAGCGTTGTTTCACCGCGTTGATTGACCACGGTATTGTCAGTGCGAACGAGCGCCCGGTTGCCACGGGACGCGGGTTTGATTTGCGTGACCCTGCCTTCGACGTGAATCGTGTCGCCGGCGAAGGTGGGCCCCTTGATATCGATCTCACAGTTCAAAAAGGCGATACCGGTGCGGGCGATGGTGGCGGGTATGACGAGGCCCTCGGCCATCGAGAAGACGAGCGCGCCCGGCACGATGCGGCCCGCGAAGTCCGTATGCTCTTCGAGGTACTGCCGGGAGGTGAAGAGTTCCTCGGTCATTCCCGAGACGCCGACAAAGTTCAGGATGTCCGTCTCGGTAATCGTTCTACCGAGAGTCGAGAACTCATAGCCCACGTGCCAGTCCTGGTAGTAGAAGCCATGGCCAAGAAGTTCCATCTAACGCTCCTCCGATTGAGGTGCCGCACTCGTTTGTCGGATGATGTGAACGGGATCGCCGCGACTCAGTTGGCCGGGTGTCCCCACAGATGCATAGACGCCAAAGGCGACTTTCGATGAAAGGCCGCGTTCCAACTGGCGGTAGTCAGTGAGGGTCTGGAGCGGTTCCGTGCTCGCGTCGGCAGTGTCCTGATCAATGGTAATGACGCCGCAACGCTCGCAGGGGAAGTTGATGCCGAGTGATGTGGAACCTATTTCGACGACCTGCCAGCTGTCCTCGCTGTATGCACCGTCCCCATCTACCCCGTCCCCATCAAGGACGATGTTGGGTCGGAACCGACTCATTGGAACAGGCGCTGTCAGGCGCGCGTTCAGGTCCGCCAGTGACCGTTCGGTCGTGATGTGCAGCGAAAACGGCTGGAACCTGCCCAGCATGGACTTGAAGGGGACTGGCGACAGGCTCTGGGCGAATGGGAAGAACCGGTGTTCTGCGATGTTCACCGGTTCACGAATTCTAACGACACGGCAGTCTGCCGAGATCACATCGCTGAACCATTCGGCGCAGCCATCACCCATATCGCTGGCGGACACCTGCAGGCCGACCATGGTGACTGTGGTTGCAGACACGCCTGCGCCGGTGAGCGGCAAATCGTCCATCCCCGGTGCGGTGGCGCTCAGCACGTTGCCGATCAGTCTTGGCTGAATGTGGGCCAGGGCTCTGGCTTGTACCTGTCCGATGGCTTTCCCATCGCGGTCCACCACCATGAACTCACGGTCTCCCACGACCCCGTACTGATCCACCCGTGCCGTTTCAAGGGCAATGGGGCCGCAGGATTTGATGGGGTAGTAGTACAGGCTGGTCACTTTCATCTTGAGAGTCTTCGACGGCAAGCAGGGTGTGATAAAGGATGCAACAAAATACCATACCGGAGGGCTGGTGTGGGTTTCGCGAGGAAACAACGCGGCAGCGGGTGATTGCCATCCATCGTGGGGCTACCCGGATTCCCTGGACTTGAAATGACCCAGACGTGCCGTGGAGGAACCCTTCGCCAGGACGGTCCCGGCAGCATCCCGCAGGTCACCTTCAAGGAACACGACAGACCGCCCCAGCCGCTCGACCCAGCCCTGTGCAGTCAGGACCTGGCCAACCAGGGCAGGTCGATAGAAGGCGACTTTGATCTCCAGCGTGTTGCAGCCGAATTCGCCGGCGGTGGCGGCACCAACGGCTCTGGCCATGGCGGCGTCGATCCAGGCCGTCACATAACCTCCCTGTGCCACGGCGTGGCAATGATGCGGCTGCACTTCGAACGCCAGAACGGCGCGGCCTTCCGGGTCCAGTGAGACGATGTCGCGCAAACCCAGGCCAGCCATCAGTTCGCTGACAGTGGCAGGACTACTCTGTTCGTTCATTCAGGGCTCGCTCCATGTTCTGGTGTAGACCCTGCGAAGGGTCAGGGTCGATGTTAAAGGATCAGTGTAAAGAAAGGGTGTAAACGTGATTGCCATGGGTCATTGTTAAAGTCGGCGTAATTGGGCAGGATAATGTCCACCCAATCCCAGAGGGCTTTCCATGTCTGAACTGAAGTCTGAACTGAAGTCTGAACTGAAGTCTGAACTGAAGATCACTCCAATCGAGAACAAGGTTTTCGGCGCGGTCGTCACTGGCGTGAAACTGGGAGCGCTGACCAGCCAGGCGTTTGAAGTCATCAGATCATCGTTTCTTGAGTACGGCTTTCTCGTGTTCCCCGACCAGTTTCTGACCGACCAGGAGAACATAGCATTTGGTGAACGGTTTGGTGAACTGGAATTTGG
>JAQBUI010000075.1 GCA_027624035.1 Pseudomonadota bacterium | reverse complement strand
TCCCATGCGCTCCAGCGCCTTGTAATCTGTGGTAAAGAAGGCCGAGTCCACGTCAATCAGGACCGACAGCGTGACATTCTCAAAGTGGTGCCCCTTCGCGAGCATCTGGGTGCCGACCAGAATGGCCGGTCGGCCGGTTCGAATTTCACGCAGCATGTCCGGCAGTGCATCCCGGCGCCTGGTGCTGTCCCGGTCGATGCGCAGTATGGGTGTGGCCGGAAACAGTGCCTTCAGGTGTTTTTCGATGCGCTGGGTACCCAGCCCAAGAAACATGAGGGCGGTTGAATGACACTGATCGCAGGTGGTTGGCACGGTACCCTGAAACCCGCAGTGATGGCAGATCAGCAGGTTCTGATTGATGTGGTAGGTCATGCGGGCGTCGCAGCGCTTGCAACTGGCGGTCCAGCGGCATTCCAGACAGAGCAGGACGGGGGCAAAGCCGCGACGATTGAGAAACAGCAATACCTGTCTTCCGGCGCCAATCTCACGCTGGATCATATCGATCACGGGCCTGGCCAGCCCTTCGGCCGGGGAATTGTCCCGTATTGAGACGATACGATAGGTTTCGCGGCTCATGCGACCGGCGCGGTGAGTGAGTGTCAGATGAACGTACCTGCCGGTGGTCGCGTTTTGCAGGGTTTCAATGGAAGGTGTCGCCGAGCCAAGGATGACAGGCATCGACTCCCGATGACCTCTTAGCACCGCCAGATCTCTGGCCGAATACCGAAATCCCTCATGCTGCTTGAAAGAAGCGTCGTGTTCTTCGTCTACGATGATGAGTCCTGGTCGTGCCATCGGCGTGAAGATGGCTGATCGGGTACCGATGATGATCCCCGAGTGACCCGATGCCGCTGATTGCCATGCCTTAAGCCGCTCGCGATCGGTCAGCCCGGAGTGGAGCAGGGCAACAGGCACATCAAATCGCTCCCTGAAGCGCTCCACGGTCTGGGGTGTCAACGCGATCTCCGGTACGAGAACCAGTGCCTGGCATCCGGCACCAAGCACTTTCTGCATCACCCGAAGATAGACCTCAGTCTTGCCGCTGCCGGTGACGCCTTCAAGCAGGTAGGTGCCGGATTCCCCGATTCCCGCCACCGCAATCTGCTGTTCTTCGGAGGGGGTGATCCCCTGGGAGTGAGTGCCGCGCAGGACAAAAGGTGAATTTGCCAGGGGAGTTTCCTGCCAGTCGGCAAGACCCTTGTCGATCAGGCCCCGTATGGGGGCAGCGGTAAATCCGCGTGAAAGCAGTTCGGGCCGGCTGATGCTTTGCCCATTTGCAAGAAGGTCGAACAGCGCCTGCTGCTTTGGTGCCCGGGCCAGTAGTTCATCTGCTGCAGGAACCTGTATGCTGGTCAGCGACAGGCGTCGTTCAGTGGCCTGGCCCGGATGCCCCTGCCGCAGCAGTACTGGCAGGGCCGTCTGGATGACGTCGCCGGGCGGGTGCAGATAATACTCGGACGCCCACAGCAGCAGGTTCAATAACGAGGGCGGCAAGACCGGTGTCTGGTCCAGCAGTTCGAGGGCTTCTCTCAGGCGCGCCGGGTCTGTGTCGGTTTCGGTGACCGTGCGTACGAATACCCCGACCAGTTTCCGGGAGCCAAAGGGCACTCTGATGCGTACTCCAGGTTCCAGCCGCTGGGGAAAGTCCTTTGGGTACAGGTAGTGAAACCGCTGCCGCAGTGGCACGGGCACGACGATTTCAAGGAGCTTGGGCAATACAGGGTCCTGGTTCGGTGGGGGCTGCCGGTCGATACCAGCTATGCTACTACCGGGGGCGGGATTCTTGCTAATCCTGAATTCTCTGGTAAGATTCGCGTCCTTCCAGAAGCACCCGTGATTGATCGAGGCCGCCCATGAAACCGAATATTCATCCCCAATACCAGGACATCACAGCCACCTGTAGCTGTGGCAACGTCATCACAACCCGATCCACGGTGAAAGAGGATCTTCATCTTGAGGTGTGTTCGCAGTGTCACCCCTTCTACACCGGGCGCCAGAAGATGATCGACTCCGCCGGACGGATTGACCGGTTCAACAAGCGATTTGGCAGCCGCAGCGTCAAGAAATAATCGCGGCATCGCAGCCGGTCAAAAAATCTCCTGAATCGGCTGGGATTCCTCAGGCGTCTTACTGGCGAGACCAACTGCCGGAGCGTATTCCTCCCTGAACAGTTCGAATACCCCGTCGGGGTTGCCTGGCTCCGTCGGCGCCCCGGTCTTTGGATCAATCCGCACCTGAACAATGCCGTCCGGCATCGACAGCAACCGTTCTCTGGGCGGTAAAACACTACCCATGAACTCAATCCAGGTCTCAATCGGCGTCGTAGAACCCCACTCTCTGCTGCCCACAGGACTGTTGTCGCTGAAGCCTGCCCAGGCAGTTGCCACCAGGTCCCGGGTATAGCCGGAAAACCAGATGTCGGCATTGTTGGTGGTCCCGGTCTTGCCTCTCAGGTCCGATCGCTTGAGTGCCTGCAAGGCCTTCGTGCCAGTCCCCCTGCGGATCGTGTCGCCCAGTATGTCGTTGATAATATAGGCCACACGCGCATCCACGATGCGCGGTGCCGGGTTGTCACAGATGTCCTCGCAGACGGCAGGCGGGTTGGCGCGCCACAGGGTGTCTGCGTTGATGGACTCGACCCGTTCGATGATGTGGGGTGTGACCTTGTAGCCGCCGTTGGCGAACGTGGCATAGCCGGTGGCGACTTCGAGCGGGGTAAGGGCGATGGTGCCGCCGCCAAAAGCAAGCTGCACATTCCTGGGGAATCCCGAAGTATCGAATCCGAATCGTTTGACGTACTCGATCGCGTTGTCCGGCCCGAAGTCCAGAATGACTCTGAGCGACACCAGATTGATGGATCGATACAGCGCCTCGCGGAGGGTGATGTTACCGCGGAACTCGTCGCTGGAATTGCGTGGTCGATAAGTCTCTTCCAGCTCTCCGCCGGGCAGCGTGATGGGGGCATCATTAAAAAGAGTGGCGGCCGTGAGCCCGTTCTCTAGCGCCCCGGCATAGAAGAACGGTTTGAAGTTCGACCCGGGCTGACGCCGCGCCTGGGTTGCGTGGTTATACTGCAGGTCATTGAAGTCGAAGCCACCGACGAGCGCCTGGATGGCGCCGTTGTCCGGAGACAGTGCGACCAGTGCTCCGCGGATGTCCGGTATCTGTCCCAGCCGCCAGCCTCCCTCTTCGCGCACGATTCGGATCATGTCCCCTACACCGGTCACATCGGCCGGGCTTTGGGGGACCCGGCCCCGGGTATCCACATTGATATAGGGGCGCGCCCATTGCATGCTTTCAAAGGGCACGGTGTGCTGGTCAAGTTTCTTGTCAATGACCGTGATGAAATCATCGGCCACGGAGATGACGATGGCAGGGTGCTGGTCACCGTACACCGGAATTCGTGCCAGGGTTTCCAGCCAGTTCGGTGGGTAGCCATATTCCGGGGCCGCCAGAAAGTCCTCGGTGCCCTGCAGGCGTCGATATTCCGGCCGTCGATAGCCGTGGCGGCGATCATATTCCTGCAGTTTCTGGCCGAGGGCGCGTTCAGCGGCTTGCTGCATCCGGCTGTTGATAGTGGCGTGGGCGACCAGCCCGAGCGTATAGGCGTCCTTGCCAAATTCGTCGAGCAGTTGCTGGCGTACCATTTCGGCGACATAGAGGGCAGGCAATTCGATCGGCCGTTCATGGACACTGGCAGTAATGGGTGATGCCACTGCCTGATCAAACGCAGCCCGGTCGATGGTGCCCTGTTCGAGCATGCGGCGCAGCACCAGGTTCCTGCGCTCGAGGGCCCACTCGGGGCCATTGATTGGATTGCCACCTTCCGGTTTTTTTGGAATTCCCGCGAGCATGGCGAGCTGGGCGAGGTTCAGTTCATCGATATTCTTGCCGTAGTAGGTGTTGGCGGCCGCCTGGACGCCAAACGCGTGCTTGCCGAATGGGATGATGTTGAGATAAAGCGTCAGAATGTCCTCTTTGGTCATTTCCCTTTCGATCTTCAGCGCCAGCAGCATCTCTTTGAACTTGCGAATGAACTGCACCTGTGAGTCGCCGGAAATGTTCTTGACGAGTTGCATCGTGATGGTGCTCGCACCAGAGGAGATGTCACCACCAGACCGTATCAATTGCCAGGTCGCATTAACCAGGGTGATGAGGTCGATTCCGCTGTGTTCAAAGAAGCGTTTGTCTTCCGTATCCAGTAGTGCGCGCTGATACAGATAGGGGATCTGCTCATAGGTGATTGGCCAGAGCCGTTCTCCAAATTCCTGAATCAACTTGCCATCGCTCGAATAGATGCGCAGGGGTGCGCGGATGTTGACGTTTCGGAAGGTCTCTGTTTCCGGTACCTGTGGGTTCAGGTACAGAAAGGCTGCCGAGAGCAACAGCATCGACCCGCTGATGGCTGCGGCCATGGACCAAAGGGTGTATTTTCCGAGGCGCGCAAGCATCAAGCATGTTCCTGGTAAGTCAAACCGGAAGGTGTCCGGAGTTCATCGGATTGGGGTAAATCATTATAATGGCTTTCCCCGGCAATGGGTTGAATGCTCTGTCTGAAGCGCCGTCGGTCCGAAAATCGTCCATAAATGAATGTATTACGAGAGATTTTTCACTTAAATTATTTGCGCTTCAGTAGAAGGTGGTATTTAATGTGATATTGCATGTATCGGGCGTAAGTGCGTGTACTAAATAGGAAATTGCATGCTAGGTTTTCTCAGCAAGGGTCCGGCGGCGATGCTCGGGCTAGACATCAGCTCAACCTCGGTGAAACTCCTGGAGTTGTCCCGTTCCGGTAACGAGTATCGAGTGGAGAGCTATGGTGTAGAGCCTCTGCCCGAAAATGCGGTGGTCGAAAAGAACATCGCGGAGGTCGAGGGTGTCGGCGAGGCGATTGCACGTCTGGTGGAGCGCTGCAAGACGAAGGTAAAGTTTGCTGCAGTCGCAGTGGCGGGGTCCGCGGTGATCACCAAGACCATTGAGATGCCAGCGGACCTTACGGACGACGAACTTGAAGCCGATATTCAGGATCAGGCCGATCAGTACATTCCTTATCCACTGGATGAAGTCGCACTGGATTTTGAAGTCCAGGGTCCGTCACCGCGAAGTGAAGAGCAGGTTGAAGTACTGCTGGCCGCGTGCCGCAGGGATAACGTTGAGATGCGTGAGGCTGCGCTGGAGATCGGTGGGCTCAAGGCCAAGGTAGTGGATATTGAGGCCCACTGCATGCAACGGGCATTTGGGCTGATGCGTGATCAGTTCCTGGAGGAAGGTGAGGAAGAAGAGGATCAGGTGATCGCTATCATCGACATCGGCGCCACCATGACGACGCTGTCGGTGCTGACCGGGTCCGGCGCACCGTATACCCGGGAGCATTGTTCGGTGGCAAACAGTTGACCGAAGAGATTCAGCGCCGCTACAGCCTGTCCGTGGAAGAGGCCGGCCTTGCCAAAAAGCAGGGCGGTTTACCGGAGGACTATGAATCGGAGGTGCTGTTGCCCTTCAAAGAGGCCGTAGTCCAGCAGGTCACGCGGAGTCTGCAGTTCTTTTACTCGAGCAGCGCCTATGACGACGTTGATCACATTGTGCTGGCGGGTGGGACCGCATCCATCGATGGCCTTGCAGACATGGTGGCGGCGAAACTGGGAACCCCCTGTTCGATTGCCAACCCGTTCAAGAACATGACCATGTCGGCAAAGGTCAACGAAGAGAACCTGTCAAACGATGCGCCGGCGATGATGATTGCCTGTGGGCTGGCCCTGCGGAGTTTCGACTGATGTGGGCGGGAACAACGGAGGTGGCACGTGGCCGCTGACATTAAAATCAACCTGTTACCGTGGCGGGAAGAGCTGCGGGAGCAGAAGAAGAAAGAATTTCTTAATATTCTGGTGGGCGTGGTGCTGTTCGGCGGGATTATTGTGGGGGCCTTCGACCGGTATTATTCGGCCGCTATTGATGCCCAGAACGCTCGCAACAACTTTCTGACCCAGGAGATCACCGTACTGGAAGGCCGGATTCAGGAGATCAACATGCTTCAGAGCCAGCGCAACGAACTGCTGGCACGGATGACCGTCATTCAGAACCTTCAGGGCAATCGCCCGATTATCGTTCGCCTGTTTGATGAACTGGCCAAGCAACTCGCGCCAAGGGTATTCTTCACCGGGCTTCAGTTCAGAGGCAATTTGCTGGCGATCACGGGTATCGCTGAGTCAAACACCCGGATTTCCAACCAGCTCCGTAATTTTTCAGAGTCCGACTGGTTCGACAAGCCGAATGTCACCGCAATTCAGGCTGACCCGCGTTACGGCCCCCAGGCGAGTACCTTTACGCTCTCAGTCGAGCAGAGCGTGCCTCGTAAAGATGAAGGGGGCAGCTAGCCATGGCGATGCAGGACATCATCGAGTCGTTACAAAGCTTCGACATGGAGCAGTTGAACGACTTCAACAATGTCGGCTCCTGGCCAATTGCGATCAAGCTGATCATGTGGACGTTTTCGTTCGTAGGGGCACTTGCGCTGGGCTACTTTCTGCATGTGACCAACCTGCAGGCCACCCTGGCCCAGGTTCAGAAGCAGGAATCAACGTTGCGTCAGTCCTATGAGGACAAGTTCTTTGAGGCGGCGCATCTGGAAGCCTACCGCAAGCAGCAGCAGGAGATGGAGCAATCGTTTGAAACGATCCTCAAACAGTTGCCGAGTGATACAGAGATCCCGGGCTTGCTTGAGGATATCAACCAGGTAGGGATTGAAAACGGTCTCACGTTCCAAAGTATCGATCTGCAACCTGAGGTCCGACACGAGTTTTATGTTGAAAAGCCGATTACCATCGTGGTCTCCGGTGGCTACCATGACCTCGGATCGTTCGTATCAGACGTGGCGGACCTGTCTCGTATTGTTACGCTGCATGACTTCTCAATCTCTCCTGTAGGAAGCGCGGAACCGGGCACAATGCTGAGGATGGCGATTGTGGCAAAGACGTACAGGTATAACGAAGAGCGGGATTAGTAGTGATGAGGCCAGGAGCGAAAGACAATTTGAGCCGACTGCCTCTACTGGGTATTGCAGTGCTGACTTTTCTGCTGACGGGCTGTTCGAGCGGCGATCAGTTTGCTGACATCAGGGCGTTCATGCGTGAGGTTGAACAACGGCCGCGAAGTTCCATTGCGCCATTGCCGGAATTCGAGCCCTACCAGCCCTTCACCTATAACGCAGCGAATCAGCGGTCGCCGTTCGAGCCTCCCATTGTGATTCCAAAAAAGACCGAAGAACAAATCCAGAATATCGGGGTCAAGCCTCCGGAAGATCATGTCAAACAGTATCTGGAGCGGTTTAACCTCGCTTCACTGTCGATGGTGGGGACCTTGCAACAGGACAACAATACCTGGGCGCTGGTGGAGGACGGTGACGGTGGCATCCATCGGGTGCAGGTCGGTGACTACATGGGCACCCAGTGGGGCCGTATCGAGAGCATCAATGATGTCCGTATCGACATCACAGAGATCGTTAGCGATGGTGCTGACGGCTATTTGAGAAGACCAAGAACGCTAGAGTTGAAAGGGCTTGAGTGATAACGAATCTTAATTCGGGGGTAAACATGGCAAGCGCGAATCTACATGAAGGAGCCGTCAGCGTTCCAGATAGACGAGCCGTCAGCGTGCCAGATCACACGACGCAATCGTGCGAAGCGGTTTCTACGAGCGGCATTCCGAGTAGAACCAGATCTCGCTTCGTCCGCTGGCTGATGCTGGCCTTCGCCGTCGGTTCACCCGTTGCCTTTGGCGCGGTCAATCTACAGAGCATTGAATTTTCATCACTGCCCGGCGACAAGACCGAGATCCGGATGAAGTTCGACGGGGCGCCACCAAAGCCGACTGGCTATACCATCGAACAGCCTGCCCGGATCGCGCTTGATCTCAAAGGTGTCACCAGTGGCCTTGATAGCAAGTACCACCCGCTGGGCGGTGGTAACGCCCGCAGTGTCACGGTGGTAGAGTCCGATGGACGGACCCGGGTCATCGTTTCCATGACCGAGCTTGTTGCCTATACGGCGAGGGTGGATGGTTCATCCCTGGTTGTGCTGATTGGCAAGGACGACCCTGGGATGCTGGCGGAGCAGTCAACCGGGGTGGATGATTTGCTTGAGGCACCGGTCGAACAGTCCGCAGGATATCCTCAAATCGAGGAAGTTGATTTTCGGCGGGGCGAGCTTGGTGAGGGCCGGGTGATCGTACGCATTTCTGATCCAGGGGTTGGGGTCGATGTCTCCAGTGAGGGCGGCAAGATCCGGATCAAGTTTTCCGATACTCACATCAACGAATCGCTGCAGCGTCGTCTGGATGTCACCGATTTTGCAACGCCTGTGCTGACGGTAGACGCCATGCCAGAGGGCGACGACAGCGTCTTCATGGTTGAGCCGACAGGCAATTACGACTACCTCGCCTATCAGGCAGATAACATATTCACTCTGGAAGTTCGGCCGTTGACCAAGGCCGAGCTGGAGATGTCGCTGGATCAGGCGTTTCTGTATCGCGGCGAGAAGTTATCGCTTAATTTTCAGGACATCGAGATCCGGTCGGTACTGCAGCTGATCGCAGACTTTACCGACCTGAACCTTGTCGCCAGTGACACGGTGCAGGGGAGGATCACGCTCCGACTGAAAAACGTCCCATGGGACCAGGCGCTTGCGATCATCATGAGGACCAAGGGCCTCGACAAGCGCCAGGTAGGAAACGTACTCATGGTTGCTCCGGCTGCGGAACTGGCCGCTCGTGAGCAACTGATGCTGGAAAGCCAGCAACAGTTGTCCGAACTGGCACCGCTGCGTACTGAATTCATCGAAGTGCGCTATGCCAATGCCGCAAACATCTTTTCGCTGTTCCAGGCCAGTGGCGACGGTGAGGGTGGTGCTGCCGGGGTACTCTCCGCCCGTGGCAGCGTGATCGTGGACGAGCGCACCAACTCGATCATTCTGACCGAGACCACCGACAAGATTAACGAGTTCCGGCAGGTTCTTGAGAAGCTGGACGTGCCCGTTCGCCAGGTACTGATTGAAGCAAGGATTGTCACCGCGAGTTCCAACTTCAGCGACCAGATCGGCGTCCGATGGGGTACGCTCGGGTTTGGATCGTTCAACAACGGCACCACGTTGACACAGTTTGGCGGGTCTCTTGATACTGTTGGTGAGGTCCGGGATTCGGTCGGCGTTGGCAGTCCACTTTCCTTTGCGAGCCCTGATCATCTGATCGTGGACCTCGGTGTGGGCGCGGCGGAGGCCACTGGCTTTGCCGTTGGTCTGGTGGATAAGGATTACCTGCTGGAACTGGAACTGTCGGCACTGGAGACGGAAGGTTCTGCAGAAGTGATCGCACGGCCAAAGGTGATTACGGCAGACAAGCAGCAGGCATCCATCTCCTCGGGTGTGCAGATCCCCTATCAGGAAGCGTCTTCAAGTGGCGCGACGTCCGTAGCATTCGCCGAGGCGGTACTTGGCCTCGACGTTCGGCCTCAGATTACACCTGACGATCGCATTATCATGGAGCTTACGGTGAGTCAGGATACGGTCGGGGCGGTGTTCAACGGGATTCCCAGCATCAATACCAACAACATTCAGACTCAGGTCCTGGTGAACAATGGCGAAACGATCGTGCTGGGAGGGATTTTTACCACTCAGACGACGCGGTCCGTGACCAAGACCCCTTTTCTGGGCGATCTACCCTACCTCGGCCAGTTATTCCGTCGAAATACCCAGTCGGATGACAAGCAGGAATTGCTGATATTCATCACCCCACGCCTGATCAAGGATAGTATCGGAAGCCGCTGACGAAACACGCGAGGTTCCGTTATCGAACGGGCTACGGCCCATCAAGAGGCGGAATCGTTCGTCACACGCCATGCGCCTTAATCGTGAAATCTGTCGGAATATCTTTCTTGTAGGTCCAATGGGGGTAGGCAAGACCACCATTGGCAAGATGCTGGCGAGGGAGCTCTCCCTCGCCTTCATTGATTCGGATCACGAAGTGGAAACCCGGGCCGGTGCCAACATCCCCTGGATCTTTGACGTCGAAGGAGAGGCCGGTTTTCGAGAACGGGAAAGTCGCGTCATCGATGAACTGACGCAGCTCGAAGGGATCATGCTGTCGACCGGTGGTGGTTGTGTACTGCGGCAAGACAACAGGGAGTGGCTGAAATCCCGGGGGTTCGTGGTGTTCCTGGATACATCGGTGGACATACAGGTAGCCAGGACGCGCAAGGACAAGAAGCGGCCCCTGCTAAGGAACGTGAACCACCGCAAGGTGTTGACGGAAATGAAGAAGATAAGAGACCCCCTGTATGCCGCGGTTGCGGACTTGCGGGTGTTCGTTGGTGATACCGGCAGCCGGCGGGTAGTCACAGGTATTGTAAGCAAGATGGCGCAGCGGGGCTGTGTGGTCGATTAGCTTGGCGATGAGAAACTAGCACTTTGGGTGACAGTGATGACACGCATCAGGGTTGAACTGGGCGAGCAGGCCTACAACATTCATATTGACCCGGATATCGGCGCCCAGGCCGCCGACATCCGAGGCTGCGTCATGGGTAATGGCGTGCTGATTGTGACCAACGAGACCATCGCGCCGCTGTACCTCGAGCGAACGAGAGACCTCTTTGCCGGGATGGGCACTGGCATGAAGGTGGACGCACATATTCTTCCGGACGGCGAATCATACAAGACGCTCGGGAGCTATGAAGCGATCATTCGGGATCTGCTGGCCAGCCGTCACAATCGTAACACCACGCTGGTTGCGCTTGGTGGCGGCGTGGTAGGGGACATCACCGGTTTTGTTGCCGCCACCTACCAGCGGGGCGTGAACTTCATTCAGATGCCAACGACCCTGCTTGCCCAGGTCGACTCGTCCGTCGGTGGCAAGACGGCAGTCAACCATCCTTTGGGCAAGAACATGATCGGGGCATTCTATCAGCCAGTCGGTGTTTTTATCGATACCAGCACGCTCACGACGTTGCCTGCCCGGGAACTTTCGGCCGGGCTGGCCGAGGTGATCAAACACGGTGCGCTCGCTGACGATGCCTACTTCGGGTGGATCGAAACGAACATTGAAGCGCTGCTGGCGCTGGACCCGGCGACAGTCTCCCGCGCCATTGCCAGAAGCTGTGAGATCAAGGCTGAGGTCGTCGCGGTTGATGAGCGGGAATCCGGGCGGCGAGCATTGCTTAATCTGGGTCATACCTTTGGTCATGCGCTGGAACAGACCCTCGGCTACGGCGTGTGGCTCCACGGGGAGGCCGTTGGTACGGGCCTTGTGATGGCGGCTGATCTGTCGGTGCGTCTGGGGCGGCTCGGGCTTGACGATGCCCTTCGAATCAAACGCCTGGTGGCGGCCGCGGGGCTTCCCGTCACGCCGCCACAAACCAGTGCCGAGACATTGCTTGATGCCATGGCGATTGACAAGAAGGCGACCGATCAGGGCATTCGTTTCGTCTTGCTGGACGGCATCGGTGATGCGGTACTGGTCGACGATGTTGATCACAGTGTGCTGCTG
This sequence comes from Pseudomonadota bacterium, assembly GCA_027624035.1. Classification (GTDB taxonomy): domain Bacteria; phylum Pseudomonadota; class Gammaproteobacteria; order Pseudomonadales; family Azotimanducaceae; genus UBA7455. Next base: position 12,040 of record JAQBUI010000075.1, on the reverse strand, counting down.
GAGACCCTCGATGCGGGCCCGCGGTTGCTGTCATCCTGACAGATTCCGGACTACGGAAGCTGGGTTGACCCCATCAGGTCCCGATCGATTTCCCGGGCGGCCTCGCGGCCCTCATTGATAGCACGAACCACCAGATCCTGGCCACGTCGGCAGTCTGAGGCGGCATAGACGCCCGGTACACTGGTGCGGTAGTCCTGCTTGCTTGCCTGAAAGTTTCCTCGCTCATCAAGCTCGAGCCCCAGGGCCTCATTGATGTAATGTTCGGGTCGAACAAACCCCATGGACAGCAGGATCAGATCGGCTTTCCAGACCTTCTCGGTGCCTGGTATCGCCTGAATCTTGCCGTCGACTTTGGCCGTGCGAATCCCGGTCAGGGTGCCGCTGCTGTCCCGAATGAACGCCTGCCCCGAGATCGAGTACACACGCGGGTCTTCGCCGAACCTGGTCGCAGCTTCGGCGTGGCCATAGTCAACCCGATAGATCCGCGGGTACAGCGGCCAGGGGTTGTCTGCGCCACGTTCAGCCGGTGGCCGGGGTAAGATCTCGAAGTTCACGAGTGACCTGCAGCCATGACGCAATGCGGTGCCGATGCAATCGGTACCGGTGTCGCCACCGCCAATCACAATGACATCTTTGTCCTTTGCAGAAATATAGCGGCCGTCTTCCAGGTTTGAATCGAGCAGACTCCTGGTGTTGAGGGTGAGAAACTCCATGGCGAGATGCACGCCGGGTCCCTCACGTCCTGGAATCTTCAGGTCCCTTGCTTCGGTCGCGCCGGTGGCAAGCAGAACGGCGTCGTGCTCATCGATGAGCTTGCCAATGTCTACGTTGCGCCCAACGTCTGCGTTGACATGGAATGTGACGCCTTCAGCACGTAGCAGGTCGACCCGGCGGTCCACAACCGCCTTGTCGAGTTTCATGTTCGGAATGCCGTACATCAGCAACCCGCCGATGCGGTCGGCGCGTTCAAACACCGCCACCTGATGGCCGGCTCGATTGAGTTGCGCGGCGGCCGCGAGGCCCGCTGGGCCGGAGCCGACCACGGCAACGCGCTTGCCGGTTCGGCTGGATGGGGGCTGCGGCGTTACCCAGCCTTCCTCAAAGCCCCGGTCGATGATTGCGTTCTCGATATTTTTGATGGTGACCGGAGGACTGGTAATCCCGAGCACACAGGCACCTTCACAGGGCGCAGGACAGACCCGGCCAGTGAATTCCGGAAAGTTGTTGGTCTTGTGCAGTCGGTCCAGGGCGTCATGCCAGCGGCCGTGATAGACCAGATCGTTCCATTCGGGGATCAGGTTATACACCGGGCAACCGTCACCGGACTGACAGAATGGGACGCCGCAATCCATACAGCGTGCACCCTGGGTACCAAGATGGTCTTCGTTGTGAGGGGTGTAGAGTTCATCGAAATCGACCAGCCGAACAGCAGCATCCCTGTAGGGCTCTGCGGTCCGTGGGTACTCCTTGAATCCTGTCGGCTTTCCCATAGTCTCTAATTACTTTGCCGGCCTAGGCCGCGCTTTCCAGAAGTACTCGTTTGTAGTCGGTGGGCATGACCTTGACGAATGACGCGAGTTCGCTGCCCCAGTTCGCCAGGACCGCTTGCGCCACCACAGAGCCAGTATAACGAAGGTGATTCTCGATCAGTTGCCGACACTCGGCAATGTCTGCATTGTCGGTCAGATCTTCGAGTTCCAGCGTCTCCGAGTTGCACCGGCTTGCAAAGGTGCCATCGGTGTCCCACACATAGGCGATACCGCCACTCATGCCCGCACCGAAATTTCTGCCCGTCTTGCCCAGCACGACCACGCGTCCGCCGGTCATGTACTCGCATCCGTGATCGCCGATGCCCTCGATGACGGCATTCGCGCCACTGTTGCGTACACAGAACCGTTCTGCCGCGATACCTCGAAAATAGGCCTCTCCAGAGGTGGCGCCGTACAGCACCACGTTGCCAATCAGGACGTTGTCTTCGGCGGGGAAGGTACTCTCCCTGGGGGGGTAGATGATGATCTTGCCACCGGAGAGACCTTTGCCGACATAGTCGTTGGCATCGCCTTCGATCTCGATCGTGATGCCTCTGGCGAGCCACGCCCCAAGGCTCTGGCCTGCCGAGCCGTTGAGCTTGATGTTGATGGTGTCATCGGGAAGCAGCATGCCGCCTGTTGCCTTTGCGACCTCGTGGGAGAGCATGGTGCCCACGACCCGGTTGGTATTGATGACCGGTAATTCGATATCGACTCGCTCGCCCTTCGTGAGCGCGTTGGCTGAAAGCCGGATGAGTTCATTGTCGAGCGCCTTGTCGAGGCCATGGTCCTGGTCGATGGTCCGGTAGACCTCGGTTCCCTCATAGACGATCTTCGCCGGTTCCAGAATCCGGGACAGATCCAGGCTGCTGGATTTCCAGTGCTGTATCGCGCGGTCTGTGTCCAGCAGGTCCGATCGACCAATCATCTCGTTGAGTGTGGCGAGACCAAGGCTTGCCATGATCTGGCGGAGTTCCTCGGCTACCATGAAGAAATAATTCACAACGTGCTCAGGACTGCCCCGGAATTTCTTGCGCAGTTCTTCGTCCTGGGTGGCAATTCCGACCGGGCAGGTGTTCAGATGACATTTGCGCATCATGATGCAACCCAGGGTGACGAGCGGCGCGGTGGCAAAGCCGAACTCTTCGGCGCCCAGCAGCGCCGCAATGGCGACGTCCCGGCCCGTTTTGATCTGTCCATCGGTCTGCAGCACGACCCTTGAGCGGAGGTTGTTCATGACCAGGGTCTGATGGGTCTCGGCAAGTCCGAGTTCCCAGGGCAGACCGGCATGCTTGATAGACGTCAGAGGCGATGCACCTGTACCACCATCATGGCCCGCAATCACCAGGTGGTCGGTTTTTGCCTTGGTGACCCCGGCAGCAATGGTGCCAACACCGATCTCTGATCCAAGTTTGACGCTGATCCTGGCACTGGGATTGCTGTTCTTGAGGTCGTGGATCAGTTGTGCGATATCTTCGATAGAGTAGATATCGTGGTGTGGCGGCGGGCTGATCAGGCCAACCCCCGGGGTTGAATGTCGAATTCTTGCGATGTTTGCATCCACCTTGTCGCCTGGCAGCTCGCCTCCCTCGCCTGGCTTGGCGCCCTGGACGATCTTGATCTGCAGTTCGTCAGAGTTGGCGAGATACCAGATGGTCACGCCGAATCTGCCGGAGGCGACCTGCTTGATGGCGGATCGCTTGGAGTCGCCATTGGACATGGGTTTGAACCGCTCCGGGTCTTCGCCTCCCTCACCGGTATTGGACTTGCCACCAAGTCGATTCATGGCGATGGCGAGGGCCTCGTGGCTCTCGGCCGAGATGGAGCCAAAACTCATGGCGCCGGTACAGAACCGCTTGACGATGTCTTTGGCTGGCTCCACCTCGTCGATTGAAATTGGAGTGGCCTCACGGAACTTGAGCAGGCCTCGCAGGGTTGCCTTGCGGGTCGCTTCGGAATTGGCATGGTCGGCGAACTTCCAGTAGGCATCCTCGCTGTTTGAGCGCGCCGCAATCTGCAGGTTCGCGATGCTGGTGGGGTCCCACATATGAGTATCGCCGCCCTGGCGCCAGTGGAAATCTCCCGGGTTCGGCAATATCGGCATGATGTTGCTGTCCCGTTCCGGATAGCCCAGTTCATGCCGGTGTTTCATCTCGTCGTACAGGACGCTGAAGTTGACACCCTGAATTCGGCTGGCAGTACCAACGAAACATCGGTCGATGATCTCGTCTGCGAGGCCAACTGCCTCGAAGATCTGGGCACCCTTGTAGGACTGTAGCGTAGAGATGCCCATCTTCGCCATAACCTTGAGGATGCCCTTGGCCACCGCCTTTCGATACGACTCAACGATCGCATTCCAGTTGGGATAGTCCGAGGCATTGAGCAGCCCGTCTTCCCGGGCCTGCCAGAGTGACTCGAAGGCCACATAGGGGTTGATGGCGTCTGCACCGAAGCCGGTGAGCAGGCAGTGATGATGCACTTCCCGGGCCTCGCCAGACTCGATGACGATGCCGATCTGGGTACGCTCGTGGGCGTTGACCAGATGATGGTGCACCGCGCCACAGGCCACCAGAGAGCTGATCGCCATGCGATCAGTTGCGATGTTTCGATCGGACAGAATGATCAGTGAAAAGCCCTCGCTGATCGCCTGGGAGGCCTCACTGCAGATTCGATCGAGGGTCCGCTGCAGCTCGGCCTGGCCACCCGACTTGTCGAATGTAATGTCGATCATCTGTGAACGCCAGCCATTGAAGTCCATATCACGGAGGGCGGCAAGTTCATCATTGGAGATGATCGGGTGGGGGATGCACAGGCGGTTGGCGTGTGCCTCGGTTGACTCCAGAAGATTGCCTTCGGGGCCGATGAAGCATTCCAGTGACATCACCACTTCTTCCCGAATGGAGTCTATGGGTGGATTGGTGATCTGGGCGAACAACTGCTTGAAATAGTCGTAGATCATCCGGGATTTGTCTGACAGGCAGGCCAGGGCGGAATCGTTCCCCATGGAGCCGAGCGGGTCCCTGGATTCGGTGACCATCGGCAGCAGCATGAATTGCATGGTCTCAACGGTGTACCCAAAGGCCTGCATTCGCTGCAACAGTGTGTCGGCCTCGAACCGTGCGACACCACCGGTGGTATCCGGAAGATTGTGGAGATGAATCTTCTGGCGCCCCAGCCATTCACCGTAGGGCCTGCTGGACGAGAACTCATTCTTGATCTCCTCGTCGGGAATGAGACGTCCTTGTTCAAAGTCCACAAGGAACATCTTGCCCGGCTGCAGACGACCCTTCGCTTTGACGTTTGCAGGGTCTACAGGCAGCACCCCGACCTCGGAGGCCATGATGACCTTGTCGTCGTGGGTAATATAGTACCGTGAGGGTCGCAGTCCGTTGCGATCGAGTACCGCACCAATCGTTCGACCATCCGTAAATGCGATGGACGCCGGCCCATCCCAGGGTTCCATCAAAGCGGAATGGAATTCGTAGAATGCCTTCTTGTCGGCCGACATGTTGGTGTCGGACTGCCACGCCTCGGGGATCATCATCATGATGGCTTCCTGAAGTGTCCTACCGGACATGAGCAGCAGTTCGAGTACATTGTCGAAGGTGCCGGAGTCCGAACAGTCCGGCTCGACGATCGGAAACAGCTTGTTGATGTCGTCGCCGAAGGCCGACGTGCTGGCAACGCCCTGGCGGGCGGTCATCATGTTGACGTTGCCCCTCAAGGTGTTGATTTCCCCGTTGTGGGCCATGAAGCGGTTGGGCTGAGCCCGGTCCCAGGAAGGGAATGTGTTGGTAGAGAATCTGGAGTGCACCATGGCGAGATGGGTCTCGTACCCGGGGTCTTCAAGATCCGTATAGAAAGGGAACAACTGCGAAGGTGTCAGCATGCCTTTGTACACGATGACTTTTGAAGACAGGCTGCAGGCAAACAACTGGCTGGCCTGACTGAGGGCGTCGGAGCTACGGAGTTCATTGGTAAAGCGTTTACGGATCAGGAACAGGGCGCGTTCGAAATGATCGCCGTCATCGCCTGCAGAACCGATGAAAAGCTGTTCAATCGCCGGCATGGCGGCGAGGGCAGCGGGCCCCACGTCGGCGACATCGGGCCGGATCGGGACCTGGCGCCAGGTCAGAAACTGCTGGCCTTCTTCGGCAATGATGGCTTCGACCCGGGCCTTGCAGATGGCGCGTTCTTCTGCCAGTTGAGGCAGAAAGATGTTGCCGACCGCATATCGGCCTGCTTCCGGTAGCGTGACATCAAGGTCACTGGCAAGCTGGTTGAAGAAGCGGTGAGGCAGGGCAGTCAGGATGCCGGCGCCGTCGCCGGTATTGACCTCGAAGCCGCAGCCTCCCCGGTGATCCATGCGGGAGTTGATGTGCTGCGCATCTTCCATGATCTGGTGGCTGGCAAGCCCCTTGATGTGGGCAACGAAGCCCACGCCACAGGCATCCTTTTCCATCGAGGGATCGTACAGGCCATACGCTTTCGGGAGCCCGAAACTGCCATCGAGGCGGTGCGCCACCTTGTTGTTGTCGGCCTTGTGATCAGCCTTGCTGTCTGCGTTGTTGTCTGCCATTTTTTCTCTCAACCGACCCAAAACACGCGGATTCATAATGGACTTCGGACCCAGAGGGCGGAGGGAGCCCGGCTCTTATTCGCAGTTTTTGCGGGTCGGTCACAATAACATTCGGCTACCGAAAGTCAATACTTTCGGCACGGACCACGCCGAAACTTTTATCCCTAAGTGATTGAAAAGTTAGGACTAATAAATGATGGAGTTTTGATGGAGAACGAGCCATGCTGATTCCCGATGGCCTCGTGGCTATTGTCTTGGCACCCCCAATGGTATTACGCTTGGGACCCCCATGGAGTTCACGACTAAGGCTGGCAGTATGAAAGACCCGATACGCGTTGCAGTGACCGGCGCTGCAGGACAAATCAGTTATTCGCTGCTGTTCAGAATTGCCTCCGGACAGATGTTGGGTGCGGATCAGCCCGTGATTCTTCAGTTGTTGGAAATTCCGCCTGCCATGGATGCGCTGTCCGGTGTGGTCATGGAACTCGATGATTGTGCGTTTCCATTGTTGACCGATATCGTGGCGACAGACAATCCGGACCAGGCGTTCAAGGATGTGGGCGTGGCGATGCTGGTGGGTTCGCGGCCGCGGGGGCCCGGTATGGAACGAAAGGACCTGCTGGAAGCCAACGCCCAGATTTTTTCTGTGCAGGGCAAATCACTCAATCAGCACGCTGCACGGGACGTGAAGGTCCTGGTGGTTGGAAACCCCGCCAACACCAACTGCCTGATCGCCCAGCGAAATGCTCCGGACCTGGCTCCCGAACAGTTTACGGCCATGACGCGGCTGGACCACAACCGTGCCCTGACCCAACTGGCCCAGAAGACGGGTAGTACGACCACTGATATCAAGGGCCTGGTCATCTGGGGTAATCATTCGGCGACCCAGTACCCCAGCATTTTCGATGCGACGGTGGCGGGTAAGCCCGCATCGGATCTGGTGGATCAGAATTGGGTCGAGCAGGACTTCATCCCAACGGTGCAACAGCGAGGGGCCGCAATCATCAGTGCTCGCGGACTGTCCAGTGCCGCTTCGGCCGCCAATGCGGCGATTGATCACGTTCGGGACTGGGTATCCGGGACCGATGGCGAAACGGTCAGTATGGGGGTCTATTCGGATGGCAGCTATGGCATTGCCGAAGGGCTCATTTATTCATTCCCCTGTACCTGTGAGAATGGGCAATGGAAGATCGTTCAGGGTCTGTCGATCTCGGAGTTCAGTACCGGCAAGATGCGGGCCACCGAACAGGAACTCATCGAAGAGCGCGACGCGGTCAAGGATCTGCTGCCGGGTTGATGCCTGGCAGAGCGATCATCGCCAGGGCGGCTGTTGGCCGTCGGTTGTCGATGGACAGTGGACAACTCGCTGGTACGAGGGCACAGCTTCCAGTGCCGATGATCCGGTCCTGAATCTCGATTTCTCCGGTGATACACATCACCAGGGCATAGGCGGACAGCACAATCTGCCTGGTCTCTCCCGGCTCGATCTGCAGTCTCAGTACTCTGAAGGCGTCGAAGTCGGCAATCAATTCATTGCGCCGTTCCCCATGGTTGGCCTGGTCAATGGCCTGATCGACGGATAGTGCTGCATCCAGCGGGATCAAGCCCAGTGCCTGTTCCGTGTCCCAGTGGGGCTGGGTCAGGACCTTTTGTGAAAAGGACAGAATGAAGCGCTCATAGTGGGGAGTCTGGAATTCCACCACGGTCACACCGTGCTGAAGGGAATGTGGCGTCAATGGTGGCACCCGGATCACATCACCCACGCGCAGGTCGCGGCTCCCGTAGAATGATTCCATTTGCCGCCGTCGCCGCTTCTCTTGCGCAATCAACTGCGGGTCGATCCCGCCCAGATCCCGTCGCCGCGCGTCCACATCGGGAAGTTCGGGGCCGGGGTAGTCAGGCAGTGCCCGGTCAATTCGATCCCGGATTTCCCGGTAGCGGCTCACGGCCTTAAGGTAGTCGGCTCGAAACGCGTCGTCTGACGATGCGCTCTGGCGCCGCTGCTGATCGAAGCCGAAACGGATCTTGCCGATGCCATCGGGCCAGGCCTGCCGATCGATCCCGGTCACGATGTAGACTTCGGTTTTTCTGGCATGAGCTTCGAAGTACAGATCGCCCAGGTCTTCATCAGGGAACGGTGACAATACTTTCAGCAAAATAGGCGCTTCAGCCTGTGTCTGACCAGTCATGGTTTCCGGAAAACAGTCAAGCAACCAGGGCAGGGGTACGCCCGCCGCGGTACAGACCCCTCGGGATTCGATCCCGGTGAACCAGATTTCGTGCCCCCACGGCTTGTCGATGGTGAGCCCGGCGAGCGGCAGCGGCGCACGCAGATCAACGATGGGCTGGTCCAGGAGCCGTGACAGCCTGGCCAGGGTGTCGCAGGCCAGCACCTCATCCCGACGGGGCGTGACGGTGGGAAACAGGCACTGCATGGACTGTGGTTCCACGAACACCGTCAGGCGAAGCGGCGCATCATTCGGTTCGCCCCATTGATGGTCGAACTCGAACCAGAGGATTCCGGATTCATGGCGATGAGTGCCCACGGTTTGTTCGGGCGATGCCAGCAGGCCTAGAGGTATGACCATGGTCGCCTCATTGTCGCATCATCTGGTGTTGCTCGGTGTCGTTGTTTGAGTTCAGGCAGGACCTGGATATGAGGTCCGGATCCGGCTGGTCTGGGGTCTGGACCAGTAATAACATGGTGCCATGTTACTCGATCGTACTGCCATGGAGAAAGCGCGACAGACCCGGGACCCGAGGTTCGACGGCAGGTTCTTTGTCGGCGTGCGGACTACCGGGGTCTATTGCAGACCCATCTGCCCGGTCCGGATTCCGAAGCGGGACAATGTTGAGTTCTACACCACGGCGGCCGCCGCCACCGCAGCGGGTTACCGGCCCTGTCTGCGTTGCCGGCCTGAGGCGGCGCCGGGAACGCCTGCCTGGAACGGTACGGCGACGACGGTTGTCCGCGCGTTGCGGCTGATTGAGCAGGGTGCACTGGACGAGGCATCCCTTGAATCATTCGCCGAACGGCTGGGAGTCACGTCGCGTCACCTGCGCCGGTTGTTCATGCGTCACGTGGGTGCAACGCCTTCGGTGGTCGCACAGACAAGGCGCCTGCAACTGGCCAAGAAGCTGGTCGACGAGACCGGTCTGCCCTTGACGGAGCTCGCCCTGGCGGCGGGCTATGGCAGCGTGCGCCGGTTCAATGATCACTTCAGAAGTATTTATGGTCGTTCGCCGCGGGATTTGCGCCGGCGCCAGGGCAGAAAGGAGCAAGCCGGTTTGACGCTTTCCCTGTCCTACCGTGCACCATATGACCTGGAGGGAGTCATGTCATTCCTCTCGGCCCGGGCGATTCCCGGGGTTGAGTCAGTTGACGATGGATGCTATCGGCGCACGGTCCTGATTGACGGTGTGCCGGGGCACCTGCTGATCTGGCACAGGCCGGATTCGGATCAGTTCCTGTGTCGAATTGAAACCGCAGGCAGCGCCTCCCTGATCGGGGTGACCGATCGGGTCAGGCGCCTGTTTGATCTGGACGCGATGCCCGACGAGATCAGTGGCGGACTTGCGGCTGATCCGGGGCTGAAACCGCTGGTGAACCAATGTCCCGGCATCAGGGTGCCGGGCACATGGGACCCGTTTGAAGTGGCCGTTCGGGCGATCGTGGGCCAACAGGTATCAGTTGCGGGCGCGACGACGATCATGGGCAGACTCGCTGCCAGGCTGGGTACGGTCTCTGATTCCGGGCTGCTGTTTCCAACCCCGGCGCAACTGGCACAACTCGTCCCGGAGGATCTGCCAATGCCCCGGTCCCGGGCGATGGCCATCAGGACCCTGGCCGAACACATCCGGGATGGGCAAATGGACTTCGGCGATGACCCTCAAACGTTGCGCGCATCGTTGCTGGCCATCCATGGTATTGGTGAGTGGACGGCGCAGTACATCATCATGCGTGCCTGCGACGACCCCGATGCCTTTCCGATAAATGATCTCGTTCTGCTGAAGATGGCGCGGCAGTATCTGGATGTTTCAGACCACGCCAGCTTGAGTACCAGGTCGGAGCACTGGCGCCCGTGGCGGGCCTATGCCTGCGTTCACCTCTGGCGAGCGGCCAGCAGAGCGTCGAGCAGCCAGCGGTTACCTGGCCAGGGTTGATTCGATGAATATGAATAGTCAGGTCAAGGATAGTGACATGAAATACAGCCTGTTGAACACCACCATGGGCATTTTAACGCTGGTGGGAGATGAAGCTGGACTGCAGTTTATCGGTCTGCCCCAGGGAAAGGGCCGGGTGATCCCGGAGGACGACTGGCAGCGCGATGACGCGGCCTTTGCCGATGTGCGTGCTCAGTTGAACGAGTATCTTGCGGGCGCACGGGTGGCCTTCGACCTTCGTCTGAATCCCCGGGGTACGACATTTCAGCAGGCGGTCTGGGCGGCGCTGCGGCAGATACCCTTTGGCGAGACCCGGACCTATTCCGACATTGCGAGGGCCATTGGGCGGCCTCGTGCAGTCCGTGCCGTCGGCGCTGCCAACGGTCGCAATCCTCTGCCCATCGTGGTGCCCTGCCATCGGGTAGTCGGCAGCGATGGGTCCCTGACCGGAGACGCCGGCGGGCTCGAGGCCAAGGCCCACCTGTTGGCGCTCGAGAGATCATGATGATGCCAATTGGCCTCTACTGTTCATGACAGATGAGATTGCACGGGGCATGCAGACACGCAGGAACTGTGCCTGGACCTGTGAGACTGTTCCGATTGCATGCCATAGAACAGTACTTCCATGAACGTCACGTCAATGAGGTGCTGGAACCACTACCGGTAGAGATCCGGTCGAATTCGCTGAAATAGCCGGGGAAGGTCTTCCCCACGCAGTCGGGGTCATTGATGGTGACCGGAACATTCCCCAGTGCGGCGAGAGAAAAGCACATTGCCATGCGATGATCTCCATAGGTATCGATGACCGCTGACTTCAGGGCAGAAGGCGGGTTGATCGTGATCGAATCAGGGGTTGTGGTGATCGCTGCGCCGAGTTTGGCAAGCTCGGTGGCCATCGCCGTCATGCGGTCCGTCTCCTTGACCCGCCAGTTGTAGACGTTGCGAATGCGGGTTTCACCCTCGGCAAAGAGCGCCATCACCGCGATCGTCATCGCAGCGTCAGGAATATGATTGAGGTCGACGTCAATGCCGCGCAATTTGCCCTGTCGCACCACGATGTGGTCGCTGTGGCGGCAGACACTGGCGCCCATGGCGGCAATGGTGTCCAGAAAGCCGACGTCGCCCTGGACCGAATCAGCGCCGATGCCGTAGACGGTGATTTCACCGGCGATTGCCGCGGCGCCAAAGAAATAGGATGCGGACGAGGCATCACCTTCGATCAAATACTCACCCGGTGACTGGTACGTCTGGCCTCCCGGGATACTGACGTGATGCCAGCCATCGTGACTGACCCGCACGCCGAACCGTTCCATGATACCCAGGGTGATCTCAAGATACGGTTTGGAGACCTGCTCCCCAACCACCTCTATATCCGAGTCCCGGAGGGCGAGCGGCAGTGCCAGTAACAATGATGTCAGATACTGGCTTGAAATATTGCCCGCCACCGTGGCGTGCCCGCCTTCGATATGCCCGCCTTCAAGCCGTAGTGGCGGGCAGCCCTGGCGGCCCAGATACTGAACCTTCGCGCCAAGCGCCGAGAGTGCGTCCACCAGGTGTTCTATGGGGCGTTCGCGCATATATTGATCCCCATCGATGGTGAACTCACCTGGGACCAGGCTCAGTATTGCAGTCAGTGGCCTGATGGCAGTACCGGCATTGCCAAGGAAAAAGTCGCGGTTTGACGGTGTGGCAGGCAGGCCCCCCTGACCATGGACGATCATGTCGTCAGTGGCTGCTGCCTGTTCGATGGAGATCCCAAGCTGCTTCA
>JAQBUI010000074.1 GCA_027624035.1 Pseudomonadota bacterium | reverse complement strand
AAACCAGTGCCACAAGTGGACCGAGTCGAGCAATCGCGATGGCACCCGGCAGCGCCCCCAGAGACAGCATCAGTACCGGGATGGTCGTCAGCGCGCCCATGAGCGTCTGATTCAGACCCAGGTCACTATCAATATAGGGAGCGAGCGGTGGTGCAAGCAGTACCGGCGCTCGAAGATAGAGTCCGGCCAGCCAGAGCAGGACCAGCACCACCAACCGATGGCGCAGGTTCAATTGCCCTCAACCGCCACGATGAAGTCCGCAACGAATTTGCCCTCCCGCAGCTCTTTTGCCTGCTGGTAGCCAGCGGAGTTCCAGAATTTCTCGAGGGCTGCCATAGAGGTGAATTTCTCAATTGTGATGACCCGGGGGTGGTGCCATTCACCCTCAAAGACCGTGACGTTACCCCGGGCAAGCACTTCGATGCCCGCCTCCCGGGCGAGTGGCCCTGCCTTGCGAACATAGGGACCGAGCCCTTCGGGATCAACCACCGTGCCACTGACGATCATGTAGGCGGGGCCACCTTCATCGGCCTGTAACAGCGATGCGGTAAAACCGATTGCCATCCCCGCCATGAGGATCACCGCGCCTGCGGGTAGTCTGAACCTTGCTCCCATCTTGTTCTCCGGATCTGTGAGTCCGATCGAGAATACGGGATTTTCCGCCCTGAGCGTACCCGGGTTGGCCCGCCGTAGCCGGGCCGGGAAGTTTGCGGACGGCACGGCGTGCGGCCAGAACTTTCATGAAAGCGCTGTATGTTCAGGCATGCCAACCCAGGCCCCGGGTAAAGTACAATACGCGTTCAGCCTAACAATGATCAGATCCATGGATGAAATCTCCCATCCCCGGCGACCACTTGCCGTTGAAACCGCACAGAACGTTCGTGACCTTGGCGGATACACCACCCATGACGGCCGGATGACCCAATGGCATCGGTTGATTCGGGCCGGAGACATGGAAAGGCTGTCCGGGGTCGATCAGAGACGACTGATAGACCATGGTATTGATGCCATCATCGACCTGCGGATGCAGCGCGAGGTGACCAGCCTGCCCAACGTGTTTCAGAGATCCGCAGAAGTTACATGGTACAACCACGACTTCTGGGGGGACCGGTTTGATGACTATCGTTCGACCCGTCGGGGGGCATCGCCGGAAGTCAAGCTGGCCGATCTGTATTGTGCTGGCCTGGTCGCGTCCGGGTTCGTGGTCAAAGACATCATGACGACCATCGCCGACAGTGGCCACCGGGGTTTCGCCTTTCATTGCCGGTCAGGCAAGGACCGCACAGGAATCGTTGCCGCGCTGCTGCTGGCGATTGCCGGAGTACCCAACGAGACAATCATTGCCGACTATGCACTCACGTCAAAGTTCCTCGACACGCCGAACGCCAAGCGCGTCAAACCCGGCCAGCCGGGAGCCTATCTGCATGGTTGCGCACCGCAGACCATGGCGTTGACGCTCGACTTCATTGATCAGCAATACGGTGGCGTACAGGACTATCTTTCTTCCGTCGGCGTCCAGCCTCAACACATGGGGCGCATTCGCACACTACTGCTGGAGGAACGTTAGGCCAGGTTTGCTGCCCAAGCATACCGTGCAGACTCATACGAAGCCCCATTTGCCGCCCCATCCGCAGCACGATCCGCAGCACCACTTGCAGCACCTGCAGGTTGACTGGCAGGCGCACCCGGCCCAGTTGATATCCGGGAGTGCCCGGGCAGGTGTGTGCGCCCTGGTGCTGGCCGGCGCACTACTGGCAGCCACCCTTCATGTCAAAGCCGATGTCCTCGTTGAAGGCATTGATGCCACGCTCGCGGGGCCCGTGCGAGCCGGTCTGTCGCTACGATCGGACTGCACCCAGCCCCGCTGGCAGATCCGGCATCGATTTCGTGAGGCAGAGGGTGAAATCAGGGGCATCCTCGAAACCTTCGGCTATTACACACCCAGCGTGGAACCGGGACTGGATTTCACGGCAGAGTGTTTTAATGCCCGTTTTCTGGTCAACACCGGTCCCCCGACGCTCATCAGGGAGGCGGATGTGACGCTCTCCGGCAGCGGGGCTGAGCTGGATGTCTTCAGGGACCTCGTTGACAATTCAACGGTCCGCCAGGGCGCCCGATTCGACCATCGCCTGTACGAAGCCTACAAGACGACCTTTGAAGATGTTGCCGCTCGCTATGGCTTTCTTGACGCAAGATTCACGACGCAGCAGGTCGTCGTCAACGTCCAGGAGTTCACGGCAGACATTGAGCTGCGCTACGATACGGGCCCGCGCCATGGTTTTGGCAACGTCACCTATGACACCGATGCGATCGAGCACAGGTTGCTGGCGCGTTACCTGCCATTTGAGTCCGGCGACCCCTATGACGCCGATCTGCTGATCGAGTTCTATCAGTCACTGACAGGCAGCGGTTACTTCGAAGACGTCAGTGTCCAGCCCATGGATCCTGTGGACGCGGTCATTCCGATCCAGGTCAATCTGACGCCTGGCAAGTCCAGACAGAGCCGCGTCGGCCTCGGTATCTCCACCGACATCGGCCCCAATCTGACGCTGGGCCAGACGAACCGGCTGGTGAATCAGCGGGGACATCAGATGAGTCTCGACGCCAACTGGGCGCCGGTCCAATCTGAACTGGGCGGCTACTACAGGGTCCCTCAGCCGGACATCTCCAATGGCTGGTACAGCCTCTACGGCGGGTTTCAGCGCGAAGACACCGAAACCAGCAAGACCTCAAGCACCAGCATCGGCATTCGCAAGCTCACGCCACGGGGGAATCAGTGGGTCCAGACACTGTTTCTCGAACTCAACAACGATCATTTCGAAGTGGCCCGCGAAACCCAGGATCGCTTCTATGCGGTGCCCGGCGTCAATCTGTCTTATACCAAGACTGATCGGACGGTAGCGCGACCGGGCAGAGCGCACCATATCGGCTTCGAACTCTCCGGTGCCGATGAGGCGCTTGGTTCAGCCATCAGTTTCATCAGCGCGGAGTTGCAGGCGCGCCTTGTGCATTCGCTGACACCCAGGATTCGCTTCCTGGGGCGCTTCCGTGTGGGCCTGATCCATACCCATGACTTTGGACGCCTTCCTCCCAGGGTCCGCTTCTTCTCAGGCGGCGACTCCCGGGTCCGGGGCTACGACTATGAAACCATCGGTGTCACCGATGCGCTCGGCAACGTCATCGGTGGCGACCGCCTGATCGAATACAGCACCGAGCTGGATCTCGCTTTCAAACCCAAGTGGGCGGCCGCCCTGTTTTTTGATGCGGGCAATGTCTCGCTGGGTTCGTATGAAGGCGACTTCAGCCGCGCGGTCGGTATTGGATTGCGCTGGTACTCTCCCATCGGACCACTGCGGCTCGATCTGGCCCGGCCCATCGGTGCAGAAATCTCGGGTGTTCGGCTGCATGTCAGCCTCGGGCCCGACGTATGAACGCGCGCCGGGTAATCAGCCTGCTGACGGTGTCGCTGGCGATGGGGCTGGGGGGGCTCGGTGTCGCTGCCTGGTATACGGAAACAGGCAGCGCGCTGCTGGTCACCCGGCTTGTTGGCCTCGTTCCCGAGCTCTCTGTTGGCGTGCTGCGCGGTACCCTGAGCAGTCAAATGCTGGCCGATACACTCGCTTACACCAGCCCCGCAGTGACGGTCACGAGCACCAAGGGGAAGTTCCGGTTGAGCCTTGCAGATCTGCTGCGGGGGAGAGTCCTGTCACCCGGCATCGAACTGCAGGGTGTCCATGTCATCTACCGTGGCAACACCGCTACCGCCCCCGGATCAGCATCAGTCAACATTCCGATTCCGATCATGCTGCGGGCGGTAGACATCACCGATGCTGTGGTCACGATCAATGACCTGGACCCTGTCCGGGTGTCCTATGCGCTGGCCGACATTCAGCTTGGCGGCGAGACGCTGCAACTCGTCGTCAGGCACTTCGATATCGGCAGTGCAGACTTCAGCGGGGAGCTTCGCTTTCAGCTCAATCCCCCCTATGACTACTCGGCTACGATTGATACGTTACAGACAGCGGCCTTGCCCGGCTTGCCCGAGTGGTCTGTGACCGCATCGGTCCTGGGTTCCAACCAGGAAGTGAAAGTCACCTCCCGGGTGCTCACACCGAACGCCGTCGATATTGTGGCAAGCGGTGGATTTGACGATGGCTTTACGCTGTCATTGCAGGCCACTGCGGACGAACTTGCGCTGGCAAACGTTGCCCTTCACGACACGAAGGTCGATCTGATGGGCAGCCTCGATGCGCTCCGCATCGAGGCGAGTACTGCCTTGAGTCACGACACCACCGGGACGTTAGACGCCCGAATGAGTGGAACTCGCAGCCGCGATGGTATCTTGATCCACGATCTGCAAGTCGCCGGTCAGCAAGGTGAAGTCAAAGCCAGTGGTGAACTGAAGCTGAATGCACCCGGAAACATGCTGGCACTGACATTCGAAGGCCTGCTACACGGGCGAGCGTTGCGCGGAACCACGCGGCTGACGGGGCCAGGGCTCGATGAACTGAACGGAACACTACAGGTTGCCCAGGCGGAAAACACCCTTTCGGTCAGCGCAGATCAGGGCCAGCTTGAGGCCAGTGCCAATCTGACAGATCTATCCAGCCTGTTTACCGGATTCGGTGGCAGCCTGAACGCAACCGCTTCGATGAGGCTACCCGGAGGCCCGTTTCAGCTCCATGGCGAGGGGACGCCGAAGTACGGGGAGTGGACCATGGGGCGGACCAGGTTCAGTGTTGAGGGGCCCACTCTGGAAGAGGTTGGAGGATCACTGGACGTCGGCGCCCTGGCGTTCAAAGGCGACGCCATGGGTGCCGTCGAGGTCGGGTGGGTTGGCGGCCTCGCCATCGGTAATCTGGATGTCAACTGGCAACACCCGACGATCCAGACCGATCTCAGCGGCAAGGTCACCATCGCTGGCAAGACCATTGATATCGATGTGAACCAGGCGAGGCTCTCGTATCAGCAGCTCACCTGGCAGCTGGTTGAATCCGTGCGGGCCCGCGTGACCGACGGACGTGTCTCGGCCACAGACCTCTGCTGGGCGCGCCAGCAGGATACCCTCTGTGTGGAGCAGTTCAGTGCGGCCGCGGAGGGGGGCAACGCCACGCTCACGGGCACAATCGAAGCCAGCGGCATTCGGGTCGAGGGCCTTGCCGGTACGCTGGGATGGCGACAACAAGACGGCACAAATTACCGTGGTGAGCTGACCTCATCGAAGGTTCTGGTGCCTGGCGTGGATGCATTCAGGCAAGTGTCAATGACATTGCAGGGCGATCTCGAGTCGCTCAACTTCAGCGCCAGCAGCGACCTTGACAGTCCGTTCCTGCCGGCACTGATCTCACTGCAAGGCGTCGCAACCGCCAGCGAGATCGATGGCTCTGTTCTGCTGACATCCCCCCGGGGACGCCTTGAAACCGCAGTGAGGTACGAAACTGACGGGCGACGCCTGACCCTGCGACTCGAGGGTGACATTGAACAGCGCCAGATGGAGGGCACCGCCGATTTTTCCCTTGATGGGCCGTGGGTGACCGGCGCCGCCGACATCAGGCTCGCTGACAGTGCCCGACTGATGGCGAATGCCAATTCTGATGGCATGCTGACCGCTTCGTTTGAAGCGGACGACATTGGCAGGCTGCTGCCATCGGTCGGTGGCCCGGTGTCCGTCACCGGGAATATGGATCAGACAGATCTCCGCTATGAACTGCTCGCGAGGAGCGCAAAGTTAAGCTACGGAGCGCTTTCCTTGGGCGACCTTGTCCTTCGCGGCCAGGGTAACGGCATCCACACCGCACTGGCGAATCTCAAGGTGGATAGAATCGCCCGAAATGGTGAACCGTTCGGCAAGGTCGACATTGAATTCGAAAAGCAACAGGCAGCCAGTATATTGGCTCTCGCCTACGTGAGCGAATGGCTCAGCCTGAATGTCCAGGGCGATGCCCAACTGGATTCAGATGGTGCCAGGGGTCAGATTACCATCGGGGAGATGACCGTAGGGACCCAGAACTGGAGCCTGGAGGCACCGGTGCCGTTCCAGGTCAGCACTGCGGGCAGTTCGATAGCGCCCCACTGCTGGCGTATCCCCTCCTCGGCCTTCTGCATTGCCAGTGCCCGGTTCGACGATCAGGGATCAGAGTTCGAAGCAGAACTGTCAGCAGCACCGATCAGTTTTCAGGAACTGGCGTTCGCACCGGATGTCGACCTGAAAGCAATTCTGACTGCCCGCGCCTCGTTCAGGTCGGATCACGTCAGTGGCGGAGCCGGTCACAGACACGGTGCTATCCACTTCGATCTTCCCCGCGCCGAGATCAGGTACTTTGGCGATGACACGATGAACTGGGCTGTCAGCGGCCAGCTTGACCTGACGGGCAATGTCCTGACCGGGACGCTCACGGGGGATGTCGACCCACTCAATCATTTCAGTCTGCGGGGACGCCTGCCGGATGTGAACGATCTCGCGCGCTATCAGATCAGCGCCGATCTCGCCACGGATCAACTGGGTGTGGTCACGGCCTTTGTGCCACAACTGGACCGGGCCCACGGCAACATTGAAGCATCGGCCTCCATGGATACATCGGGCCCGTCGTCCACCGCCAGGCTATCCATGACGGTAGGCCAGAATGCGAGCGTTGCGGTCCCGGCGGCCGGCGTCGTATTAGAGGGGCTGGTTATGACCGCAACCGGCAATGCCGAGAGGATCGAGATCACCTTTGATGCCCGCTCAGGTACCGGCGCGCTCAGCGGGAACGGGTTCATTGTCGAACCCATGTCCAGTGAACGTCAGCTTGATATCGCCCTGAAAGCGGATCAATTCACGGCTATCAAACGCCCGGAACTGAGCGTGGTCGCCTCGGCAAACGCGACCTTCCGCTACCAGGGCGCCGGGACAGCGCAACTCGCTGGCAAGGTGACCGTGAACAGCGGAGCGTTTTCGCTCGGGGGGCTGGACCCGGCCATCGTCAGGCAGACTTCGCGAGATGTCGTGGTGGTGTCACGGCACACCGAGGCGCCACTGCTCGGTGAACTGGACCTGAATCTGGCGATTGATGTGGAAACGTTCTCGCTCGATCTGTTCGGTTTGGACGGCAATCTGCGAGGCACAGTGGCGCTTACCCAGAGGCCGGGCAACCCCCGCACAACCGTTGGCACACTGAATCTGATTGACGGCACGTTTTCCCGCTACGGACAATCATTTGAAGTCGAGCGAGGGCGACTCATCTTTGCCGGACCGTTCGCCAACCCCACGGTCGACGTGATTGCCACACGGGAGATCAAGGAAACGGGACGCATCGTGAGTGTGAGCCTGTTACTGTCCGGCCCTGCCAATAACATTCGCTCGACCATCACCTCATCTCCTGCCATGTCTGAGGCACAGGCCCTGTCCTACCTGATGCTGGGTCGGTCTCTGGTAGGGGCCAATGCGGCCCAGGGCCAGACGCTTACTGGTGCTGCGGTGGCGCTGGGGCTGCGCCAGGCATCACCGATCACCGATGAAATTCGCAGTGCGCTGGGGCTGACCGAACTCACCATCGAGACAGGCGTTGACTCAACCACGGTCGTCGCCGGACGCCAGCTAAACCCGATGCTGTACGTCCAATACAGCTATGATGTGCTCGGCCGGATTGGTGGTATTCTATTTTCTTATCAGCTCACTGATCGTCTGAGTCTTGAAACGAAGACCGGCGAAGAAAACTCGGCCCAGATCATCTACACTTTTTAGGCGTTACCGGGCGTGGCTGCGACTGTCTTCGATCTTATTGGATAGATGAACCGGCACCCAACCTGTTTTGATTGCACCTGAGGAACCCAATTTGAACATCCTGATCACTGCCATGACGCGGCTGACCGCCTGTGAGTCCACCGGTACCAGTTCTGCAATACTCTGTGCATACTGATCCACGTACTCATGAGAGGTCCTGAACCATGAAGACCCACCCACTGAACCAGTCCTATGAGTGGCCCCGCCGTGAGGGCCCATTCCGTCTCATCAGTCAGCAACAGGCAGACCAGTGGAACGATGTGGGCTTCTTCCTGCTGCGGAACGTGTTTGACCCGGCGCTGATCGCGCAGGTCGCTGCAGCGATCGACCCCTTCGAGTCGGAAATGGAGCAGTTCGTCAAATCCCGGGGCGGACAGTACTTCATCAACCGAGCGGGTGAACTCACCTTCACCATACACCTCGTCAAGAAATCGACGGTCGCAAGAGACTTCACCCGCTCGCCGGTGTTTGCAGACCTCTGCATCGACCTGCTTGGCCCGGATGCACGCCTGTACTGGGACCAGGCCGTGTACAAAAAGCCCGGCACGGAAAAGGAGTTTCCCTGGCATCAGGACAACGGCTATACCTTTATCGAACCCCAGACCTACCTCACCTGTTGGGTGCCACTGACACCAGCGACCATTGACAATGGCTGCCCGTGGGTCATTCCCGGCGTCCATCGGATGGGAACCCTTGAGCACTGGACCACCGACCTTGGCTATCAGTGCGCAACCGATCGCGATGATGCCGTTCCGATCGAAGGCAAACCCGGAGATGTGGTGGTGTTCTCCTCCCTGACACCCCATCGTACCGGTCCGAATCTTTCGACAGACATTCGTAAAGCCTACATCGTCCAGTTCGCTCCGGATGGCGTGGTGATGAGGTCACGTGATGGAGATCACACGAGGACGCGCCAGAACGACCCGGAACGTCAATATCTTGTCGCGTCAGAAGGGAAACCCGTGATCGCGCAGTCACAACCCGAGGTGTGACTGCACCCTCCGACACACCGTCGCGGCCGTGACGCGGCAGGCAGTCAGCTTGCCACCGTAGATGCTCAGAACGCCCGCACTGTCCGAGATCATCACTTCCCGCGAGCGAACGAACGCCCGCTGGTGACTGCGTGGCAATACCCGCAGACCGGCCCATTGCTCGACGATGTTGAACGCACGGTCCGGGAAGTAGTGAGTGACCGTGTCCAGCAGATAGGTGATTTCTGATGGCAGCGGAACGCAGTTCTCCGGTTCGCCATCAAAGGCCGTTTCGGTCGTGCCGATCAGTGTCTTGCCGTGCCAGGGCAGTACGAACACAGCCCGATGATCTTGCGGTGCCTCAAGATAAAAGCACTCCTGGCTGACCTGCTCGTCAATCACAATGTGGGCGCCCTGCACCAGGTCCACCGCCACCGGTTCCGGCGCTGGCTCGACCCGCCGGAGCACCTGATTGACCCACGGCCCAGCGGCGTTGACCAGGATGTCCGCCGTCATCCGGCTGGTCTCATCCCCAGATTGCAGGGACACATCAAAGCGTCCGTTGTGCCTGACCGCCCGCGACAGTTCGGTATGGTCAAGACACCGCGCGCCATGACTCGCCGCCTGTTGCTGAAACCGGCGGGTCAGTTCCAGGTCATCAGTCTGGGCGTCCTGATAGGCAAACACGGCCTGCAGGCCCTGCTGGCTAATGCCAGACAGTGAGGACCACTCACTCCGGGGTACGCTCCGGAAACGCCCGATAGACTGAAATCCGGACAACAGGTAGTACAACATCAATCCGGCCCGAATCTGCCATCGACGATAGTGGCTGGTCCTGTAGATCGGAATATAGAACCAGTTGCGCTCCACCAGATCAGGCAGATTGGCCAGCATCCAGTCCCGTTCCCCAAGACATTCCCGCACCAGCCTGAACTGTGCGGTCTGCAAATAGCGCAGCCCACCGTGAATCAGCTTCGAGGACCGGGACGAGGTGGCCCAGCCCCAGGTGTTCTTCTCGATCAGCAGCGTCGACAACCCGGCCCGGGCACAGGCCTCGGCAGTGGCACAGCCCTGGATGCCACCTCCGATGATGATGACCTGATAGTGTTCGTGAGCGTTTTCCATGAGCACATCATAAGGGGCGCCGGCCAAAGCGCCATACGAGAAAGCGTTCAGCCGATCCGGTGCCCATTCGTCGCTGTCTCAGTGACCGTTCTGGTGTTCTGTCTCAGTGACTGTTTTTTTACGGATTCTGTGAGTGTTTCAATGACCGTTTTAGTGCCCTGTTCAAGTGACAGCGGCGAGTCAGCCCGGTACAATCGCACGTCCGTTTATCCGGAGAGGTGGCCGAGCGGCTGAAGGCGCTCCCCTGCTAAGGGAGTATGGGCCAAAAGCCCATCGAGGGTTCGAATCCCTCCCTCTCCGCCAGCTTCGCTGGAGTCGGGTTCGAAGTTCGGGCTCTACCCACTTAACGGGGGATAGGGCTATTCATTAAACCCCTAAACTCGATTGATAATGCCATCCCAACCGCAGTGGGTTAAGACCCTCAATCGATAACTCTCAAAGTTTCTGAAGCCGTTAGGCTCTCCTCGTCATCATTTCCATCTTCGTGTGAAACCCTTCAGTGATCCCGTTGGTCTTGGAGAAGCGCCACATGCCCACAATGGCACTGCTGGCCAGTGTTGAAGAAATGGATGAGATCGTTCGCGGTACGAAGAAAGCGAGTCGCGTGACAGAGTTTGCCGAGCCCCAGGCGAAAGAGATCCGTGAACAAACGGGACTTTCCCAGGTACGCTTTGCTGCCTTGATTGGTGTCAGCAAACGAACACTCGAAAACTGGGAGCAAGGTCGTCGCCATCCAACGG
Organism: Pseudomonadota bacterium; assembly: GCA_027624035.1. Classification (GTDB taxonomy): domain Bacteria; phylum Pseudomonadota; class Gammaproteobacteria; order Pseudomonadales; family Azotimanducaceae; genus UBA7455. The sequence goes on along the minus strand of JAQBUI010000074.1, from coordinate 12,976 downwards.
GGCCAGCGAAAGCATTACTGCGAATCGTTAAGTCCGATCCGAAACATGCACTCAAGGCCTTGCACGGATAGATGGGCAGACCAACGAAGACTGATTGGTCTCGTCTCTCGCTGATGCCTGATGACGAGATCGATACGAGTGATATACCTGAGCCTGACGAGAGATTCTCCCTTCCGGTCTGCCAGACTCGCTGAAGTCGGGTAAATCGCTGGACTCCTCAACGTCGATACTGGCACGCCTCCTCGACCTGGCTGCTCGACTGGGCTAATTGATCCTCACTCTGGGCCAGCATCAACTGACGCTTGGCCTGCTGACATTGTTCGGCGGCAAAGCTGAGGGACCTGGCTAACTGCTTCGCTTTGCCCTTCGTGGATTTTCCCTCGCACATTGAGTCCGGCACCATCCGGAGGTTGACCGTGAAGCCTCGCTCGATCGCAACGCAGTCGCCCTTGACGATAAACTGCTTTTCGGTCGCGAAGGTGATCGTCTCGCCTGAGGTCCTGGTGATCGTATACATGTAGGCACGGCCGCTGGCGAGGCGTCGGGCCACGTCCGAGCCAGCAGCAGCGGTGATCTGGCCGTTGGCCATACCGATGTAACCACCGGCAAGGTCAGCTTCCCCGGCCCGATCACTGCTGATGGCCTGTTGGCGCTTCACCACGCCAAACTCGATCTCAACGGACTCACCAGAGGAGGCCCGATCACCCACAGTCATGGTGCAGCCCATCAACTGGGCGCAGAGGAAAAAAGCGATCAGGGCACGATCTGGTTTCACAACATACCTCTTGCTTCTATTGAGTGAACATCTCTGTGCAGCCATGCTGCATCCGATATTGTACGCGACCCGGGCCTCTCATTCCCCGTCTACCTTTGACGGGGACACATCGCTCAATTGAATCAGCGCTTCTTCGACCCGGGAGCGCTCCACCCGGGTCACCGTGAACCGGTAACCGTCTTCTTCCCAGTGATCATTCACGGCGGGAATCTTCTGTAACCGCTGCATCAGGTAGCCCGACAACGTGCTCGCCCCGGGAGGAAACTCCACCTCAAGACTGATCTTCTGGGTCAGATCATGGAGCGGCGTCAGGCCGTGGACCCGCCAGCGGTCGGCTTCTTCATAGATATAAAAACCCGGGTCATCGAGATCGGTTTCATCCCGAATGTCACCGACGACCTCTTCGAGGATATCCTCCAGGGTAATCAGACCATCTACCTGCCCGAATTCATCAACCGCAAAGGCCAGATGTTCATGTGAGCTTCGCATCTGTTCGAACAGCAGCCGCAATGCCTGGGAACCAGGCACCAGTTGTGGGGGTCGCAGATACTTGTCCAGTTCGATCGAGCCAGTTTCAAGATAGCCGATCAGGACGTCCTTGGTCATCAGAACGCCCTTCAAGTCATCCCAGGTCCCGTCAATCACCGGCAATCGAGTGTGTCGAGTCTCCTTGATGATGCGGATGATCTCCTCTGCTGATGCATCATAGAGCACATAGTCCACCTCGCTCCGAGGCAGCATGACGCTATGGACCACTCTTTCTTCAAAACGAAACAGATTCTGCAGCATCTCTGCCTGATCAGAGGCGATGACCCCATGGTCACTTGACGCATCAATGAGCCCCCGGATCTCTGCCCCCGTCAGAATGTCCACATGTGAGACCTCTTTGACACCCATCGTGCGCAATGTGGTGACCGACGCCTTGTTCAGTAACCAGTTGAGCGGAAACACCAGGTAATAAAAAAGCATCAGCGGGACGGCACACCACATGGCGACCCGTTCCGACTCACGGATCGCATAGGTCTTGGGCACCTGTTCACCAATGACGATGTGCAGCGATGAGAACAGCACAAAACCCACCAGAAATGACACGATGTGCAGCGATTCTCCAGGCAGATCAAGGCTTCGAAACGCAGGCTCCAGCAGCGCCGCGACCGCTGGCTCACCAATCCAGCCAAGGCCCAGCGATGCCATGGTGATCCCCAGCTGACAGGCAGCGAGATATGGCTCAAGATGGGTCTTGATCCGCAGAGCCAGCCGGCCGAGCAGCCGCCCCCGCTCCGCCAGCGCGATGACACGCACCATCGGAACCTTTACCAGTGCGAACTCAGCGGCCACAAAGAACGCATTGACGGTCAACAGCAGCACAATGTAGACAGTGGTCATTTCGGGGCCCTCGGAATCTGGCGCCTATAGTATCGTAGGACCGATGGGAATATCTGTCTTGACGGCACTCACCACTCACGAAAGTGATTGAACGCGTCGTGGATTAGCAGCGCCCAACATGATTGAATACGCCCCCATTGCCCAGGACCGAGTCAACTCTTGATTGCGTACACGTTCGAACTCCATTCCGACGTCCAGAGACGCCTGCAGGAAGGGATCAAGCGCAATCAGGGACGGCGTTACGTCTTTACTTCCTGGGAGGACATCAAGCATTGCCTGCAGTCCTTTTCTGAAGAATCCCCGATGGACATGCCGTTCGACCAGATTCGGGTGCTGGTACTCAATTGCGACGCGGACATGTGTGTGCGGGAACCGATGCCGCGGACAATGCTGCCGCCGCTCATGCCCCACGACGCCATCGCTGACCTGCAGTCCCGCTCAATGTACCTGGAAACGGACCTCGACAGCGCACGAATTGTCCACGTTCGGAATACGCTTGGCGATGACATCACCGAAAGCTACGCCCACGCCACCAGTCGCATGTCCAGGGTCTGGCGCTTTCTGTCTTACCTTCGGCCTCACTGGCAGTTTGTCGCCATCGCGACCGTGGCCGGCATCTTCAAGTTTCTGGTGCCACTCAGTTTCCCGTGGATGCTCCGCGTGGTCATTGACGATATCGTCTACAACACCAGCATGCCCCCCTCTGAACGGAGTAGCCAGCTGGTCTTTCTGGTCATTGCCATGGTGCTGCTGAATGTCATCTGGCTTGGCGCGACCTGGGTCCGGGGCGTGTTCACCGGCATTGCAGGGCATCGAATGATCCGTGATCTGAGGGTGGCCTTGTTCGGACACCTGCAGCGTCTTTCCCATCACTTTTTTGCCGTCAACCAGTCTGGCGCCATCGTCTCCAGGGTGGTGGGCGACATTGCACAGGCTCAGAATCTGGTTGGCTCCGCACTGACCAACCTCTGGATGGACCTGGTGCTGATGGTCGTTCTGCTCGCCATCCTCATCCCCATGAACTGGGAACTTGCTTTGGTGGCACTGATCCTGATGCCAATCTTCCTCGCCTCGATTCAGGTGCTGGGCAATCGCATCCGTCTGTCCAGCATTGAAGTGCAGCAGCGGGTGGAGGTACTGTCCGGCGGTCTTCAGGAAAAGGTCGCCGGAATCGGCATCGTCAAAGGCTTCACCCGCGAGCAGGCAGAGCTTTCTTCCTTCCAGATGCAGTCCGACAAACTCTACTCCAAGGTGCTGCGATCGGTCAGGTACGCCACCGCCAACGAGATGGCGGTGGGGTTCGTGGTCATGACCTCGCCGGTACTGGTGGTCTGGTACGGCGCCCATCTGATCATGGCAGGCGAACTCACGGTGGGGCAACTCACGCAGTTTCTGCTGTATCTGGCCATGTTCTATGCCCCGATCCAGCGGATGTCAGATCTCGGACGGGTGCTGGCCACCTCGATGGCCTCAATCGAACGGGTCTTCGAATATTTCGATACGATGCCCCAGGTCGCCGAAAAACCAAACGCCATCCAGTTGGACCATCCCGAGGGCCGCATCGAACTGATCGACGTCTCATTCGGCTACGATCCGTCCAAGCTGGTGGCACAGAACATCAACCTGACCATCGAACCAGGCGAGACCGTCGCTTTTGTCGGGCCGAGTGGCTCGGGCAAGTCGACGCTCGCCAACCTGATTCCCCGCTTCTATGACCCCCTGTCCGGCGTCGTCAAACTGGACGGTCACGATCTGCGAGACATTTCTATCGAGAGCCTCAGACGAAATATTGGCATTGTGAATCAGGACACGATTCTGTTTTCCGGCACCATCCGTGAAAACCTGCTGCTTGCCCGTCCGGATGCGACCCCCGAGGAAATGCAGAGCGCACTTGAGGCCTCCAATGCCAGCCCATTTGTTGCCGACCTGCCAGAAGGTCTCTGGACTGAAATAGGCGAACGTGGCGTCGGCCTGTCGGGCGGGCAACGACAGCGGCTGGCACTGGCCAGGGCCTTCCTGCGCGACCCGAGAATCCTGATTCTGGATGAAGCCACTTCTGCGCTGGATTCCCGATCGGAACGGCTGATCCAGGAGGCCCTCACACGACTGTTGTCGGGCCGGACCTCCATCGTGATTGCCCACCGCTTGTCCACGGTCCTTGGGGCTGACAAGATCATCACGCTGGACGGCGGGCGGATCGTCGAGATGGGTGACCACAACGAACTGCTGGAGCTGGGCGGCCTGTATTCACAGTTATTTCATGAGCAGTTCGGCCACGCTGAAGAAGAGATCATCTGATGGTGATGGAGGTCAGCCAAAACAGCCTTGAACGTGCCCGTTTCAGGCACGCCGTAGCCGTGCAGGAAAGTGCTCACGCTGGCACCTCGTATCGGTGAACTCTCATGGAAGCTGCCTTGAGCGTGCCCGACCTCTACACCGGCAAGACAACGAGCCCCATGTCCATCAGGGACAACGATGTGGCGCATGACGCCGATGCGGGCGCGGGCGCGGGCGCGGGCGCGGGCGAGATTTGAGGGGTAAAGGATGACAAGCGACCCGCTTGCCATATACTGGATTCAAGCGTTGAATCTGCGAACCATCGCCCGATTGCACACCTGATTCATCGCTGAACAACGCAATCGGGCCGGTAACTTAAAACCCAATCATAAGGAACCAAACCATGGCGAATGAAGGCTACCACGAAGACATCAGCGAGCTCTCCGATGAAACCCGGGACATGCATCGCGCCATCGTCTCACTCATGGAAGAACTCGAAGCGGTCGACTGGTACAACCAACGGGTCGACGCCTGCAAGGATGAAGAACTGAAAGCGATTCTGGCTCACAATCGCGACGAGGAAAAAGAGCATGCCTCGATGGTGCTTGAATGGATTCGACGTAAGGATGGTCGATTTGACAAGGAACTGAGGGACTATCTCTTCACAGACAAGACCATCGCCCACCTCTGATACCGGCAAGAGCCATCACGGGGACGGTGAACCATCGGCTCACCGTCACCGTTATTTATCTCACCTGCTCAACCTTCAGTTGAACCGGGCCCGCAAGGTGACCCCGAAGGTGCGAGGCTGATTCGGGTAACCGCTGAAACTGCCCGCCTGAGCTACTGAAGGGAAGGCACTCAGCAGATACTCATCATCCATCAGGTTCCGTCCCCACAGGGTGATCTCAAAGATGTCATCGAAAGACAGCCCCAGGCTGGCATTGAGCAGATTCACTTCTCGGGCAGCAATCGAGTACGGGATGCCATCTACGACCTGGACCGGGCTCTCCCACAGGTAATTGAGCCGGAAAAACCCATCGGCAGAGGCCACGTCAAAGAAGTAGGTCGCGGCCGCACTGATGCTTGCCTCATGGATTCCCGCCGGCAGCCTGCCGCTGAGATCACCAGCAGAGCTGTTGGGGAACGAGTCATACTTCGGGTCCATGAATGTACCCGCTACCGTGAGCTGCAGTGAGTCGGTCAGCATGTAGCGGGTGTCCACCTCGATGCCTCGGCTGGATTGCTTGCCGGCGTTGGCCAGGGTGAAGGCCGCACCGGTAAAGGTGTTTGACTGAAAGCCCTCAATATCCTGATCGAACAAAGTAACGTTCAGGTAGTTCTGGCCCCAGACTCCTTTGAAGCCAATCTCGTACACCGTGGACTCTTCCGGGCCCGCGAAGCGCGTTCCGGAATTGATGTTGGTGACCGCGAATCCACCGGCACGAATTTGCTCAAGACCTGCTGCCGTGGGCCGCGAGTCACGAGACAGATTCCATGACGTGGGCTTGAAGCCGGTACTTGAACTCACGTAGATGTTGACGTTATCGGTCGCATCATAGGCCAGCCGCACCGTCCAGGTGGTGTCATTCTCGTCAGTCTTGCCGGACTCCACAGCATTCGGAAACTCCTGAAACGGCGGCAAAAACTGCAGCGGACGCAGCCCGAGCAGTGCGTTACACGGGGGCGGCATTGCGCCCCCGGTGCAAGGTGTCGTGCTGATCGCATTCGCCGCAGCCGCTGCAGCCGGCACAGCGGCAATATTCGCAGGTGTTGGCGCAAGGCCGGTGATCGCGGCAAAGGCACCACCGAAACCGATCTGTACAAGATTCAGCCCGGAAAACACATCGGTGTTCTGCTGCCTGACGTAGGCGTCCTTTTCGACCTTGGTGTAGTTGGCACCCACGGTCAGAACCGCACGATCAGTCAGATTCCAGTCTGCCTGGGCAAACAGCGAGTAGGTTCTGTCATCCTGACCACCCGTTTCCCTGACGCCCTGGCCGGCCGCAAACAACGTGCCGGCAGGCAACCCGAGGGCCTGTTCAGTCGCCGTGACACCACCACCGGCAAGAATGTCACCATAGGTCCTGAAGCCCACACCATAGTCGAGATCGGTAATCTGCTGGACGTCTTCGTCAAAGTAGAAGATACCGGCGACCCAGCTAAACGTATCACTGGTTACGCTACTGAGTCGGAGTTCCTGGGTAAACGTTTGAAACTGCGTATCACTCGTGTTCTGGGAGACCAGTGCCGCACTGGTGAAGTCCACATCGGCGTTCTCGAACCGGTCCAGGTCTCGCAGCGCGGTGATCGACGTCAGCAGCAGATCATCGGTGAGGTCATAGTCCACCTGGACCGAAACACCACGATTTTTGATGTCATTGGTGGGATCAAAGTCGAGAAACTGCTCATACGCATAAGCATTTTCGCCGATCAGGTTGCCCCCTACTGCCCTGACCGCGCCACCGGTTGGACCATCCACCAGATTCGCAACCCCGCAGCACTGCTCATCAATGACGTCATAGTCCGCGATCACCCGGATGGTCGCCCGGTCAGATGGATAGAAGCCGAGGTCCGCTCTGATGCCCCAGCGATCACGCTCATTGAGATGGCTCTCACTCACCAGGTTCTTGAAGTAGCCGTCCCGGGTATTGGAAAAGGCCGAGAGACTGAGGCCGACCGTGTCCGAGAGTGCCATACTGACGTCACCCTTCATGATCACCTGGCTCAGGTTCCCGAAAGTCAGCGCCGCCGACCCGCTCGGCGCGTCCATGTTCGAAGGGTCTGGTGCGGCCGTAACGATGTTGATCACGCCGGCCGAAGCATTCTTGCCGAACAGCGTACTTTGCGGGCCCCGCAGGACTTCGATCCGTTCAAGGTTTGGCAGATCCGTCAGGGACGCTGCAGTTCGGGACCGGTAGACACCATCAACAAACACGCCGACTGACGGCTCAATGCCGGCATTGTTTGCGCCGTTGCCAAATCCGCGAATGAGGAAGTTTGTATTGCCGGATGTCTGCAACTGGGTCACCCGCAAGGATGGCACCACGGTCTGCAGGTCCATAATGTCGTTGATCTGTGCTTTTTCCATGGTGTCAGCAGATACGACCGACACCGCAATGGGTACTTCCTGAAGGGTTTGTTCACGCTTTTGCGCAAACACCACGATTTCCTCCATTACGTCCTGGGCAGCGCCTGCGCCCGTCGCGAGAACGCTCCCCACAATGAGGGCACTTACGGCCCGTGCATACTTCCTCGAAGACATTGAATCCCCCTTGACACGTCAGTGGATGACGATGGCCACCCGATGGCCACATTGTACACGAATCTGGATTTTTGCCTTATGCTTGAATACCAGTGAAGCTCTGGACCAGGTCAACCCTCCAGCCCATCGTAGCAGGCAATGAGAAATGAAGACCGGAAGCTGTTTCTGTGAATCAATCCAATTTGAACTCAAAGGCGACGATTACCCTGTTGCCAACTGCCACTGCACGATGTGCAGGCGCACCAGTGGCGCCCCGTTCGTGACCTGGCTGCTGGTTCCGAAAGATGATTTTCGCGTGACTGCCGGTCGTCCGAAGGTGCTCAAATCCTCAGACCATGGCACCCGGACCTTTTGCGGAGACTGCGGCACACCTATCACCTGTATCAGTTCCCGACATCCGGAAAGAGTCGACATCACCCTTGGCAGCCTCACCCATCCGGAGCAACTGACACCGACCGGCGACTACTATGAGGATACCCGGCTTCCCTGGGTCCGGCCCCTGGACGGACAGCCCTGAACGTTTGACTGCCTGAGCTTGTTTACAGCCCTGAGCTTGTTAGCAGCCCTGAGCTTGTTAGCAGCCCTGAGCTTGTTAGCAGCCCTGAGCTTGTTTACAGCCCCGAGCGGCCAGCAACCGCGCGGCAGCGGTGTTTGTTGGGGAGCGTAAGCTGTGGTAGTTTGCGCCGTTGCGTCCTTTCGATGAGATCGTGTGGAAGTCTTACAGTTGCTCATCAGCGGCACCTCCCAGGGCTGTGTCTACGGTCTGATCGCGCTGGGGTTCGTGCTGATCTATAAAGCCACCGAAATGGTCAATTTCGCCCAGGGCGACATGATGATGCTGGGGGCGTTCTTCGCGTTCACTTACGTCAACATTCTGGAGCTGAATTTCTACGTGGCCGTTCTGGCTACCATTGCCACCATGGCCATGCTGGGCGCCGTGCTGGAGCGGGTCGTGTTGCGCTCAATGATCGGGGAACCGCCATTCTCGGTACTGATGCTGACCATTGGCCTTGGCTTTATCATCCGGGCAGTGGCGGGCGCGGTCTGGGGTAATCAGCCGAGGTCGCTGCCAACGCCATATGCCGGCGGTGTCTTTAAGCCTGGCGGGCTGATCATCGGCTATGAAAACATCGTCATTATCATCGGCACCGCGCTGCTGTGTCTGTGCCTGTACCTGTTCTTCCGGTTTTCAAGACTCGGCATCGCGATGCAGGCAGCCTCCCAGAATCAGCTCGCAGCGTTCTATGTCGGCATCCCGGTGAAACGAATCTATGGCGTGGTGTGGGCCCTGTCCGCCACCATCTCCGCCGTGGCAGGCATCCTGGTTGCGCCGGTCTCCCTGGTTGACCCGCAAATGGGGTTTATCGGCATCAAGGCCTTTGCCGCAGCCATCGTCGGTGGTTTTGGCAGCCTTCCCGGGGCCATCGTTGGCGGATTGCTGATTGGTATCGTGGAGCAGTTCGCTGGCCTGTACCTGCCGACCGGGTTCTCCGATGTCACAGCCTACGTCATTCTGCTGCTGATGCTGCTGCTGCGACCAGAAGGCATCTTCGCCACGATGCAACGCAAGAAGGTATGACCGGGGCTATGAATAAAGAGACAGGGCAAGTCATCAACCAGCGGGTCGACACCGACGCCAATACAGGGGCGAACCATGCGCTTCGTCCGTAAGACCAGCTATGACCACGACATTCGCCTGTTCCGTCATCAGGGTCAGATGTTCTGGTTCGGCCTGTTGCTGGCAGCCGTGCTGGCCCTGCCACTGGCGATCGATGGGTTCTACCTGGGCGAACTGTCACTGGTGTTCATCTACGGCATTGCCGGAATCGGTCTGATGCTGCTGGTCGGCTACACGGGCCTCGTTAGCCTGGGGCACGCCGCCTTTCTTGCCATCGGGGCCTACACCCATGCCTGGCTACTGGGTCAGGGCGTCCCGTTTTTGCCTTCCATGCTGGCGGCAACGGTCTTGTCTGCACTGATCGGCGGCCTGGTCGGGATCCCGGCCCTGCGAATGACCGGAATCTACCTGGCGGTGGCCACCCTTGCCTTTGCCATTATCGTCGAACAGATACTGGTCCACTGGGTGTCCGTGACCGGAGGCTTTCGTGGCATGGCCGTCGAACTTCCATCCATCGCTGGCTATGACCTGGTTAACGCCGTCCCGTTCTACTATCTCTGCCTCGCCATTCTGGTCATTTGCCTGCTGCTGGCACTGAATCTGTTGCGCTCGCCGACTGGCCGGGCCATGCGCGCCATCCGGGATTCAGAGATCTCCGCCGAGAGCGTCGGCATTCATCTGGCATATACCAAGACCCTGGCGTTCGCGATCTCTGCCGGCTTCACCGGCCTCGCCGGCAGTCTGCTCGCCCATCGCATCGGCTATCTTGCACCAGACAGCTTTACGCTGATCACCTCGATCCAGTTGCTGATCATGGTCGTGGTCGGCGGCCTGGGTTCCTTGCATGGGGTCATCTTCGGCGCCATCTTCATCGGCTTTCTGCCCCAGGCCATCGCCCTTGGCCGGGATACGCTGCCAGCTTCCATCGCGCAGATTCCTGGCCTTGAGCCCGGGATCTTCGGGCTCATTCTGGTGCTGTTCCTGATCTACGAACCACTCGGCATCTATGGCCGATGGGTCAAGGTCAGGAGCTACTTCGAGCAGTTTCCACTGTACCGGAAGGCAACCCACCGACGCCAGAAATCGTATCTGCGTACGGAGCGCATGCGATGAGTCTGTTGGCGATGGACCAGATGTCGCTGTCTTTCGGCGGTGTGATGGCCGTCCGGCAGGTCTCATTCGAGGTCCGGGCCGGTGAGGTGTTTGCCATCATAGGCCCCAATGGTGCTGGCAAGACGACGCTGTTCAACCTCGTCAGCCGACTCTATGACGCCGACTCCGGCAGCCTGCATTTCGAGGGCGAGGAAATTACCCGAACGCCCGCCCATCGAATCGCTGAAATCGGTATCGCCAGAACATTTCAGAATACTGAACTGTTTGAGCATGAAACGGTGCTGCACAACCTGCTGATCGGCAAGCATGTGTACCGACGGACCAACCTCGTCGCCGAGTTTCTGTTTCTGCCTTCCGTCCGGCGCCAGGAGATCCGGTTTCGCAGAGAAGTGGAAGACATCATCGACCTTCTGAACCTGCAGCACTATCGACATCAGGTCATCGGCAACCTGCCCTATGGCGTCCGCAAGATGGTAGAGGTGGCGAGGGCACTTTGCATCAAGCCAAAGCTGTTGTTGCTGGACGAGCCCTCCTCCGGACTGAATCCGGAGGAAACCGAGGACCTGTCCTTCTGGATCGAAGACATCAACGAAGCGCTGGGGGTGACCGTGATCATGGTGGAGCATGACATGAACCTCGTGCAGCGAACCGCCGGCCGGGTGATGGCTCTGGCTGATGGCGCCTGCCTCGCCATTGGCAGCCCCGGCGAGATTCAGTCCCATCCGGAGGTATTGCGTGCCTATCTCGGTGACTAGAATTGGGACCTGCCCGCGGGGTGAGCCATGACCAGTCTGCTGGAAATGACCAACGTCGAGACCTACTACGGCCCCATCATGGCCATCCGTGGCATCAGCCTGCAGGTGGCCCGCGGCGACATCACCGTATTGCTGGGTGCCAACGGTGCTGGCAAGACGACGGTACTCAAGACCATCTGCGGTGCGATGGAGCCACAGAAAGGCAGGATCTTGTTTGATGGCAGGCAGATTACCGGCATGGACCCTGATCAGGTGGCTCGACTCGGGATTGGTCACGTGCCGGAGGGCCGGGAAGTGTTTCCCTTTCTATCTGTTCACGAGAACCTGCTGATGGGCGCTTTCTCTCGTCATGACGCTGACATTTCACAGGACCTTGATGCCGTCTATGATTATTTTCCGGGATTACAGGACAAGCGTGGCCAGCAGGCCGGTTATCTCTCCGGGGGACAGCAGCAAATGCTGGCCATTGGCCGGGCCCTGATGCTCAGGCCACGTCTGCTGCTGCTTGATGAGCCTTCCCTTGGCCTGTCGCCACGGCTGGTCACAGAAATCGCCGGCATCATTCGGCGGCTGAACGACGAAACTGATATGACGATCCTGCTGGTGGAACAGAACGCGAAGATGGCGCTTGGCCTGGGCGACTATGGGTATGTGATGGAACTCGGACGAATCGTGATGGAAGACCCCTGCGACCGACTGCAGCAGGCAACCGACATTCAGGAATTCTACCTGGGAATGAAAGACGAGGGGGTTCGCGGGCGACGCCGCTGGAAACAGCGCAAGACCTGGCGCTGACGATGGCTGAGTTTCATGTCAACACTGCCGAATCACCCCCGACCGTCGAGATCGACGGCTGTCGCACCGTCCCTGCGCTGTTCCTGGACAGAGTCAGAAGATTCCCCGACAAGGTCGCCCTGCGGGAAAAGGACTTCGGGATCTGGAACGAATATCGATGGCGGGACTACGGCGAACAAGCCCGCCATGTGGGCCTCGGGCTCATCGCCCTCGGCCTTGAACGGGGGGACGTTTGCGGGGTGGCATCGGAGGTCTGCAAGGAATGGCTGTTTACAGACCTTGGCATCATCTGCGCCGGCGGTATCACCAATGGTGTGTATCCCACCGATGCGCCGAATCAGGTGGAATACCTGATCAATGACAGCGGCACGCGATTCTACTTCGCCGAGAACGAAGAACAACTGGACAAGGTGCTGGAGGTTCGGGCCCGAACCCCCTCGCTGCAAAAGGTCATCATCTTCGACATGGAAGGTCTGCGGCACCTGGACGATGCCATGTGCATGAGTTTCGAGGCGCTTGTAGCTCTGGGTGAAAGCTACGACAGGGGCCACCCGCAGGCCTGGGACCAGGCGGTGAACGGGGCCGACCCGGAAGACCTGATGGTGCTGACCTATACATCGGGGACCACTGGCCCTCCCAAGGGTGCGATGATCAATCATCGCAACCTGCTGTACATGATGATCACGCTGCAACGGTGCTACGAGGTCACCTCCCGGGATGAACAACTGGCATTTCTGCCCCTGGCCCATGTGGCCGGACGAATGTTCTACATGGCGCTGGCACTGGAGTCGGTCTGTGTCGTCAATCTGATCGAGGATGTCGAGACGGTCACCGAGGACCTGCAGGAGGTGGCACCCACGCTGCATTTTGCGGTCCCGCGGGTGTGGGAGAAGCAGTTCAGCACGGTCGCCATCAAGCTCAAGGAAGGGACCGCCCTCGGCAGGTTCGCCTACGAACGGGCCATCGACATCGGGGCACGGATAGCCCGGTAC
>JAQBUI010000073.1 GCA_027624035.1 Pseudomonadota bacterium | reverse complement strand
GTACCGTTCCCGTTCATTTTGATGATTGTCGTTGTCGGAAATGGCCGCGCCGCAACGTGATCCGGTATCTTCTGAATGATATCGGGGTCGAACGCTGACATGCAGATGAACGCACTGGATTCGATTAATGATCGGTTGAGCGACACGCTGCTGATTTCCGAAGACGAGTGGCCGGCGGCATTGTACCCGGTGAGATTGCCACAATTGATGAATATTTGGACTACGCCAGAAGGCTGAAGCCGTTAGTTCAATCTCACGCTGAAAAAAAACTGGAGGCCAGGGCAAATGTGGTCATGGACTTCCCTGCCAACACCAGGAAGCAGCGAGGCTGGTTCAGGCAGTTGATCTGAAATGCGGATTCATCATATGAATTTTACGACCTCGAAGCCAGTAACGAACCTGGGTTTGAAGAGTTCGCTCAACGACAGGTTGAACAGCCGGAAAGCGCCACTTTTGACACCGGGACCGTGTTCAACCAGGTGAACACGTTCCTTTGAACCTGCTCCCGACCCCGGCCCCGGCACTATAGAGGTTGGCACTGGTCTGTGACCAACTGACCAAAAAACCGTGCTAGTCTGAATTATCAGGACTACCATATGAGTCCTCTTTGTCACCGGGGGCAGGGAACTACCGGGACGACCAGCGATGGCCCGCAAAGACGCCATGACGTCGGGTCGCCAATGTCCTCGCCCCGGTCATTGCCGGGACGGGCCTGGCGCTGCGGAGACGGGACCAGCGACAGGGTCGACTGGTTAGGACCGACTCACCATCGGAGAAGTGCATGCGACCAAATGTCTATGTGATCCTCGTGTTTGTTGCCATCTTTGCCCTGGGCATGTGGGGACAGTACCTCCTGAACCAAGACACTTTCTGGCCTCGATTTTCTGAGCTCGGATACCAGGTGCTGATGCTTCTCGTGCTCGAAGGGGACTGGACAGTCCAGCTTGCGCTGCCATGGCAGTTGGACGTTGCGCGGTTTCTGTCACCACTTATTCTTGTCACAAGCATCATCTTTGTGGCAACCCGCGATGCCTGGGTGACCGTGCTTAACTCCCTGCTGCGCTTTCGCGCGAAGCACATCGTGATTGCCGGCCTGGGCGAGAAGTCCTGGCAATTCATCCAGTCCTGCCGCGGCCATGACTATCAGATTGCCGTCGTGGAGTTGAACCCGGACAACACCTACATCTCCCGCGCGCGGGCCCAGGGGGTCAACGTGATCGTCGGCGACGTGCTCGAACCTGACACCCTCAAAAAGGCCAACCTGCGATCCGCTCGACATCTTGTGACCTTTACTGGCAATGACGGCACCAACGTCGAGCTGGCGATCAAAGCCAGAGACTACCTGCGTGAGTTTCCTGACACTGGCCACCAACTCAGAATTCACCTTCATCTGGACGACACTCTCGTCTCGGAACGGCTAGAGAGCTACGATAAGTTTTTCATTGATTCGTCCTATGCGGAAATCAGCTTTTTCAGTATCCATGATTCCACGGCGCGCCTGTTACTGACTGACTACCCACCGGATCTCTACGCAGAGGCCTTCGGGCAGAGAAACATCCACTTCGCACTCTATGAATTCAACGGGCTGGCAAGGCACATCCTCATAGAGGCCACCAGAATCTGCCAGTTTGCCAATGGTGCACGACTGTATTTCTCCATCTTCACGGACAACGCGGAAGCACGGCAAAAGGAGCTGCTGGATAACTATCCGGCCCTTGGTGAACTCTGCCACCACATCGAGTTCATCCAGCACCAGGGCTCCAGCCTCAACCTTTTGTACAACATTCCGGAACGACTGCTGCAGCACATCACTTATCACGTCATCTGTGGTGACTCTGACGCCAATAACCTGCAATGGGCCATCGCCCTCCGAAGTGTCCTGATCAGCCGAACTGCGAGTAACTCACCCATCCTGGTACGCATGCAACAGTCGAGTGGACTCGCACAGCTTCTGGAATCCCATCATGGCTCGCCGGAGATCCCCGATGGCCTCTATACCTTCGGCATGTTCGAGAAGGTTCTGCACAACCAGAATATTCTGAGCGATCGTATGGATCAGCTTGCCCGGGCGATCCACGAGGCGTACCGGAGGCGGGAGCCTGCTCGCTACAAACCATGGCGGCTGGCCGGAGAACGGGCGCGCAAGGCAAGCCGACTGCAGGCGGACCATCTGAGTGTTCAGCTACGGCATATTCGCTGCGACATATCCCCGGAGCCCAACCCGAGCTTCGGGTTTCAGGGCGACGAGGTCGCCACGCTTGCGCGAATGGAACACGCGCGATGGTACGTCAACAAGATCTATGAAGGGTACAAGGCAGGGCCCGAGCGCATCGAGGCCGCCAGGGTCAATCCGTTTGCCAAGCGCTGGACCGAACTGACCGAGGATCAGCAACAGGAGAACTTTGAGCATGTGGCAAGTTATCCGGAACTGCTCTCTACCGAGCTGAACTGGGGCATCAAGCGGGCGTTCGTGATCGGCGTCACCGGTCACCGACTGAACAAGATGGACATTCACAACGACCGGCTAAGGGCAAGCATTGAGGACACCCTCGACAAAATCATGAAGCAGAATCCGAATGACCAGTTGTACATCATGTCTCCCCTGGCCGAGGGTTCTGACCGGTTGGTCGCCAGAATCGCAATGGAGACGTTCAATCTCGGATTACTGGTACCGCTGCCGCTCCCTTATGAGCTTTACATGGAGGACTTTGGCGAAGATTCTCTTGACGAGTTCACATCACTCGTTGGTAACGCCACGCGATACTACGAGCTACCCATGCGATTCGGCAATCTAGAGGAACTCGGCCGTCGACACGGAAATGACCACAATGAACTTCGTAATCGCCAGTACGCCCTGGTGGGCGCCTATATCTGCGAGAGATCCGACGAACTCATCGCGATCTATGATGGCGAACCCGGCGTCGGCCCAGGGGGCACTGCAGATGTGGTGAAATGGCGGCGCGAAGGGGTCGTGCCGGAAGAATACCGAATGGGCGCTTCATTCCGTCAGCTACCGCACCTGCGAGATCCTATCGTGCTCAATCCCAATCCCTGACTTCACACTGACCTGTACTCCGGATCTTCTCAGCAAGACTCTTGAGATCACTGAAAAGTAATCTGCCTGGTAGACCGGGCCATCAGCGCCTCGAGGGAACGACGACATCAATCACTTGACCGGCAGACTGGCCCTTCAGGCGCACGGCGCCATCGTAATAGCAAATCTCGAGCACACTACGTAAGCTTCACCCCGGCGCGCTCATGGGCGTTGTGTAATGCGAACGAAGAGGTCTGAGGTTTGAAATACGGCAAGGACACACTGGCCCTCATTGACGAGGTCCGCGACAAGGGCGTTGAGCATGTGGCCGTCATCATGCGACATTCGGCGCGAACCTATGACAGGGGCATCCGCGATTTTGACAATCCCCTCACTGACGAAGGCAGGCAGCTCGCCTACGACTGGGGCCGCTCACTCCCAAAGGAGTTGAGCGTTCGCGCCTACAGCAGTCCCGTGAATCGATGCGTGGAGACGGCCGAGAAGATCCTGTCAGGCCATGAGGAAGACGGCGGCAAAACACACGGCCGACGTGACATCGAAGCGCTGGGGACCAACCACATTCTTGACTTCGCACGTTTCGCGATGGCTGTCCGCAACATGGGGAGTATGGATGAGATGTATGCTACCTGGTTCGCCGGAAAGCTGGCCCCGGATCTGCTGCTACCATCAGACACTCTGGCGACGATCACCGCCCACGTGATCCTGGACAAGCTGCGCCGACCTGTCGGTGGCCCTCAGCTGGACATACTCGTGTCCCACGACATGAATCTATATCCACTGCGACACCACCTGCTCAACCAGACCATCGACGACTACGGCAAGGTCTACTACCTGGACGGCGTCGTCTTCTACGAGTTGGACCACAAGGTACACGCCCAGAGCCACCATGGTCAGGCGATCCCACTCGTTGTCGGCTGACACCTATAACCAATTCATCAGCTGACAGGTCTGATGGCGCCCATCAATTGATCAGCGAGCAGAAGCTCGCTGGTCGGCTCCTGCCTTGACGGTCCCGGGCACGCTTGATGAAGAAGCAGCTGGCATCGTCGACGTTGATAAAGTAGAACCCGAAGATGTAAGACGCATCTTCGAAAACGATCCTGCACCCAGGCAGGCTTCTTTGGGACATGATTTCTGCCTGACCAGAGTGGCAGGAAACCCATCGACTATGCCAGGGGGCAAAGCAGTACCTGAACCAGCAGGCCGTCGAGTCTGTCTTGAATGGCGCTGAGAGCAACTGACTCTCCTTCGGCACAGCGCCCCACCTGTTAGCTGGATCAATGGTCCGGGAATGACGCATACAGAATCGCTTGCAGCAGACAGAACCCGGGCGGCCTAAACGGCGATGGGCGGCGACTGTCATGGAGGTTATAGGTCGTGGCGTGCCCCACTACAAACTTGCGACAGCGACGCAGATCGTAGGTGGCCCTCCCCCCATGTGCAAGCTGCTCTTCAAGAGACTTCAGGTTTAGCACTTCCACAAACTCCGGTGAGAAGTGGCCCCATCTTCAGGACAGCCTGACACCATTTCCAAGGGGATTCCGGGATCTGGTTCAAGCAGCCAGTTTCAAGTAGGCTTCCCTGGCGTTCTGTATCCAAGTGCCGGGCGACGCCACCATGAAGCGTACCAACAGCTGATTCAAGCCGCCCCGGCGCTCTCATCAACTGCTCCGGTCCTGCTGCCCCGCCGACACCCCCTGCAGGTTTCTCAGCATGGCCTTGAGTTCCTGAATCTCGTCATGCAGATTCTCCATGGAGTACCGGTCCGGGTCTGCCGTCACGGTCTTCTGATGCTCCTCTTCCATGACATTGACGACGATCCCGATCACCATGTTCAGGAAGGCAAATGCTGTGAGGAAGATGAAGGAAATGTAGAAGGCCCATGACATCGGGTAAACGACCATGGTTTCGTACATGACGTCCGTCCAGTCCTCGAACGTCATCACCCGGAACAACGTCAACATGGCGCTGCCAATGGTGCCCCACAGATGCTCGTTGATGTTCTCAAACAGCAGACTGCCCGCCGCGGCGTAGATGTAGAAGATGATGAACAGCAGTGCTGCCACATAGCCAAGCCTCGGCAGCGCGATCAGCAGCGAGTTCAACAGCATCCTGAGTTCCGGAATGACTGACACCATTCGAAGCGCCCTGAACACCCGCACCAGCCTCGCCACCAGCACCATCTCGGAGTCGTCGATGGGAATCAGGCTGACCAGCACAATCAGCGTGTCAAAGATGTTCCAGCCCCTCATAAAGAAGCGTCTCTTGTCCGCTTCCCCCGTGAAACGAATAGAAAGCTCGATCACAAAAATGAGCGTGATCACGTAATCCAGCACAACAATCGCACTCATGACATAGGGCGGTATATCGTAGGTCTTGGCGCCGACCAGCAGCGCCGAGGCAATGATGATCAGTATAATAAAGGTCTCGAACACCTTGTTGCTTCGGATCAGTTCGAAACGGGTCTGCAGCGACATTGAACACTCCACACAGGAAAATCAGCCGCGCATTATAGTCCCATCCTCCGCCAGGCCAGCGACATTCACGACAGACTTCTGGAGTCGACGGCCGGTGGGTCGTTCGACCCACAGGGTGGACCGGAAATCGCCTCCCGCTTCAATTTTGCAAAGTTGTCCACAAAATAGCCGTCGCGGAGATCAGTTGGGCTGATCCCCGGCAAACCAAAAGGCGTGGTGCGGGATCACGCCGGCCATGGCAGTAGCGCTTCGACCGCGCCGACGGCTTTCAGAGCCATTCGCAATGTCCCGCCGAACGCGACTGCCTGGCCTCCGAAAGATCCCCCTTCGGACTAACATCCTGCGACGATCGGGTTATCATTGGCGCTCACGTCAACAAATGGAGTTCCAGACATGGGTTTCGCACTTTCCGACATGCAACTGACGAGCAGCGCGTTCGTCAACGGCGGTGGCATCCCACAGAAGCACACTGGCGAGGGTGAGGATGTGTCACCGGCCTTCTCCTGGAGCGATGCGCCGCAGGGAACCAAATCATTCGCGCTGATCTGCCACGACCCGGATGCACCGCTCATCACCCCTGGCAAGTACGGCTTCGTCCACTGGGTGCTTTACAACATCCCGGCCGACGTAACGTCCATCCCGGAGGCCGTCAGCCAGTACACCACGGGTCATTCAGACTTCGGTAAACCCGGCTACGGCGGGCCCATGCCGCCCAACGGACATGGCGTTCACCACTACTTCTTCTGGTTGCTGGCTCTGAACACGGATTCACCCCTGCCCGGGGGTCTGACCCTGTGGAAACTGCTGGAACAGGTTGAATCCAGTTGTATCGGGATGAACCGTCTGGTGGGGACTTACCAGCGAGACTAGCCCGCGGGTGCAAATGGCACCGGACCGGACTCAGGTCGCATCCGGCAAGGCGAGTCTGCGATATCCGATTGACCTTCGCGAACTCTACTCTCCTGACGACCGGCGGTTGGGTGTCGTCTGCGGCCGGGCAGTCTTGCCTTCAAACCTGATGCCAGTGGAAGCGCCCTGCCCCTGCGGCAGCCTGATCGACTATGAGACATGCTGCGCGCCAGTCCTGCGCAATGCCTCGGCCGCCACCACTGCCGAGGCATTGATGCGATCCCGATACACAGCATTTGAACTGCAGCACGCCAGTCACCTCCTCGCCACCTGGCACCCGGACACCCGACCCAGCCGAATCAGCTTTGACCCTTTGCAGCGATGGCTGGGACTGAAGATACTCCGCACGGACCGCGGTGGCCCAGCCGATGACGACGGCGTTGTGGAATTCGTTGCGCGCTTCAAGGTAGCGGGCAGAGCCACCCGTTTGCGGGAGGTCAGCCGGTTCGTTCGACTCAGTGGCCAGTGGTTTTATGTGGATGGCGACCACCTGCAATAGGCTTTCGCAAACAGTGACCGAACCACCCCCGTCGGGGTCAGAACCTTCATATGCCTGCCAGCCGGTCGCGGCTGCGACAAAAGTTGACCGGGCGCAAGGTTCAGGGCCAGGGCAGGATGACCCACTGGCAGCGAAAGGTGTAGTCTTACGCCACAAACATCAATGAGAGAACGAGGATGAAATCAGAACTTTGTGGCAAGCTGGGCATTGAGTTTCCATTATTTGCCTTCAGCCACTGCCGGGACGTCATCGTGGAAGTGAGCAAGGCCGGGGGCATGGGCGTGCTGGGGGCGGTGGGGCACACTCCCGAATCCCTGGAAATCGAGCTCAACTGGATTGATGAGCACATTGATGGCAAGCCCTATGGCGTGGATCTGCTGCTGCCAAACAAACTCGAGAGCAAGGAAGAAGCTCAGACCGCCGCCCAGATCGAAGCGGCTATTCCGGAAGGGCACAGACGCTACATCGAGAATATCCTTGCCAGCCATAATATCGACACCAAGGATCTGTGGACCCGGAAGATCAGCGATCACCATGGTGACAACTACCGCGAGGCCGGGGCGTCCCCGGTGCTCGATGTCGCATTCAAACACAAGAATGTGAAGATGTTCGTCAATGCACTCGGCGTGCCACCGGAATTCGCCCGCAAGAAAGCCAGGGATGCCGGCGTTCTGGTGGGTGCGCTGGCAGGCGCCAAGCAGCATGCCATCAAGCACGCCGAGGCGGGTGTGGACGTCATCGTCGTTTCCGGCACCGAAGCGGGTGGTCACTGTGGTGAGGTCTCCACGATGGTGGTGGTCCCAGAGGTGATCGAGGCACTCAAGCCCTATGGCAACATTCCAGTGCTTGCTGCCGGTGGTATCGCCACCGGACGTCAGATGGCGGCAGCGATGACCATGGGGGCAGCGGGCGCCTGGTGCGGGTCGGTCTGGCTGACCACGGCAGAGGCCGAGACAGCCCCGGCGGTGAAGGAAAAAATGTTGCTGGCTACGTCAAGAAACACTGTCCGCTCACGCAGCCGAACCGGCAAATACACCCGACAGCTGCAGTCTGCCTGGACTGACGCCTGGCACTCTCCGGACGCGCCTGACCCTCTACCCATGCCATTGCAGCAACTCATCAGCGAACCCGCACTCACCCGCATCGGGCAACTGGCCGAGGGCGGGCATGGAGGTGCCAAACAACTGGCCACCTATTTTGTGGGCCAGGCAGTGGGCCTGATGAACCAGCCCACGACCGCTCGCCAGGTGGTCTATGACTTCATGGAAGATTTCGCTGCAGCGACGGAACATCTCGCGGACATCATGTCCGAATAGTTTCGTCACCATCGATCGTCACCATTGCATCCGACCATCACTGCCGGTCGGATGCGATCGTGATTGCCCGTCGCCAGGGTTACACGCGGGAGGCACGCCTGCTGTCAATCCACCATCGCAAGGCTTCTGACACAGGCCGGTCTGAGGTACATCCGGTCACGATAGGCAATCAATGAAGGCGCCAGATCCATTTCGAACCGCTGCGCCCAGTTGATGGTCTGGGCCAGCAACACGTCGGCCATGGTAAAGGTATCGCCGAGGGCATACTCATGACCGTCCACATACTGATGCAGCGCCTTTTGTGACTTGTCGAATTCAAATGCCGCCGTCGCGAAGATTTCCGGGCAGCGCTGCGCTTCCGGGAGCGCAAACCGATGCTTTCCGATGGTCCAAAGGGGCTGCTCGAAGTCAGTCATAATGAAATAGCAGATGCCATCGTAGCGGGCCCTGCCCACGGTATCCCTTGGCATCAGACCCTCTTTGACACTCTTCATGGCAGCGTAGTTCACGATCGCTGCACTTTCTGTCAGCGTCAGATCACCGTCCACCAGCGTCGGAACCTTGGCCTGGGAATTCATCTGAACGTAGCTGCCTGGCTCCAGAGATGACACCGGAACATATTCGAACTCGAGGCCGGCCTCATTGAGGGCCCAGACGCCGCGAAAGGACCGCGACTGGCCACGACCATATAGCTTGATCATCTATTGCATCCATTTCCGCTCCGGCCCACATACTCGTCGCAACCGTGCTGTACATCAACCCCCATAATAGGATGAAATGTCGCGTCTCACGGGGGAACCGCACATGACCTATGCACTGGAACACCTCAAGGTGGTCGACGCAGCGTCCTACCTGGCAGGGCCCGCCGCGGCGACCGTCATGGCCGATTACGGCGCTGACGTCATCAAGATCGAACCACTGGCTGGCGATGGCTACCGGCTTCTGGTGGGCCCCAACCCGGTCCCCTATCACTGGCAGCTGACGTCCAGAAACAAGCGATCCATTGCCCTTGACCTTCGAATGCAACAAGGCCAGGAGATACTGCACCAGCTGGTCAAAAACGCCGACGTCCTGCTGACCAACTTCCGGCCAGACCAGCTTAGAGATTTCAACATGACCTGGGAGCAGATGTCCGGCCTGAATGAGCGGCTGGTGATGGCGCACATCACCGGCTATGGGGTTGAAGGTCCCGATGCGAACATGCGGGCTTTCGACGCCACGGCCTGGTGGGCCCGCTCCGGAATGATGGATCTGATTCGCGAACCGGGTCAGGAGCCGCTGCAGGGCGCCGGCGGCTTTGGCGACCATGCTTCCGCCATGTCGCTGTTCGGCGCCATCATGATGGCGCTGTATCAGCGAGAGCGATCAGGTCGGGGCAACTTTGTGGCCACATCACTGGCCGCCAACGGCATCTGGTCCAACGGGATGCAGATTCAGGGCAAATTCGCGGGCTTTGACGCCAACGAGTGGCGCCAGAAGAATGGAAACCCGAACCCGCTGGGCAGCGCCTACAGGACCCGGGAGGGAAGATACGTGACATTTTCGATCACCAACCCCAGAAAGGAGTGGCCACTGTTTGCCGCCGCAGCAGGCCACCCGGAGTGGCTGGATACCTGGGCGACCTCGAGAGAAGTATTTCGCAACCAGCCGGAGGTCAAGGCGTGCGTCACTGAGGCCATCGGCGCCATGACGCTCGCCGAACTTCGCAGCGCCATGGAGAAGGGCGGCATCGCCTATGGAATGGTCCAGAATCTCGATGATGTCGCTGCAGACGAGCAACTCAAGGCCAACGAGATCATCGTCCCGACCGAGTCGGACAATCCGGACTATCAGTGGACCGTCAACAGCCCAATCACAGTGGCCGGAGAACCCAAGCAACCACCCAGAGAGGCACCGGACACCGGCAGCCACAGCCGGGAGATCCTGCGTGGGCTCGGGTACCCGGAACATCAGATAGACGAACTCATTGACGCTGGCGCGGTGGGTGAACCTGGTTCGAAGACACAGGCATAGTGAGGATTTCGGGAGAGGATTTCAGGACACCCACTATTTTAGGATTTCAGGACACCCACTATTTTCAGGGAGAATTTCGTGAGAATTTTGGAGGATAATTTTGGGAAGGAGAATTTTGGGACACCCATTGTTTTCAAGGAACTGAATTCGGGATGGAGAATTTCGGGACATCCATCACTTTCAGGAACTGAATTCGGGACACCCATGGAAAATTTCAGGACACCCAACACTTTTGAAGAGAATTTCGGGACATCCATCACTTTCAAGGAAGGAATCTCGGGACACCCATCACGTCTGAAGAATTTCCGGAAACAGGACACCCATCACTTTCAGGATTTAGTTAGAGCACTCACTTTCAGATCACATTCAGGAAACAGACTATGGAACAAACCATCAAGGCGAACGGCATCGAGATATGCTACGAGACTTTCGGCGACCCTGCGGCCCCGACCGTGCTCTTTGTCATGGGGCTTGGCGCCCAGATGATCACCTGGCCGGACCTGTTCATGACCGGGCTCACCGGGGCGGGATACCATGTGGTGCGATACGACAATCGTGATGTTGGGCTCTCTACCAAGTTTCACGATGCTGGCACGCCGGACTTCAGGGCGATCGTGAGCGCCATGTCCGAGGGTCGCAAGCCGGACGTCCCGTATACCCTCCGGGACATGGCCGCCGACGGGATCGGCCTGCTGGATGCCCTGGGGATCGAACGGGCGCACGTCGTGGGCGCCTCAATGGGGGGCATGATCGTTCAACAGATGGCGATCGACAGTGGTGATCGGCTCGCGTCCATGGTTTCGATCATGTCGAACACCGGCGACCCCTCCCTGCCGCCTCCATCGCCGGAAGCCATGGCCGTGCTCACAAAACCCGGGCCGGATACCGACAACATCGAAGAACTGGTGGAGCATGCGATGGCCAATCGCAAGGTGGTCGGTGGCGAGGGCTTCGAGGATACAGAGCAAGCGCGACAACTGTCGGCGGCAGTCATCAGGCGGCAGTTCTACCCGGTGGGCGCTGCGAGGCAACGTGCCGGTATCATGGCAAGCGGCTCCCGAACCGAAGCCTTAAGGCGCATCAGTACCCCCACGCTGGTCATCCATGGCGACAGTGATCCGCTGGTTCCGGTGCAAGGTGGCATCCATACGGCGGAGGTGATCCCCGGTGCCCGCCTTGAGATCCTGAAGGGCATGGGGCATGCACAGTTTCCGAAATATCAGCCGGAATTACTTCGGCTGATCACCGGTCATGTCAGAGACAATTCATGATGAGTGAGCCCATAGATTTTCAGGGAGTGTTTCCGATTCTCCCGACACCCTTCCATGAAGATGAGTCTGTTGACCATGAGAGCTATGCCAACATGGTACGGTTTATGGCCGCCATTGGCGTCTCCGGGGTCACCATCCTGGGCGTGCTGGGCGAGGCCAACCGGCTGACCGATGACGAACGTCGCAGCATCATCGAGACCGTCGTGGATGCGGCCGGTGGACGGATACCCGTGGTGGTGGGCACCAGCCACAGCGGCACCCGAGCCACCGTGGCACTATCGGAAATGGCGGCTGATCGGGGCGCGTCCGCGCTGATGGTGACCCCTCACCGCGAGGCAGTCCCGAGTGAGGCCCGCATCTTTGAACATTTCGCGACCGTGAACAACGACATCGGTCTGCCCATCGTACTGCAGGATCACCCTGGCTCCACTGACGTCAGCATGTCCCTTGAGCTGGTCCTGCGAATGGTCGACGAACTCCCCAATATCGCATGCATCAAACAGGAGGCGCTGCCATCACCTGGCCGCGTAGCTGCCCTCAAGACCGCCATGGTCAACAGGAATGTACCCATTCTCACCGGGCTGGGTGCCCTTTATGGCTATTTTGAACTTGCAGCGGGCGCTGATGGGTTCATGACCGGGTTCGCCTTTCCAGAGGTGCTCATGGCTCTCACCGCAGCGGAACCCGATGTCCGATGGGATCTGTATGCGCGATTTCTTCCGCTGATCGTGTTTGAAGGACAACCCGGCGTAGCCATACGTAAACAGCTGTTCAAGATGCGGGGCCTGATGACATCGGCCACCGTCAGAAGGCCTGGGGCCGAGATCTCCGCGAACGCCCGACTCCAGCTGCAGGACGTCCTCGAGCGGGTCTTGAGGGACGCGGACATCACCCGCCAGATCAGCATCTGACCGGCCTCGGACAAGGCAGAAGCTGAACAACCGGGAGCATCCCCCTTGTCAGGCACGCCGCGGTCGTGCTGGAGACTTTCCCGACGACAAAGTGTGGGGTTGGAACTTCCATGAAAAGCGTGGATTTGATTGCGATGGCTGGCTTTCATGGAAGGTCACTGACACCAAGTGCCAGCGTGAATACTTTCTTGCACGACCTTGCACGACCTTTCACGACTACGGCGTGCCTGAGCCAGGCACACTCGGGGCTGCTGGTGCCCCCGGCAATCATCGCGGTACACTGCAGCTTCATGATCCGGGGTAGAGCATGTTCAGCGGGCGTTCGATCATCATCGTGGCAATTGTGGCCTTCGTTGCCGGAACGGTCGCTTCGCTTGCGATCCGCCCCGCGGGCAGCCCCTCTGGTGCAGACCGCAGCGCCGGTCCCGCCAGCTATCAGACCGCAGTTCGCCATCACTGGCGGGTTCCCCTCAGCGCCCCGCGCAGCCTGCCAGGGTCGGGCGAAACGCCCCAGTGGCTTGCCCAGGCCCTCAACACTGCCTCGGGCGGCGCGTTCAACGTCGAGCTTTTTGACCCCGGCGAAATCGTGCCTGCGTTTGCGATCACCGATGCGGTCCGGGATCACAAGGTCCAGGCCGGCTATACCTGGCTGGGTTACGATCAGGGCAAGATCCCGGCATCAGCGCTGATTGCCGCGAAACCCTTTGGCATGGAGCCCTGGGCCTACATCGGCTGGTGGTATCACGGCGATGGCAGAAAGCTGACCGAACAGATCTATGCCGAACACAATATCATGCCCCTGCTGTGCAGCATTACCGGGCCAGAGACCGCCGGCTGGTTTGCCAAACCGCTACAGACCGCCGAAGACCTGCAGGGCCTGAAGATTCGTTTCGCGGGCCTCGGTGGCAAGGCCATGCAGCGGGTTGGCGCATCAGTCACGATGCTGCCGGCGGGCGAGATCTTTCAGGCCCTGGAGACCGGCGTAATCGATGCCACGGAGTACTCCCAGCCGATTACCGACCGCGCACTCGGCTTCTCCCGAATCGCCAAATACAACTACTATCCGGGCTGGCACCAGCCCTTCAGTTCGGTCCATCTGGTGGTCAACCTCACGGTCTGGAACAACCTGCGTGAGGACGAACGGGCAATGGTCGATGGCCTGTGCATGGGCGGCGTCGCCTTTGGCCTCGGGCTGTCCGAGTCGTTACAGGGGCCCGTCATCGCCGAATATGCCGCTTCCGGAGTTATCGCCCAGCAGTTACCCGCACCACTGCTCGCGAAGCTCAGGGTCGCTGCCAATGAGGTCATGGACGAAGAAGCAGCCAATGACCCTGACTTTGCGGCGGTACTGACATCCCAACGGGAATACCAGCGGGTTTACAAGAAGTGGCGAGATCTCGCCTATCTGTCGGGTGACCAGGACTGACTCCCAGGCAGCTATCGGCAGCGGCATGAGACAGGTTCTGGGCGCTCGGGATAACACACGTTTCCCCGCCTGAAGCGGGATTCGAGAGGAAGACATGCAGGACATCGATCTGCCGGAGACGCGAATCTCCCGGGTCATTGACGGCGGCATCCGTAGCATCGGCCAGCTTGCCGGCTGGCTCTGGGTGTTGCTGCTTGGCGTCATTGTATTGAACGTGGCACTTCGTTATCTGTTTGGTGAAGGCCGGGTTGAATTCGAGGAAATCCAGTGGCATCTGAACGCACTGGCATTTCTCATCGCCATCGCCTACGCCTACAGTGTCGACGCGCATATCCGGGTGGATGTGGTGTCCGCACGGCTGTCGCCCCGGATGCAGGTATGGGTTGAACTCTATGGCACCTTTTTGCTCGTGGTCCCCTTCATCGTCATGCTGTTCATTTTCAGCCTGCCGTACTTTGCCAACAGCTGGGCGCTTGGCGAGACATCCCAGTCACCCGGTGGCCTGCCGTTTCGCTGGTTCCTGAAGGGCGTCCTGCCTGTCGTGTTCATCCTCATCATGCTGGGCATCATCGCCCGCCTGAGCCGCCTGTGGGCGTATCTGACATCATGACGGGTGCAGAGGTCCTCGCCATTCTGATGATCGTCTCGTTCATCGCGCTGATCTTCACCGGGTTCCCAATTGCCTGGATTCTGGGCGGGCTGGCCGCCCTGTTTACCATGTTCGCGATCATACTTGAGGTGGATTTTCAGATTCCGACCGGTGTGGACTGGTTCTATACATCCATGAGCATTGATCGAGTCTGGAACGTCATGGAGAACTGGGTCATGGTGGCGCTGCCCATGTTCATCTTCATGGGCATCCTGCTGGACCGGTCGGGCATCGCCCGCAGCCTGTTGACTGGATTTTCCCGGCTGTTTGGTGGCATACGGGGCGGGCTCGCGATCACGGTCACGATCATTGGCGTGCTGCTGGCCGCCACGACCGGCATCATCGGTGCGTCCGTGGTCCTGCTGGGGTTGCTCGGCATACCCGTGATGCTGGATAACGGCTATGACAAGCGTCTTGCCGCCGGTACCGTAGCCGCGGTCGGGACGCTGGGCATTCTGATTCCTCCGTCCATCATGCTGGTGGTCATGGCCGACCGGATGGCTATGAGCGTGGGAGATCTGTTTCTGGGCGCGCTGTTTCCAGGCGTGCTCCTGGGCGGTCTCTATATCGTCTTTCTGGTGCTGCTTGGTCTGATCAGGCCCGACCTCGCGCCGGCGGCAAAGACTGAACCCATCGACGCGGCCGCCCTGTGGGACCTGATCAAGGCCATCGTACCGGCCGCGTTTCTGATCCTCGCGGTGCTCGGCAGCATCTTCTTTGGCCTCGCCACCCCGACCGAGGCAGCAGGAGTGGGGGCCGCCGGCGCCCTGCTGCTGGCGGCCTCCAAGGGTGTCCTGACGCTCAGCGTGCTTCGGGAAGTCATTGACGAGACCTCAAGAACCACGGCGTTCATCTTTGGCGCCATCCTCGGCGCGGTCTGCTTTACCCTCGTATTGCGTGGCCTGGGGGGCGACCAACTGATCGAAGGCCTGCTGCTGGGGCTGCCGTTTGAGCCGGAAGGCATCATCATCTGCATCCTGATTGCCACCTTCGTACTGGGCTTTTTTCTGGACTGGCTGGAGCTGACGCTGATTCTGCTGCCACTGGTGGCCCCGGTGGTGGTCAGCCTGAACTTTGACCCGGTGTGGTTCACGGTACTGTTTGCAGTCTGCCTGCAGACGAGCTTCCTCACACCCCCCGTGGGGGGCGCGTTATTCTACCTGCGCGGCATCGCACCGCCGGGAATTGATCTGGGGGTAATCTACCGCGGCGTCATCCCGTTCATCATGATTCAGCTGGTCGCCCTCGTGATCATCTTCCAATGGGAATCCCTGGTCACCTGGCTTCCGGAACAGGCTTACGGTGTCCGTTAGGGGCTTGCGCCCCGAGTGTGCCTGCTTGCCGTCAGTCGGATTCAATGATGTGTACCACCACACCGGCATTGGCGATCACGATGGCATCGCGACCATCATCACTGGGGATCTCAAGGCCCCCTTTCTGACAGGTCACCTTGACGTTGCCGTACGGCAGCACCGCCGCCACCCGCGCTATATCCACCGCCTCAGGGTTCGGCACGCCAATCAGCAGGTCAATCTCCATGTCTTTTGCCGTCTTGCCGATGTGCGCGAAAAAGTGCAGGCTCGAATGATGGATGGCATCGAAGACCGCACGTTCCGCGGCAACGGTATAATCCCTGCCGTGAACATCCGTACCCATGCCCATTTCTGTGATGTAACGATTCTTCATGACACGCCCTCAAATGCCGGGAGTGTACCCCAACTGGTCAGCATGGGTACCCGTTAGGGTTCTGTCAGGAAGCAAATGGGCCCACGCCAAAGGCGCTGCACGCGTGTATCGTAGGTTGGAGGAGTGCGTTTTGACATATTATGTCCATTGACATAATATGTCGAACCTGGTGACAGGTCGACAGGGCAAGGTATGCAAAGGTCCTGGTGACCCGCGTCATCGATGAGCGAGCCCTTGTACAGGTGCTCAACCATGCTGGAAAGTATTCCGGACCACAACGTGCCGGGCCGGAGCTTTCATTACCGGAGCTTCCATGGCCGGAATCATGATGGGTCGGATCGATGGCCACATTGAATAGCAGGGGAACTCGTGTGTTCATAACAGCAGACGGCGCGGTGCCGGTTGGGGGAAATTGAATGTCTGAGTCGGTCATTGATGTCAATCATCTGACCCATACCTACACGGATGGATTCCAGGCGCTTGATGACGTAAACCTTCACTGCGGCGTTGGGGTATTCGGCCTGCTGGGCCCGAACGGGGCCGGCAAGAGCACCTTGATGCGCATCCTCTGCACGCTGATCAGGCCGACCGGGGGCGAGGTGCGGATGGCGGGCCATGATGTCACCCGGGACCCCATGGCGGTTCGAGCCATTCTTGGATATCTGCCCCAGGAATTCGGTGCCTGGCGCAATCATCGGGTGCAGGAAGTCCTTGATACGCTGGCACAGCTGTCCGGCATGCTGGACCGGCGTGACCGGCGCGAACGGGTGGCAGAAGTGCTGGACCAGGTCGGGCTGTCGGAAGTCGTCAACCGCAAGATCAAGAAGCTGTCCGGCGGTATGTTGCGGCGCCTGGGGGTGGCCCAGGCGCTGGTTCACGAACCCCGGATCATCATTGTTGATGAACCGACCGTTGGTCTCGACCCGGAAGAGCGAATTCGTTTCCGCAACGTGATCTCGGACCTTGGCAGAGACAGGACCATTCTTCTGTCCACCCACATCGTCGCCGACCTTGGTGGGGCCTGCCGGGAAGTCGCCCTGCTGGACCAGGGGCACATCATCTTCCAGTCATCTCCGGCGGACCTGATTCGAGAAGCGGCCGGTCATGTGTTCGAGATCTCTGTTGACGAGCAAACGATGGACAGCGTCGAGAACGAATACGACGTGGTCTCCAGCACCGTGGACGGCGGAAGAGTCAAACTCCGCTGTGTCGCGACCAGCGGGCATCTCCCGGACGGCGCCAGTCCCATCGCCGAGCCCACCCTTGAGGAGAGCTACATGGCCTATATGGCAGCCCGGGGTCGCTCGGCAGCCGCTCTGGAAGACAATACAGTCGACAAGGTCAGCGCCGGGGAGGTTGCATGATGCGACTCTCGATGATTCTCGCCGTCGCGCGGGCAGAAATGCGCTCAAACCGTCGCCTGGCCAGATACTGGCTATTCGTTGTGTTGGCCTTTCTGGTCTCAACGGTGATGTTTGGCCAGTTCACGGTACTGCACGGACTCTTTTCCCATATCACGGCAACCCTTGGCGCAATGGGGCCGAGATACATGATCTCGGTGGTCGGGCTCTACATGATGCTCGTGTTCGTGGTGGGCCTGATCTTTCTGGCATTCGACGTACGGGCCCGGGACGAGAGGGACCGGATGGCCGAAGTGCTGGACACCCGGGCCGTCTCCAACGCGGAATACGTGGTCGGTTCCCTCGCCGGACTGGTGCTGATGATCTGGATTCCGGTGTTGGTGATCGGATTTCTGGCAGAGCTGTTTGGCCTTGTCGCCAACCAGCTGGCACTGCCTATTGGCGATCCCATTGAACCGGTTTCCCTGGTCGGCTTCTTCTTCCAGACCCTGACCGCACTCACTCTCTGGTGCTCGATCCTTGTCTTGTTTGCGGTCCTGTTTCGAAATCGCCTGCTCACGGGCCTGGCCGCGCTGGTATTGCTCGGGCTTCAGGTGTGGGCCACTTTTAACCTGCCCATCTATCAGGTTGGCCTTGTGACGATCCTGCCGTCATTTGAACTCGCTTCGGATCTGCTCCCTATCCTGATCCCCCGTGGTGAGGAGTTCCGCATGCTGTCCCACTGGCTGCTGGCGGGGGGCTTGCTCGCGCTCACTGTCGCACTGCATCCAAGGAGCGACGGCCAGCCCAAACCGAAAACTCTGGGGATATCGGCCGCGTTTGGTGTACTGGCATTGTTGAGCTTCGGCTACTTCTACCTCAATATAGAAGGCGACATTCGCCAGGATGACACCTGGCTGGCGGCCCATCAGGCAAAGGCTGATCAACCACGGGTCGATGTGCTGTCCATGAGCGGTACGCTGCACATCGAACCCGGCAGCAACATTGACCTGGACCTGGAGATGCAGGTAATCGCGCCCGCCGGCGTGAACACACTACTGTTCACTTTCAATCCGGGTATCGAAATCCAGGCGATTGAACTGGATGGCAACGAGACCGACTGGACCCACAGCGACGGCTTGCTCGAGATCAGCGGCGCCGACCAGCTAGAGGGCAAGCACCTGATCCATCTGACCGCCTCCGGGGCACCCGATGAGCGATTCGGCTATCTGGATACGGCGTTCCGCTTCTTTCTCGGCGACTTCAGCAGTTCCCAGATTGCCCTGCTCGGATACCAGATCAGCCTCTTTCGCAGCGGCTACGTCGCCATGATGCCGGGAGCCCATTGGCTGCCCTCCTCCGGCACTGATGTGGGCCGGGACGACCCCTCTGTTCAACCGCCGGACTATTTCAATCTGGACCTTGAGGTCGCGGTACCCGAGGGGTGGCTGGTGGCGGGCCCCGGGGTCCGCGAGCAGATCGCAGACGGACGATTTCGCTTCCGTCCTGAGGCCGTAGTCCCGAGAGTGGCGTTGTTTGCCTCCCGCTTTGCGCGGCGGTCCATGTCCGCCCACGGCATCGAGGTCGAGATGCTGGTTCACCCGAAACACTTGAGAAACCTCGACTTCTTTGCCGACACGACCGGGTTGCTCCATGAGCGGGTCGAATCGATGTTGGCAGAAGCAGATGACCTTGGCCTCGCCTATCCCTACGACGGCCTGACTCTGGTGGAGACGCCCACACCGCTTCGCGGCTACGGCGGCGGCTGGCAGATGGATACCACTCAGACCCAGCCCGGCATCCTGCTGATCAGGGAATCCAGCTTCCCTACGTCACGATTCGAATCAGAATTCCTGAATACCAGCAACTGGGAAGCTGAGGACATCCACAAGAAGAAGCTGGAAGTCGTCACCGATTACTTCTCCAATGATTTCAGCGGCGGGAACGTGTTCACCGGCGGCGTGAGAAACGTACTCCAGTTCCAGACCAGTGCCATTGGCGACGGTGCCCAGGCGGTGAACTTCGTGCTCAATGAACTGGCAAGTCTGCTCCTGACCGGTGAGCGCGGCTACTTCTCGGCCCATCAGTTCGACAGTTCGCTGAACGCCATCTCGGGCCAGGTCGTTCAGGATATGGCGCTCGGGCGGGCGGACTCCGTCACGGACGCGGTGATCAGGACTACCACCAATCGGGCTGCGGTGTGGGACATGGCACTCGGTGAGCCACTGGCCGAGATGGACGTCCACGCTAACCCAGGCATGGCACTGAACGTGCTGGCCCTCAAGAGCAACGCCGTCGCCAGGGCGATTCTGGACGGCTATGGGCGGGAGGCCACGGCGAGGTTTCTGAGCGCACTTCTGCAGCAGCATCGAGGTGGCTATTTTACGGCTCAGGAACTGGAACAGGTGGCCATCGAGGCCGGCATCAACCTGGACGCTCTGGTGGGTGACTGGCTGTATGCGGTCGATCTCCCGGGATTCATCGCGTCGCCACCGATGACACAGCGTCTGACCGACGATGCACTGGGAAATCCCCGTTACCAGACCACCGTCAAAATCCGCAACGACGAACCCGTCCCTGGTCTTTTCCGCCTGAACTATGTCTGGGGTGAGAAATCCAAAGACCCCGACGCGATGATCCGGGACAAGACTGCTCCGATTCGAATTCCCGGCCATACTTCGGTCGAAGTGGGTGTGCTGACTGCCACGCCGGTGATGGAACTGCACCTGGACCCCTACCTCTCCCTCAACCGGGAACCACTGAAGCTGGCCGGTTATATCGATGTGGACTCCCGCAAACTGATCGATGCCGAGCCACTGATCGGCGCTCGCAACATCGACTGGCAGCCGGACACCAGCGGCGACATCATCGTGGATGATCTCGACCCCGGTTTCTCGGTACAGGGTGGCCCCGACAAGCCGAGGTTTGCCGGCGACCCGTTCAATCAGCTGACCATTGACATGGACCAGGGCCTTCCGGAATACCGATTCATCTATGGTCCGCCTACCCAGTGGAGCCGGTCGCGGTATAGCGATAGCTGGGGCAAGTATCGACACACCCACGCTGTCATCACCAACGGCGAGGGCAATCAGCGGGCCACCTTTGCGGCCAGCCTGCCGGCTTCCGGCCAGTGGCGTTTGTCCTATTACCTGGCCGTCGCAGACAATGGCGGCAAGAGTGCGGGTCCGGGCGTGCTCACCAATAGACAGCTTGGCGAATACAAGATGGCGCTCATTGATGCCGATGGCGAACGACGGGAAATCGAATTCGACGGAAAGGCTGCTGGCAGCGGTTGGAATGATCTGGGCGAATTCACGCTCCCGGCCGGTCACACCCGGCTGGAAATTGCCAACTCGACCACCGGACAGATCATCGTTGCAGACGCCATACGCTGGCGGCGGGCTTCGAACGAGGAGATCTCGAAGCGGGGCCACGACCTTGATGAGGCGATTCATAAGGGTCAGCGGATTCAGCCAGGGTATCCAGTTCAGGGCGCGCGCGAAGTTTGACTGCGACTGCCCTCGGACGTTGATTGACAACCGCTCGTCTCGACCGCGCGGCGATCACGTTCGCGTTGCAACCGTCACAAAGGCACGACCATGACACCATCCACCGCGACCAACGACCGGGCCCCTGAGGACACCGTCAACCGACATAAGGCGACGAAATATGTTTAACCCAAGAATCTTCGTTCTCCTGGCGCTGGCTCTGCTGACGGCCTGCGGGGGTTCGGAGCAGCCACCTCCCGTGGAATTCCGGATTCCTATCGAAGTGACTGAGGTCACCACCGGAACGCTGGAGAATCTCATTGTTACCACAGGGACGTTGCGAACCAGAGAGAGCGTCATTCTCACCGTCGAGACGCCAGGCTTTCTGATCCTGTCCAGGGATGCCAGCGATCAGCGTTTGACGGAAGGCTCCCGGGTCGCTGCCGGCCAGAAGATTGCCGAAATCACAGGTGAAGATGCGCGTCTGGCTTCCCGTATCGAGGCCACCAGGCGCCATCTGGAATCCGCAGAACAGGAACTGTCACGACGCCAGCAACTCTACCAGCAGAGGCTCATCGCTGAAGAAGACGTGTCGCAGGCACGGGCCCGCTACGAGGACGCACTGCACAACTTTGATACCAGCCAGCGCACCTTCGAGAAGACCCACATCAAGACACCCATTGCCGGCGTGATTCTGGAACTGGCACGGGACAGCACCGGCCAGGCGGTTGCGGACGGTCAGATGGTGAGTCAGGGGTTTGGCGTCGCGAGGGTCGCGCCACTGGACGTTCTGGTGGCGGATATTGATCTGGTGGGTCCCGAGCTTGCCCGGGTCCATGCCGGTCAACCAGTCAGGATAGACCACTATGCCTTCGACGATGCCAACATCGAAGGGACTATTCTGCGGATTTCCCCCACGATGGACCCTCTGACGCATACCTTTCGGGTCGAGGTCGAGGTGAACAACGAGGCCGGCCTGCTGCGGCCTGGAATGTTCGTTCAGGCGTCCATCATTACGGAACGGCACGATGATGTCCCCGTGGTGCCGAGGGACGCCGTCACCCAGCGCAGTGGCAAGAACATCGCCTTTGTGGTGGACGGGCAGCGGGTGGTGCAGCGCGATATTGGTATCGGCCTGACCGATGACGCCAGGTTCGAAATCACGGGCGGACTGCAGCCAGGTGAACGAGTGGCGGTACGCGGCCTGGAAACACTCATTGACGGCACCCGGGTGCGAGTGATCACCCCTTGAGTTTTGCCGAATCACTCGCGGCCCTTGCGACCCGCCGCCCGGTCGCCGTCAGTGTCCTGGCCGTGGCCATCGTGCTGGTGGGCTGGCTCTCCTTTGAAGAACTGCCGGTTGATCTGTTACCCGACCTGCAAAGCCCGACGGTGGCCGTCTCCATCCAGGCAGGGGACCGGCCACCCACCGAAATGGAGCGGCTTTACGGCGAACAACTGGAGCAGAGGTTGTTCAGCGTGCAGGGCATCCGCGAAATCTCTCAGGTCGCCCGCACGGGCAGGTTGGTCGCCACCGTCGTTTTCGACTGGGATGCCGACATCGAGCTCGGCCTGGTTGAGGTACAAAAGGCGGTACTCCCCATCGGTGCAGACCCCGCTGTGGATGAAGTCCTGGCGCGACGGTTCGACCCAAGGCAGGCGCCGGTCCTGACCTTTGGGCTGCTGGCACCCACCGGATCACCCGACCTTGCTGAACTCCGCCAGCTCGCCCGCAGGCAACTGGCGCCCAACCTGGAGCAGCTTCCCGGAGTGGCAGAGGTACGCGTCACCGGCGGGCGTGAGAAGGAAGTCCGGGTGCAGCTGGACCGCTACAGAATGGAAGCGTTTGACATCTCGCTGGCGCAGGTTGAACAACGGCTGCAGGCTGAGAATGTGGATATCAACGCCGGTACACTGGAGCAGGATTCCGAGGTCTTTCTGGTGCGCGCCATGTCCCGCTATCGCGAGCCACAGGACGTTGCCAACGTTGTGGTTCAGTACGTGAGCGGCGGTGACGGTACCCGGCAGGCGATCCGGGTCGCGGATATCGCCGAGGTGATGATGACGGACCAGGAGGTCGATCATCTGGTCAGGGTGAACGGCAGCGAAGGCGTCGGGCTTGCCATCTACAAGGAAGCGGAAGCCAATACCGTGTCCGTATCCAGGGAGGTTCGCGCGGCCGTTTCCGAGCTCGCGCAAGACCTGCCCAGCGTCAAACTGGTCGAAATCAATGATGACGCGTCACTGGTCGTGGATGCCCTGGATGATCTGCAGGTCGCCGCTGGTGTCGGTATCTTGCTGGCAGTATTGATCCTGGCGCTGTTCCTTCGCTCAGCCGGCGCCACCCTGGTGGTCGCTGCGGCCGTCCCCGTGTCCATCCTGTCGGCGCTGTTTCTCATGGGCCTCACGGATCGAAGCCTCAATATTGTGACGCTGGCCGGGCTCGCCCTGGGCGCAGGCATGCTGGTGGACAACGCCATTGTGGTGGTCGAGAGCATCTATCGGCAGCTCGCAGACGGGGAGTCGGCTGCGACCGCAGCGGCATCGGGAACCGGGCGAGTGGCTGGTGCCATTACGGCCTCTACCCTGACCACCTGCGTCGTGTTTCTGCCGGTCCTGTTTGTCGAGGGCATGGCGGCCCGGCTGATCGAGGGCATCGCGTTTACCGTGGTCGCCTCACTGACTGCCTCGCTGGCGGTCGCCGTGCTGTTGATCCCGGCTCTCGCCAGATGGTTCATGACCAG
>JAQBUI010000163.1 GCA_027624035.1 Pseudomonadota bacterium | reverse complement strand
GAAGGCCGTGGCATCGCCGGCCAGCGGGCCTACAACGCCGGCAATCCCCTCGTCCGTTTCTACATTGAGAAACGTCTGGGTCACCCGGTAGCCGCCGTCTCCCACCCGCGGAAACGCACGCCGCATTGAATTTTCAACGTTCAGCCTTCGAAACGCCGGATAAATATCGGTCGGCTTCGCGCCGCGTTCTTCCCACAATTCTCCCGGGTACGGCATCGTCCCGGTGAGCCGGCGTAATTTCACGTCGGTTATCTTCACTGTCTGCTCCTGCTTGCTGTCGATCGGATACTAACGCTCAGGGTAATTCGAGGCGCAGCCCGAAGGCGGTCTCCCAGACCTCGCCAGCCTGTATGACCACGAGGCCGTCACCATTGTTGAAGCAGTCCGTCTGGCCCGACATGGGCTCCACCGCGATCAGCCCTCTATCTCGCAATCCTGTATAGACCTGTATGAACCGGCATTGCGAGTCCTGCCACAAGACAATCGCGGCGAGACTACGGTCCATCGTGCCGCTGTCCAGAACGCGCGTCTCAAGCCGCGGCACGGCCCTGGTGCTGGCCGTCGCCTTGAATCCGTCGTCCCAATAATGCTCCCCCAATGGCCGTCCGTCAGTAAAGTCCGTGGACGGTACCGTGACACCGGTCGGGTGCGAGTCACGCTCCGGACCGTCTGGTCCGCCACATGTCGGCACGGACAGGTTGTAGCCGGAGCGACGATCGAACGCGACCACCGCACCGTCCACCGGGCCCTGGAGCAGTATGAACGGATGCCACCCAACCATGAACGGTGCTGCCTGCCCCGTGGTGGATACATTCGTCGCCGCGACCTTAATGGCAAGGCCGCTGCTGTCAAGGCAGTAGGTAAATGCGACATTGATGGTAAACGGATAGCCCTTGTCGGTACCATCAAAAGACACGCTGAGCGTCAGCCGGGCGCTGTCATCCGTGACTTGTCGGGATGTAACATGGAGTTCCTGCGGCAGCAAACCGTGAATCGCGTGCTGCCCGCTGCGTGTCATACGCGTCTGGGTTTCGTCCCAGTTTCGCGTCAGCTGATGCTGTCGTCCGTCAAACAGGTACCTCCCATGCCGCACCCGGTTGGCAAACGGTGCCATCAGTCCCCCGGTGACCACCCCTCTGTGTGGCAATACCTCGCGCAGTTCGCCGCTGCACGGATCACGCAGCAGCAGACCGTTGACAGCCCCGGCGCCGGTGCTGCGGTTCTGTCCGTTGGGCGTATTGAGCAGTATCTCTGCCAGTTCGCCGGTGGCGTTGTTTTGCAGGACCATGACCCGTGCGTCGCTGCCGAGCGCATCCTGGTATGTGTCCTCGGTAATGCTGAAAGTGTTCATTTTTTCCCTCTGATCAGCCAACAATCCCTTCGACGCACTGGGGGCAGGCGCATTTTCCGACCTGAAATCACCGGGCGTGATGCCCACACGTTTGGCGAATGCCCGGGACATTTGCGCCTCACTCGAGAAGCCGCACTGTATCGCGACCGAGTACTGTTTCATATGGGTTAGTGCAAGCAGACGCTTGGCCTCTGTTACTCTGAATTCAGCAAGCGTATCGGCGATAGGGCGTGGCCAATGATCTTCAAACGTCGAGTAAAGGTTCCTTCGCGATGTCCCCGATGCCTTGACGATGTCTTTGACGGACAGGGAGGGGTCCCGAAAGTTCTCGCGCATGAATTGCAGCGCGGCGCGCAGTGTCTCGTCATCAACGGCATAGATGTCGGTGTTTTCCCGAATCTCGACATGCATCGGCGGTATGCGCAACGGAGCGATCGGCGCTGGTGCGCCGTCCATCAATCGGTCGAGCAGCGCTGCCGCTTCGTACCCCTGCCGGCGATGGTTCGGGTCAACACTCGTCAGCGTTGGCTCGGAAAGCTTGCAGAGCGACTCGACATTGCCCACCGACACAACGGCCACATCCTCGGGGATGCGAAGCGTCGCCAGCGCACACGCCTCCAGAATATGCCAATACAGAGCATCAAACTGAATCATCACGCCCACTGGCCTGGGTAGTCGCAACAACTGATCAGCCAACCACGGAATGCGTTCCCGATCTGCCGACCGATCCATCACACTCAACCCGGCCGCGGCGGGGTCCAATCGATGCAGGGTCCGACCAAGTGATTCCACTTGCTCGTCGAAGCCTCGGGCACGGTCTCGCGTCTGCCCGGACGCGGCGGCTCTGAAAAAGGTCAGATGTTCAAAGCCCTGGTCCATGAGGTGGTCCGCCCCCAACCGACCAATGGCTTGGTCATCGGGCAGAACCCGGGGAAGGTTCAGCTCATCCACCGTATCGGTAAGATCAACCGTTGGCACCGTGGCACTTCTTATAAACTCGCCAATCGCCGAGTCAGTTTGCCGGATCAGCGTAATAATGCCATCGTAGTGCCGGGCAGACCGTAGGGCCTGATCAAGGTTGCCGCCATGATCAGATACGCTCGTCAACACCCAGCGCGCCTGAAGGGCAAAATCAACGATGCCCTGTTCTGCGTATAAGCCGTACCACTCCGGAAAGTAGAGGACTCGCTTACGGCCCGAGTTCATCACCTGGTCTCCGTTTCGTCATAACAGCCTGGTCATAAAAGCCCAAGCGTGCCGGTATCAGGCACGCCGTAGTCGTTCCGGGAAGCTTTCCGGCGGCGCGACGTGCGGCCAGAACTTCCCTGAATGTCTTTTTGAACAACGGGACAGAGGTTTACCGACGCGCGTAACAAGCTCTCATTACGACAAGATTCGCGGGTGCCCAAGATGGCCGCTGCCCGGCACATGATAACCGATTTGGGACCAGGCACGCCGCTACGTGCATTGGCCGGATGACTTTCATGTAAGCACTGCCATGTAAGCACTGCCATGTAAGCACGTTCTATGGCGATGGTCCGGGGAGAGGGAGACCAGTACGACTACGGCGCGCCTGGGACGGGAACGCTCAGGGCCGCAAGGAGAAAGGAAAGACAGGTGATGCCCTTCGACGTGGACTGTCTGCAAGCCAATGTATCGACTGACCGTGTTGACTGGCATTCCTGATGCCCGACAACATCAGGAGCATGTTCGGTTCGAAGATGCTCCAGTCGTGCGTGGCCCCGGACGCGTTTGCCGGTAAGGTCTGCCTTCAGGAACCCGGGTCGCCCTGAACCTTGCTGATTGCCTGCTCAAAGCGCCGTCGGTCCCTGTCACTGACCGGGAAAACTTCCGTCAGGGCATGGGCTCCTTGAGAGATGCGGCCCGGTCCACGTTCTCTGTTTCAGATCTTCCGGCACGAGCTTCACGAGATGACGCCGCCGCGATTTCGCAGAATCACACCGGACTGACTGCCCGTCAGTTCATCGTTTTCGAGGATGACCTCACCGTTTACGACCGTACAGCGATACCCAACCCCGCGTTGGATAAGTCGGGCTGCACCGCCGGGGAAATCATTGACGCGTTCCGGCTGACACTCGGCGACCCGGTCGACGTCAATCACGTTGATATCTGCCTTCTGCCCGAGTGCCAGCACGCCACGGTCCTTCAGCCCCAGTACACGAGCCTGCTTTTCGGTGAGCATGTGCACGGCTTCCTCCAGCGAGTAAACGCCACTGTCACGATGCCAGTAGGACAGGATAAACGTGGCCCAGCCAACATCGGAGATCACGCCGCAATGAGCACCCGCATCCCCAACGCCGGGTACGATCCAGTCTTCTCTCATAAAGCCAGGAAGTGCGGACAGATCCTCGTTGACGAACCGGATATGAAACAAACCCCTGCCATCTGATTCATCCATCAGGCGAAGCCACGTT
>JAQBUI010000072.1 GCA_027624035.1 Pseudomonadota bacterium | reverse complement strand
GACGGCAAGTACCGCATCGTTGATCTGCAATGTATTCGGAGCACGGCTTTACAAGGCCGGGCGACTGGGTGGGGCGGACGAGTTTGAGCAGCCGTCCGGTGACGTGGTTGTTCTTGATGAGACTCCCGGGAGCACGGTCGCAGCCCGGTTGAATTACGAGCCCTGAGGCCACGGCAATGACTCTCATGTGTCGTTCGCAGAAATTTCATCCGGTCTTTACATGACGTTTACACAGTGCACCTATGCTTTGACCCTGTTTGGATATCGTGGCGAGGAATCATAATGAAGAGAACTGTTCTGTTGTTGGCACTCACGTTGATGGTCTGGGCAATCCAGCCCGCGAGCGCGGCATCCCGTGACTACATTACCATTGTGGGTTCATCAACCTTGTACCCGTTTTCCACCGTGGTCGCGGAGCAATTCGGCAGGGCGACCCGGTTCAAAACGCCGAAGATCGAATCGACCGGCTCGGGTGGCGGTATGAAATTGTTCTGTGCCGGAGTTGGCGTGGAGCATCCTGATATCACCAATTCTTCCAGAAGGATCAAGAAATCTGAATTGGACTCCTGTCACAGCAACGGTGTGTTTCATGTCGTCGAAGTCAAGGTGGGTTACGACGGCATAGCGATAGCCAATTCCAAGGAATCGACCCATATGTCCTTGACCAGAAAGGATATTTTCCTGGCCCTCGCCAAGCACGTACCAAAGCCTGATGGCAGTCAGACGCTGGTCCTGAACCCCCATGAGACCTGGCAGGACGTCAACCCGACCCTGCCGGATCTCAAGATTGAAGTGCTTGGTCCACCGCCTACGTCCGGTACGCGGGATGCTTTTGTGGAACTGGCGATGGAGGCGGGCTGTGAGCAGATTGACTGGATTAAAGCCATGGACGACCGCGATAGGAAGGCGACCTGTCGCACCATGCGGGAAGACGGTGCTTATGTTGAAGCTGGCGAGAACGATAACCTGATTGTCCAGAAGCTTGAATCAAACCCGAACGCACTGGGCATCTTCGGCTTCAGTTTTCTGGATCAGAACGCTGACAAGGTCCAGGGGTCGCTTGTCGATGGGGTGGCGCCAGAATTCGAAGAGATCGCAAGCGGTGCCTATCCGGTTTCACGATCGCTTTATTTCTATGTCAAGGGAGCCCACGTCGGCAGCGTGCCAGGGATCGCTGAGTTTCTCGCCGAG
The DNA here is from genome assembly GCA_027624035.1 of Pseudomonadota bacterium. Classification (GTDB taxonomy): domain Bacteria; phylum Pseudomonadota; class Gammaproteobacteria; order Pseudomonadales; family Azotimanducaceae; genus UBA7455. The sequence continues at coordinate 22,720 of JAQBUI010000072.1, read as the reverse complement.
TGGGCAAGGGAAGGCACCTGGGGCGACGAAGGCTACCTGACTGACAAAGGTCTGATTCCCATGCCGGCTGGCGAGCGCGATGAATTCGCGGCAGCCATCCGGAATCTGACGAATCTCAAGCTGTAGAACGTGGCGGTCACGACTACCCGGGGTAGAGGTATCTCGGGAAATGGCGGTGTCGACGGAAGTCTGGTTCCCGGGCACGGGGCATAGTTGTGTCGACTCCCGCCCTTGCATTGGCCGTCGCGCTGCTGACGATACTGGGTTACTGGATTGGCCGTAGACGATCGTTTGCGGTCGTCGCCAATGACACATCAAAACTGCATTCACGGCCCACCTACCATGGCTTCTATGTCGCCATTTGGTGTGGCATCCCGGCCGCGTTTGTGTTCTTTTTCTGGGTGTTGTTTGAAGGCTATCTGATCACCGACCTGGTCGTCGCCGGACTGCCGGAATCGGTGGTGGGTGGTCTGTCAGCGGACAGGATGAATCTGGTTGTCAACGACATCCTGAATCTTGCTTCCGGCAACATCGTCGCGACAGAATCAGACCCGATGCTGCGCGCTGCCGCGGATCATTACATTCAGCTCCAGTCCATGAGTCGCGTCGCCCTGGTCGTGCTCGTATTGTCGCTTGCGGTCGCCGGCATGGGCCTCTCGCTGCGGGCCGTGCAGCCCCACAATCGGGTCCGAAACCGGGTCGAACGGGTGGTGCAGATCTTTCTCATTGGCAGTTCCACCATTGCAGTATTCGCGACCATAGGCATCGTCCTGTCGGTACTGTTTGAAGCGATCCGCTTCTTTGAAGCGGTGCCCCTGTCGGAGTTTCTGTTCGGGCTGCAATGGAGTCCGCAGATGGCAATACGCGAGGACCAGGTGGGTTCGTCCGGCGCCTTTGGGGCGATCCCGCTGTTCGCCGGTACACTGTTGATTTCCTTTATCGCGATGCTGGTGGCGGTCCCGGTCGGGTTGATGTCTGCCATTTATCTGGGTGAGTATGCCAGCCGAAAGGTCCGGGCCCTGGTCAAGCCGCTGCTGGAAGTATTGGCAGGTATTCCGACGGTGGTCTATGGTTTTTTTGCCGCACTGACGGTGGCACCGTTCATTCGTGACAACGGCAGCCTGCTTGGACTGGATGTATCGTCCGAGTCGGCGCTTGCCGCCGGACTCGTCATGGGGATCATGATCATCCCGTTCGTATCATCACTGTCAGACGACGTGATCAATGCCGTACCCCAGGCCATGCGGGATGGCTCTGAGGCACTTGGGGCGACCAGGTCGGAAACGATCAAGAAGGTCGTGATCCCCGCCGCGTTGCCGGGCATCGTTGGCGGCATTCTGCTGGCGGTGTCCCGCGCAATCGGTGAAACCATGATCGTGGTCATGGCGGCCGGGCTCGCAGCCAACCTGACCGCCAATCCTCTTGAGGCAGTCACCACGGTGACCGTGCAGATCGTCACATTACTCGTAGGGGATCAGGAGTTTGACAGTCCGAAGACCCTGGCTGCGTTCGCTCTGGGTCTGATGCTGTTCATTGTGACGCTGGTCCTGAATGTCATTGCGCTTCACGTGGTTCGTCGCTATCGGGAGCAGTATGAATAACAGGGGCGGGGCAGACATGCCGGTTGACACCACGCAGATCATCAAACGTACGCTCGCAAGGAGATACCGGCGAGAGGCACGGTTTCGGCGAATGGGCCTGTTTGCCGTCGTTCTGGGGCTTGCGTTCCTGTCCCTGTTGCTGTTTAGCATCGTCAGCAAAGGCTATACGGCGTTCTGGCAGACGTTCGTGCTGATGGACGTGCATCTGGATGCCGGCGTGATCGACCCGGAAGGTACACTGGATCAGGAGGTCATGTTCGCCGCCGATTACGGTGGCATGATCAAGGCGTCGTTACGTGACACCTTTCCTGAGGTAACCCAGAGGCGGGAAAAACGCGACCTGTACAGGCTGGTGAGTTCAGGGGCCGGCTTCTACCTGAGAGAGGAGGTGCTGCAGAATCCGGACGCCATCGGCAAAACCATTCAGATTTGGGTGCCGGCCGATGATGATGTGGACATGTTGATGAAAGGTCATTTTGATCGGGACAAGCCCGAGGAGGACCGGCGCATCAAGGATCAGCAGATCGCCTGGGTTGATCGCCTGGTGGATCAGAACCGGATTGAGCTGAGATTCAACACCACGTTCTTTACAGCCGGTGATTCCCGTGAACCGGAACTCGCCGGAATCTGGGCCGCGGTTTGTGGCTCCTTCTTTACCCTTGTGATCACGTTGTTGCTGGCGTTCACCATGGGGGTTGCCACTGCGGTCTACCTGGAAGAATTCACACCGAAGAACAGGTGGACTGATCTCATCGAAGTGAACATCAACAATCTCGCGGCGGTTCCGTCGATCGTATACGGCCTGCTTGGCCTTGCCGTGTTCATCAACTTCTTCGGCCTGCCTCGCTCGGTACCCCTGGTGGGTGGACTGGTGCTGGCCCTGATGACACTGCCGACGATCATCATCGCCAGTCGTGCTGCGCTGAAGTCTGTCCCGCCTTCGATTCGCGACGCTGCGTTAGGAGTAGGTGCATCGAAGACCGAAATGGTCTTTCATCATGTCCTTCCCCAGGCCATGCCCGGTATGCTGACCGGTACCATCATCGGTATGGCCCAGGCGCTGGGTGAATCCGCCCCGTTGCTGATGATCGGCATGGTGGCGTTTATCGCTGATGCACCGGGAGGATTCACGGACCCGTCGACGGTATTGCCGGTTCAGATCTATCTCTGGGCTGATAGCCCCGAAAGGGCTTTCGTCGAACGTACATCTGCTGCCATTATGATCCTGCTGGCATTCCTCTTTTCCATGAATGGCCTGGCTGTGCTGCTGCGCAAGAGGTTCGAACGACGATGGTAACAAGCCGCACTTCCCGACACGACGACGTGCCTGACCCGGGCATGTCTTTGGCATACACGGCGGGCCTGAACCGGGCTGCTTGCCGCGGAAGTCATCAAACCAACCAGTCCAGGAGACTTCGAGCTTGAACCAGGGATCCGCCGATAAGACCAGGGTTGACAGAACAGCCCGGAAAACAGTGGGTGACTTTACCCATCCTGATCCACGTATCACCTGTCGTAACGTCTCCGTCCACTACGGTGACAAGTGTGCCGTCAGGAATGTGGATCTCGATATCGGGCGCAACGAGGTCATCGCCCTGATAGGTCCTTCCGGATGTGGCAAGTCGAGCTTCCTGCGCTGCCTCAACCGCATGAACGATACGATCGAGGGCTGTCGCGTCAGCGGGGAATTCCGCATGGATGGCAATGACCTCTATGATCCGGATATGGACGTGGTTCTGTTACGGGCCCAGGTCGGTATCGTGTTCCAGAAACCAAACCCGTTTCCCAAATCGATATTCGACAATGTGGCCTATGGGCCCCGCATCCATGGTCTGGCACAGACCAGAGCCGGTGTGGAGGAGATTGTCGAGACTTCCCTCAAGAGGGCCGGACTGTGGGAGGAGGTCAAGGACTATCTGAACGATCCAGGCACCAGCCTCTCCGGAGGGCAGCAGCAGCGGCTGTGTGTGGCACGTGCCATTGCTGTCAACCCGGAAGTGGTACTGATGGATGAACCCTGTTCGGCGCTCGACCCGATTGCCACAGCACGCATTGAGGAATTGATTGATGAGTTGAGCGAACTATACTCCATTGTTATTGTGACCCACTCCATGCAGCAGGCAGCCAGGGTTTCCGAGCGCACCGCATACTTTCACCTGGGTGACCTGATTGAAGTCGGCGCGACTGATGAGGTATTCACCAAACCACAGCACAAATTGACCGAGGATTACATCACCGGTCGTTTCGGCTGATAACACCGGGGACAAGGCATGTCAGGCGACCACACCGTAAAGAGTTATGACCAGGAGCTACAGCACCTCAATGACCTGGTGTTGCGCATCGGGAACCTGGCCCGTGATCAGTTACAACGGGCCGTCGACGCCCTCAAGGCCAGGGACCCTGATGCTGCACGTGACATGATCGCGCGGGATGCCCTGGTCAATGACCTGGATATCGAGGTGGACGATCACATCGTGCACGTGATTGGGAAGCGTCAGCCGATGGGGCCGGACCTGCGGGAGATACTGACAGTTGGCAAGGTGGTTACCGATCTGGAGCGGGTGGGTGACGAGGCCCGCAAGGTCGCGATGCTGTGTCTGCACTTCTGTGACGGTGCAGGTTCTTCATCCAGTGAGCTGATCGTCAGGGACCTCATCGATATGGCTGACAGTGTCGACGGAATGCTGGATAAGGCGATTCGAGCGTTTGCCGGGCGCGATCTCAAACTGGCTGTTGAGTGCATTCGTCTCAATGTCGATCTGGATAGTGAGTTCAGAAGCGGGCTTGAACAGCTTGCGGCGTTCATCAGGGAGGACCCCCATGTCGTCGGTGATGTGGTAGAGACCGTGCTCGGGCTGCGCGCCATTACCCGTATTGGCGGCCATGCCAAGAATATCGGCGGCTACGTGGTGTTCCTGGTCAAGGGTAAAGACGTCCGTCATGAGGACCTTGAGGCAGTGGCGGCGGAAGTCGAGTCGCCAGACTGATGTAGTCTGGACCAGATCCAATGAGTTTGAGAATCGTCGAAGCGGTCTGCTGCTGGCGCTGGTCGTTGCCCTGATCCTGATCCGGATAGAGGGAGTCTCCTGATCTGCCGGGGTTGCCACTGACTCGAAGGGGCTGACCAGGCGTTGTCACCATTCGATTGTCCGGGGTGGCCCCACGGGCCTTTCGTCTGGAAGTGCCGCATCAGGCCCCGACAGGTTTGATCCCGCTGCCAAAGTATGGAAACTTCATAGATCACTACTGGTTCATACCATGATTGGTCTCCGCTGCGCCCATGACGCCCATTGATCTGCTCTATACCGTTGGCTTTATTCTCCTTTTTGACCTGATCGCAGTGGGTAGTCTGGTCATTTATTATCGCCAGCTACAGTTTCCGTTCCTGCGGCTGATGGCGTTCGCGGTGGCGCTCGACATGTTGGCCCAGATCCTGTTTTTTACCTGGGTTGGCAGCGGTGAACAGTGGGGAACCCTTGTCGTCGTCGGCGGTGTGCTCAAGACGCTGGGCGCTTTGATGATTCTGGCAGCCGTCGCTCACATTGTGGAGCGCGCGGTGCCATTGTTCCTGATGCTGCTGATGTTGATCCTTGCCGTCGGTCATTCAATTACTGCCCACTTTCTCTGGACGGGAATCAATACCGTCAACTGGCTGCTGGCAGAGGTGCCACAGGTCAGCATGTTCCTGGTTGCCATCTACTACCTGCTGGCCAGGCGTGGCTCATTCATCCTGCATGCCCTCGCGGGGGTGCTGTCATTGCAGATCGTCTCGAAGATCGCGATGCCTCTGCTACTCAATGCGCCAGCACCATTTGCACTGACTTACTTCTTTGGTTGCCTGCTGTTGATCGTGGGCGCGCTGATGGTTCTCGTGGTCGCATCAGAGAAGGTGATGGCGTCGCTGCGGGAGAGCAATGAGCTGCTGCAGGAGTATCGCCGGGAAAACCAGCGTCTTGAACTGCAGTTCACCCAGGCGCAAAAGCTGGAGAGTCTGGGGGCCCTGGCGGGTGGAATTGCCCACGATTTCAACAACATGCTGACCAGCATGCTCGGCTACGCGAGTCTGGCGATGAAGAAGCTGCCGCCAAGCAGCGAGGTGCGCAAGGACCTGTACATGGTGATCTCCGGTGCCAGACAGGCGGTGGATCTGACTTCCAAGATGCTGACCTATGCCGGCAAGGGGGCGATCGCGTTCGAGTCCATGGACATCTCCCGGGCCGTGGACAACATGAGCAGTCTCATCAATTCGATTGTTCCACGCAAGATCCGGGTCGTGAACAATGTGGTTCGGGACCTGCCCCAGATGCTGGGTGATCCTGTTCAGGTCGGTCAGATCGTGATGAACCTGGTGGCTAACGCGGTGGATGCGATTGATGGTGAGTCAGGAACCATTGAGGTCTCCACCGGATTGACCCGGGTCGATAAAGTCCAGCTTCGGCAATGTCTGTTCGCCGACGGTGCGGCGGAGGGGGCGTATCTGTATGTGGGTGTCAAAGATACAGGAAAGGGCATGGCGGCCGGGCAGATTGATCGGATATTCGACCCATTCTATTCTGAGAAGGGCGTCAGCAAAGGGCTTGGACTTTCGTCCATTTCCGGCATCGTGCGGCAGCACCGCGGCTTTGTTCAGGTCGTGAGTGTGCCCGGCAAGGGGTCAGAGTTCTACATGTATTTTCCTGTGCTGGCCTATGAAGAAGGTCAGTTCACCGGGCAGGTGCCAACGCGCAGCGATACGATGCTTCGGGGCGCGATTCTGGTCGCCGATGATGATCCCCGCATCAGGTCTCTTATCTCATCGATCCTGGAAGGGGAGAGTTACCGGCTCAAGGCAGTCGAGGATGGCCGCGAAGCCATGGATGAGATCACCCACCATGGCGAGGAATTCTGTCTGTTTCTGCTGGACTGTACGATGCCCAAGATGTCCGGCACCGAGGTTTACCAGCAGTTGCGTTCAAGCGGTTCGGATACCCCGGTGATTCTGATCAGCGGCTATCATCAGGACCAGGTGGTTCGAAACGTCGGCCATGATGAGCATGCCTACTTTATCAAGAAGCCATTCAACGTGGATGAACTGGTGCGTCAGGTAGAAGCGGCCCTCGCGAAAGCGGAGGTCAGGCAGGACGGATGACTTCGAGAGAAATCTGCAGTTCGTGATCATCAATATGATAGGTAACCTGCTGGGGCGCGTCGGTGATGGCCATTTCCAGCGACAGCGTTTCCGCCATGATGTGATCCCGATGCCGCTCGATGGCGGCCTTCAGTTCATCGGAGGCATAGGTATGCAGGCTGATCCGGTCACTGACATTGAACCCCAGATCCTTTCGTGTCTTCTGAATCCGGTTGACGACCTCGCGGGCAAGGCCCTCCTCAATCAATTCCGCGGTCAGTTCACAATCAAGGTCGATTGAGATAAACCGATTGGACAGTGCATCGGTACCCTCGCGGGGTTCCCTGAACACGAGTACATCGTCGCCTGTCAGGGTCTGGTCATCGATGATGATGTGCCCTGTCGCCTGGAACCTCGCGATATCTGCACTCGTCAGTGCCTCGATCTTGTCCTTGATGCCCCGAAATTCCCTGCAAAGCCGCTTCCCCAGGACCGGAGAGTTTGGCCTGGCGTACAGGTTGATGTAGTCACTTTCGCGGGTCGAATAGCGGATGGATTTCACGTTCAGTTCAACCTTGATGTCCTCCTCGAGGCGGGCGATCTCGTCCAGCATCTCCTGGTCCTCGTGGATGATGGTCAATGTCCTGAGCGGATACTTGGTCTTGATCCTCTCCTGATTTCGCTTCTGGCGACCAAGCAGGACAATGTGCTGCATACGGGTGACCGCCTGTTCCAGCCTGGGCTGAATCATGGCCTCTTCTGCCACCGGGTAAGTACACAGGTGTACCGATACGGGTCGCTCGCCGGACGCGGGCAGGGCCTGATAGATCGACTCGGCCAGGAAAGGCGCGAACGGTGCCATGCTGGTTGAAAGCTCCGAGATCGTGTCGAACAGCGTCTGGTATGCCATGGATTTGTCCGGGGTCTGATCACCGGTCCAGAACCGCGCGCGATTGAACCGGATGTACCAGTTGGTCAGGTCTTCGATGAAGTCAAACAGCGCCGGTACGACGTTGTACAGTCTATAGGCCTCCATTTCCCTGGCGATGTTCGCCTTGAGGGATTGCAGACGGGACAGGATCCACTGATCCATGATGTTGTCGGATTCCACTCGCTGGCCCGATGGTACCCAGCCGTCGATCTCTGCATAGGTCTGAAAGAATCGATAGGCGTTGAGCCAGGGCAGCAGTGCCCGCCTGACCATGTCGCGCACGCCATCATCGGTGAAGCGTTGCTCCTCCGCCCGAACCAGGCCGGAATTGATCAGATACAGACGAAGTGCATCGGCGCCATACTTCTCCATCAGATCATCGGGGGGCGTGTAGTTGCGCAGGCGTTTGGACATCTTCTTGCCGTCTTCCGCCATGACGATGCCGTTGACGATGACATTCTTGAAGGGATGGGTCCCGTAGAGTGCGGTACCCAGCACAATCAATGTATAGAACCAGCCACGAGTCTGGTCGAGGCCCTCGGCAATGAACTCGGCAGGGAAGCCCTGCTCGAAGACGTCCTGGTTTTCGAACGGATAATGCAGCTGTGCATAGGGCATTGATCCGGATTCAAACCAGCAGTCCAGCACCTCCTCGATTCGTCGGTAGGTGCCCGGCTCGCCCTCCTGCGTAAAGGTGAGTGGGTCGACGTTCTCGCGGTGCAGATCGTCAACCCTGACGCCGGACAGGCTCGCGAGCTCTTCGATTGAGCCGATGCACATCTCGCGTCCTGTTTCGTCGTTGATCCATATTGGCAGCGGCGTACCCCAGTAACGATTCCGGGAAATCGCCCAGTCGATGGCACCCGCCAGCCAGTTGCCCATGCGCCCGTCCTTGATGTGGGCAGGCACCCAGTTGATGCCGGCATTGGATGCAAGCAGTTGATCCCGCATCTGCTCCACCTTGACATACCAGGAGTCAACGGTCCGATAGATGATCGGTGTGTCAGATCGGGGGCAGAACGGATAGCTGTGGACGATCACATCCTGAATGTACAGTGATCCTGTATCCTTGAGATGGCGGATGATGTGTCGGTCCGCCTCTTTGACGTGCATGCCGGCGAAGTCGGCCACTTCAGAAGTAAACCGGCCGTTCATGTCGATCGGGCAGACACGGGCCGCGATATCGTGTTCCCGCAGCACCCGGAAGTCATCTTCACCGAAGGCCGGCGCCTGGTGCACGATACCGGTGCCTGATTCGGTGGAGACATAGTTGTCCGAAACGACCTGGAACGCACCCTCGTCACCCAGACTCTCGAAGTAGGGGAACAGTGGTTCGTAGGTCAGCCCCACAAGGTCCTTGCCGATGATGGTCTCAAGGACCTCCAGGTTCTTACCCTTTCCCATGGCTTCAATCCGTTCGGACGCGATGATGAGATTTCGGTCCAGGTCAGCGTCATGGACCTTCAGATATTCGATATCATCGCCGACGCAGAGCGCGAGGTTCGAGGGCAACGTCCAGGGCGTCGTGGTCCAGGCTGTCAGGTAGAAGTCGGCATCATGCACCTTGAACATCACCGTGACGGCAGGGTCCTGGACTTCCTGATAGTTCGAGCCCGCCTCGAAATTGGACAGTACGGTGCCGAGTGCAGTTGAGAATGGCACCACCTTTTCGCCCCGATAGATGAGATCCTTTGCCCACAGTTGCTTGACGACCCACCAGACGGATTCCATGTACCAGGGTTCCATGGTCTTGTAGTCGTTTTCAAAATCCACCCAGCGTCCGATGCGGGTGATCGTTTTCTCCCACTGCGCGGTATAGCGTTGAACGATCTTGCGGCATTCATCGTTGTAGCCCCGGACGCCGAGTTTCTCTACTGCTTCCTGGGAGGACATCCCCAGGGCTTTGTCGATTTCATGCTCGATGGGCAGCCCGTGACAGTCCCAGCCGAATCGGCGCTGAACGTGGTAGCCCTTCATCGTGAAGTAGCGAGGGACGGCGTCTTTTAGAATTGATCCAACGAGATGGCCGTGGTGAGGGAGGCCGGTGGCAAATGGCGGGCCATCGTAGAAGATGTAGGGTGCCGCGCTTTCGGTCTGCGCCAGTGATTGCTGGAAGATCCGCTGGGCCTTCCAGAATTCGGCGATGGTATGTTCAGCGTGAACAAAATCGAAACTGTCGCTACTCGGCAGTGCTGATAGATCGGATGCGGTCACCGGATATCCTGTTTTGGTTGGCCCATAAAGTAAAAAACCCGCCGTGGCGGGTTCCTCTGACTCGTTTTCCAACGAGTTAACCCACCATCCCCCAGGGGATAATGTCAATAATGATCATGATGTCGTTGGCAATCAATTGCTTCATAGCTGGCAATATAGGCATCCAGCAACCGATGTCAAGTTCCTCTGCGGGTCTGGTGGTAAGGAGTCTCCGGGATCAGTCGCGCCAGGGTAGCGACCAGAAAGGGTCTTTCTGCAGCGAGGAGTCGGGATTCGAGCAACTCCGGAGTATCTCCATCGCGCACTGGTACCGGCAACTGCGCAATGATCTCTCCGGTGTCGTAATCTGCATCGACGTAGTGAACCGTGATGCCGGTCTGGCGTTCTTTGGCCGCAAGCACTGCTTCGTGGACGCGGCGCCCGTACATGCCGTGGCCGCCATAGGCAGGCAGGAGTGAGGGATGGGTGTTGATGATTCGTCGTTGGTAGTACCCAAGGGTTTGCTGGCCCAGTTTTCTGAGGTAGCCCGCAGTGATCACCAGATCGACCTGCCTTTGCTTGAGGGCCTCAAGAATCGCGGCGTCAAGCTGGTGCGCATCGGGATGGGTATGCCCGGAGAGATGAACCGCGTCGATTCCGGCATCCCTGGCTCGCCTGAGGGCCAGGGAATCACTGTTGTTGCTGATGACCAGCACCACCCTGCCGTGAATGGTCCCGGCCTCGCACGCCTCGATGATAGCCTGAAGGTTGGAGCCCCGATGAGATGCGAGGACACCGAGGTTCACCGGGCTGCACCATGGGTGCCATGGGCAGGATCATTCGCGACGCGACCCACCTAGGTGCCCTGTCGTCCAAAGCGCTCCCGCAGGAGGTTCTTCTGGACCTTGCCCATGGCGTTTCTGGGCAGTTCATCCACGAAGTGAATGCGTTTGGCCACCTTGAAGTTGGCGATTCGTGACCTCAGCACGTCGATGATTTCCTGTTCAGTGATGGAGTGGCCAGGATTTCGAACCACGATGCCGGTCACGGCCTCCCCGAAGTCGGGATCGGGTACCCCGATCACCGCGGACTCAGTGATGCCTTCGATGCTGTCCACGACTGTTTCGATCTCCTTCGGGTAGACATTCAGGCCGCCGGAAATAATCAGGTCTTTGTTTCTGCCGACAATAGAGACATAGCCGTCCGCGTCGATGCTGGCGAGGTCTCCGGTGCGGAAGTAACCGTCCGGCGTAAATTCTTCTGCGGTCTTTCCGGGCATTCGCCAGTAGCCGGAAAAGACGTTTGGCCCTCGCACCTGAAGATGTCCGGTGGTCTCACTGTCCACCTGAGCACCTGCGTCATCCACAACCCTGCAGGCCACCTCCGGCAATGCCAGCCCGACGGTACCGGCTCTTCGCGCGCCATCCAGCGGATTGCTGGTATTCATCCCGGTTTCAGACATCCCGTAGCGCTCGACGATGGTGTGGCCGGTCCGCTCCTGAAATTCATTGAATGTGGTGGACAGAAGCGGTGCGGACCCTGACGTGAACAGCCGCATGTTACGACAGGTACCAACATTCAGGTCCGGGCTGGCCAGCAACCGGGTGTAGTTGGTGGGAACGCCCATGTAGACCGTGGACTCTGGCAGCGCTGAGATGATTCGGTTCGGCTCGAACCGGTCAAGAAAGGTGATGGCACTGCCGTTCATGATCGGCAGGTGCGCACCGACAAACAGTCCGTGAACATGGTAGATGGGCAGAGCATGGAGCATCACATCGTCTTGCCGCCATCCCCAGCATCGGGACAGCGTTGTCGCATTACTCTCGATATTGCCGTGAGTAATCATCGCGCCCTTGGGTTTGCCGGTGGTGCCAGAGGTATAGATGATCACGGCAGTATCATCGGTGGCGCATGGGTGGGTTTTGAATTCTGCAGATTCTTCATCCAGGGCATTGGTCAGACTTCCAGCCCCGTCGGCATCCAGGGTCAGCGGCCGAAGACCGGATAGACTGCTGAACCAGGAGACCGAGGCCGGGTCACAGACGATCACTGTGGGTTCAGCGTTGTCGTTGAAGTAACGGAGCTCATCGGCCTTGTAGGCGGTGTTGAGCGGCAGATAGATTAACCCTGCCCGCAGACAGGCGAGATACAGCAGCAGATTCTCCGGGGACTTCTGAACCTGCACCATGACGCGGTCTGTGGGCGCAGCGCCTGCGCGCAGCAGGCGGTTGCCGAGGCGAGCTGTCATCGCATCAAGCTGATCGTATCGATATTGCACCTTGCCGGCGTCATCCTGCAGGAATACGTCCCCGTTGCGGGCTCCCGCAGCGAACAGGTCGTAGACGTTACTCATCTTGGTGTCTCCCGAATGGGTGGCAAGTCTATGGCATCGACGGGTGTTGTGTCACGCGACCGGCAGGCCTCCCCGGTGCGCGGCCGGATGATACAATCCCTGACTGGACCGGAACCGGACTGGAAACAAGCTGATGATGTCAAAGATGGTGCTTCTGGCGCTGCTGTGGTCGCTGACGTGGGCGGCCGCTGCCGAAAGCGCAGCCCTTGAACGGGCCTGGGCCCGGGCCACTCCTCCGGGCGTCACCACCGCGGCGATCTATGGCGTCCTCACCAATCGGGGTGATCGCGATGTGGTCGTGGTTTCGATGGCATCGAGTGTGGCAAAGACGACCATGTTACACGCCACCCGAATTGAGGACGGCATGATGCGAATGGCTCATGAAGAACGCGTCAGCATTGCGCCCGGCCAGCAGATTGTCATGCAACCGGGAGGACGTCACCTCATGCTGATGGGCCTGGTCCGACCATTGATCGAGGGCGAGGAGGTTGAGGTGATCTTTAATCTTGAGAGCGGCGCTTCGGTATCCGGGCTGGCCCGGGTGGGCCGGATCAGCCAGACTGGATACATTGATGACTGACTCGACCCTGGCACGCCTGAAGCAGGCCGTGAAGCTGCAGTTGAATGGCAAACTGGCGGAAGCCGAGAAGATCTATCTCGGCATTCTTGACACTGAACCGGATCAGCCGGATGCCAATCATCTACTGGGTCTGATACGCGGCGAACAGGACCTCGACGATGAGGCCGTGACCCTGATCGAGAAGGCCATTTCCCTGCATGAGACTGCCGCACCTTTTCATCACAACATCGCCGGTATCTATCGTCGTCTTGGCCGTCTTGACGACGCGGAGCGTGAGTTCCGTCGGGCGATTGAACTGAAGGCTGACTATGGCGAGGCCTACCAGGGGCTGGGCGAAATGGTGAAGTTCTCCGCCGGCGATCCGATCGAGCGGCAGATTCAGGACCAACTCGCATCGAAACAGCTCGATGAGCGTGTTCGCAGCTATTTTAATTTTGCTGCGGGCAAGTTCTACGATGACGTGGGCGATTATGACCGGGCGTTTGAGCATTACCTCGCCGGTAATCGCGAGGCGCATCGAAACTTTGATACTGCGGGCTTCAGGCAGCAGACCAAGGATACGATCTACGCCTATGGCAGTGACTGCGTACGGATGCACGCTGGCGCCGGCGTCGACAGCCGAAAACCGATCTTTGTGGTGGGTATGCCCCGGTCCGGTACGACCCTCGTGGAACAGATTCTGTCCAGCCACTCCGGCGTGTTCGGTGCCGGTGAACTGAACGATATGAAGTTCATCGCACGGGGGACGACGACCCTGAGCGAAGTCAAGCAGCCGTACCCGAACAGCATTGCGGGGATGCCACGGAGCGGATATGCACGACTTGGTACGGAATATCTGAATCGTTTGAAGCGGCTCACACCAGGCGAGGAGTACGCAAGAGTGGTCGACAAACATCCCCTGAACTTTCAGTTTGTGGGGCTCATCATGCATCTCTTTCCGAATGCGAAGATCATCCACTCCACGCGGCATCCTCTGGACACCTGCCTGTCCTGCTTTTTTTCAGAATTTTACGAAGGGACAGGACTACAGCTTTGACCTCATCAAGCTGGCGCATTTCTACAACGACTATCGGCGGATGATGGAGCACTGGCAGATGATGTTCCCGGGGCGCATCCACAATGTTGCTTACGAGTCGGTGCTGGAAGATCAGGAACGGGAGACACGCCGGCTGCTCGATTTCTGCGATCTGGAGTTCGAGCAAGGCTGCATAGCGTTTCACGAAACGGACCGGTCGATCAAGACAGCGAGTTTCATGCAGGTTCGACGGCCGATCTATCAATCGTCGAAGAATCGTTGGCGAAACTACGAACGCCAGTTGGCAGAAGTGGCGCGCACCATAGGTGTTCAGGTGGTGCGACCAGTCACGATCTCCCGGGTATCGGGCGATGGCCGGTTGTCCGGCCCGTAGGTTGTCTATGGAGGTCATTGATACGAGGTGCCCGCGTAAGCACTTGCTTGCACGACTACGGTGTGCCTGGGACGGGCACGCTCAAGGCTGCTAAGATGAACCCTTCTATACGTGGATGAGTGCATGACGACTACAGCGTGGCAGCGGTTGGTACAACAGGCACCAGATCTGGCTGCGTTCGGTAAGGATCGGCTGGACGGCAAGGTGGCCTATCTGGCGACGATCCGTCCTGACGGCAAACCCAGAACTCATCCCGTGACGCCCGTCATTGGACATGGGAATTGTTTCGTTTTCGTCGAACCGGATTCGCAGAAGGTTCGCGATCTGCAATCAAACGGGGCCTTTTGTCTGCACTGTGCCGTGAACGACAGCTCAGGCAGCAGCGGAGAGTTTCAGGTCATCGGTGAGGCGGTGCAGGAGAATGACCCCGAGATGCGCCTGCTGGCCGAGTCAGTCTCCAGCTACCGCCCGTCCGCTCGCTCGATTCTGTTCAAGCTGGAACCTCAGGAGGTCCTTGCCACATCCTACCGGGGCGGTCGAGCCGACCGTAGCCGATGGATGGCATCATGCTGAGACGATGATTTGAATCAGGGGTCGGAAAAGGTCCACCCTGCCGGGGCGCTGCGGGCCTCGCTGGTCTTCAATTACAACATCCCGACACTGGGTGTTGGCTTCATGTTCTTCATCGTGACGCTGTATCTGATGAAGTTCGCCACCGATGAGTTGCTCATCTCACCGATTGTGATGGGCGTCATCTTCGGGGTATCCAGAATCTGGGATGCTGTCACTGATCCCATTACGGGCTACCTGAGCGACCGCACCAACTTCTCACTGGGAAGGCGGCGTCCCTGGCTTCTGGCCTCCATCATTCCGATCTCTCTGACGTTTTACATGATCTGGAATCCACCGGCGCTCGGTCAGGCGGGCGTTGTCATCTGGATGGCTGTGGCTGTGATTCTCTTCTATACGGCCATGACAATGTTCAGTGTTCCCCATTCATCCCTGGGGGCAGAACTGTCCGACAATTATCACGATCGGACCAGGATATTTGGCGTTCGTCACATGATCTGGAACTCGGGTTCCCTTGTGGCGCTGGTGGCCATGCACCTGCTGATCACCGGCAACGATCCGCGTGAGCTCGCGTTCTACATCTCCATTGTGGCAAGTGGGGTGACGGCACTGCTCATCCTCTGGCTTGTGGCGACGGTCCGGGAGCGATCAGAATTCCAGGGCCGGGGGGAGGTCAATCCCCTTGTGGCATTCGGAGATGTCTGGCGAAACCGGCACGCGCGGCTGCTGCTTGTGGTGTTTCTGGTCGAGAACCTTGGAGGCGCCACCATCGGCATTCTGGTCCCCTACATCGCAGAGTACATTGTGGGACGTCCGGAAAAGATGGCGGTATACATCCTGTGTTACCTGGTTCCGTCGGTGTTGTCGGTGCCGCTATGGCTACCCATCTCCCGCCGCATTGGCAAGAAACGATTGTGGATCATTTCCATGGTGGTGACGGCGCTGGGATTCGGAGGCATGTTCTTCGTGGACGAAAACGGTGACACACTGATCTCCGTGCTTGCGGTCATTTGCGGCCTGGGTGCCGGTAGCGGTGCCGTGGTAGCACCTTCCATTCAGGCAGACGTGATCGACTATGACGAGTACCTGTCAGGGCAACGCAAGGAGGGCGCCTATTTCGCCACCTGGAACTTCGTTCACAAGTCTGCCACCGGCCTCACCCTGATGCTCACAGGCTTTGTGCTGGGTCTGTCTGGTTTCGTTCCCAATGTGGAACAGACCGACGGTGCCAGGCTGGCGTTGCTGACCCTGTTTGCGATTTTCCCCCTGGTTTGTTACCTGGCGGCAGCGGTCGTATTTACTCGATTCGGACTCAACGAGAAAGAATATCAGGACATTCGCCGCGAACTGGAGCATCGACGGAACCATCCGAACCGGCAGTAGAGGGACGGGTAGTCGAGTCGATTGCCCGCCCGATAGCACCGTCGTCCAGGCAACCGGAGAGCAGCGCCTGCAGCATGGACAGGGTTTGTGGACCATGCTCGGACATCAGCTCGTTGGCGGGCATTGCCGATTCATCCACCATCTGCTGAATCAGCAGTCGACCGTAGGTTCGTGCCCTCCATTCAGTCGGCGTGCCTGTCATGCGGCGCAATTCCTCTTCGATCCTGCTTCCGGGGTAGCTCGTTTCACGGGCCAGGTACTCCCTGGCGCTGTTTCGCGACCATCCGAGCCCCGCCAGGGCAGTTTCTGCGACCATCAGTGCCGCAAGATTTCGTGCGTGAACCAGTTCAGAGACTTCCGCCTCGTTGGGTGGGCAGGTCCTGCAACTCATGTACGCAGCCCAGCGATCGATGTCCTCTGATGTCAGGCCCCGCAGGTCGTACGCGCTCGCAGCGTGCAGGCCAGGCACGGTGTAGAAGCTGGTCTGAACGGTGATCTCATCCAGAGGCAGTGCTGACATGTCGTGCAGGTTAATCAGCAGTACACTGTCCTGATAGTCGAACAGAGGCGCCTGGACGTCCTCAATGCCCTGGATTGCAAGTGGCGGCAGTGAGAGCCCCGTGTCTGAGGCTTTGATAGCCTGCTGAACGAGGTCAAGATAGCGCTGGCGACCGTCTTCGGAATCAGAAAGGTAATTGTCGGGGCGCTCCCTGGATGCCTGAAGCGAGGCCCCATAGGGTTCGTGCGTCATGCGTTCGATATGGCTCGATAACTGGTCGACTTCCGCAAGGCCAGCATCGAATATCGTCTGGTGTGACCAGATGCCGTCGCGATGATCCTGAAACGAAGCCGGGGAACGATCATTTGCCAGATGATCCACGTGGTCCAGGTAGCGCTGCAGAAGCAGCCGCAGGTCCATTGTCAGCAGCGAAACATTGAGGCTTCGATGCAGTTTGTCCCGTGAGGCGCTGGCAAAGGTCAGCCTGTCCTGCTCGCTCGCCCCCTCGATCTGATCCCAGGCCTCATCAAGCAGGCGCCTCGCCAGTCGGTTCTCAAGGCGGACGAATGTGGAGTCCCCAGGCCTGACCGACGTGCTCCGTTTAGCCTCCGAAGCTACCGCCAGGGAGGTGGAACAGCCGCCGGTCAGCAAGACCAACGGCAGAGTCAGCAGCAACGTTGCCTTCATAGGCTTCGACGAATCTCCTGACAAATCTGCTTCAGGTCTCCAGCTGCCAGCAGGAAGGAATCGGCGTCCCGCCTCAGCGTATCCCGGATTCCGGCGGTCTTGATCGCTCGCGCGTTGATCATGATGTTGAGATCCGCACTGGTGATGGCAGCTGCCAGAAGTTCCGCGCCAATGGCGACGTCTGTGATCAGATTGCTGTTGCCACTTTGCTGCAGGAGTCGAGCGTCCTCCACCAGAGCGGCACATTCGGCCATGATCGAGCATGGCACCAGCGCAGCATTGTGCAGTGCATGCTGGTATTCGGTGCTCTGTCGGTCCCTTCTGTACCAGGCCATGACCTCATCGAATGCGATCATGTCCTCAGCCGCGAGTTCAATCAATCTGGTTCGTGCGCGGGTGCATCTGATGCCAGCGGCTGTTGTCCCTGCACCTTCGTCCCGGGTGAACTCAGACACCATCGTCAGCAACGCGGCACCGCTGGCGCCCGTAACCGCGGCGGCGCTGCCACCGCCCGGGGTCGAGGTACGGCTGGCCAGAGCATCCAGAAATGCGCTTACACCCAGTGGCTCAGTTCGTGTCGTCATGGGTGCTCGAGCTGTGAAAATGATGGAACAGACGAATGGTGTTGCGCATGCACATGGCCACGGTCATTGGGCCGATTCGAGGAATAAATAGGTCGGTCGCGACTGTGATATCTGCTGCAAAGTTGTTGTTGCTAGAGAAATTGATACAGATTGCACCGGGTTTGATCTCGCTGGCCTGGATCGGTGGAAATAATGCCGAGGGCACACCGCCCACGACCATGTCCGACTCTCTGAGCGCGCTCGCCCGGTCGATGTCGACCTCCTCGGGCGTCGCGTTGATGAATAACAGCGGACCATTGATGTCAAAGGAGTAAACCCGGGCACCGTCATTTGACATCATCATCGCCAGAGGGCGTCCGATGACCTCACTCCGGTTGAATATGGTGACGGTCTTGCCGGCCAGAGGACGCTCCACCTCTGTTGAATAGCGCCCGACCTCGGTGAGCAGTTTGACGATCGCCAGTGGCGTACAGGGCAGCAGAGCCTTCTTGGAATCTTCCGGGGACAGCGCAAACCGTTCGTTCTGATAGAGTTTTCGCGTCCAGTACATGCTGCCCGCCTCAATATCCTTGCGATAGTCCACAAGGTTTCGAAGGTAGTCATCCTGCTGGTTATGGAATACCGGAAAGTAAATGAAGATCCCATGAATCAGAGGATCTTCGTTGGCCCGTAGAATCTCCCGTTCGAGCTGCAGTCGTTCCACCTGGTGCAGGTCGTAGTGAATGCCGACGTCACCGAACTGTCGCTGGGTCGCCCTGGCGTAGGCCCTCGACGGCTTGTCCGCTGATGCAATCAGGCCCAGAACGTTGACCTTGAGTGCAAGCGTCCTGACCTCATCGCGCACCGCAGCAACATACTTCTGGGCAATTGCTTCGGGGTCAACCAGAGTCATGGGGTGCCCTGGGATGACCTTGTGATCGTGCCGAGGTATCCCTTGTGATGTCGCATGCCATAGTCCTTGAGGGTAAAGCCCCGGAGTTCCATCAGGGTCAGCGCCAGTGCATCGCTGATCGCAAGCATTACCGCGATGGTAGCGCTCGGCGTCACGCCGATGGGACAAGGCTCTTCGATATCCGGCCCCATATCCAGAATGATCTGGCTCAGATCTCGCAGCGGCGAATCTGTGTGAGATGTGACGCCTATGATGCTGTCGACGCCGAGAGTATGGGCAATCTCAAGCATCTCGATCACCTCATTGGACTTGCCGCTGGTAGAAAACGCGATGATCATGTCGCCGCTGGCCAGCATGCCCATGTCGCCGTGCCCGGCCTCTGCGGGATGGATGTAGAACGCCGGCGTCCCGGTGGAGGAAAGGGTGGAGGCGAATTTGTTCGCAATGTGACCGGCCTTGCCAATGCCCGTGGTCACAATGCGACCACGACACATCCGCATCGCCTCGACGGCCTGTTCAAATGCATCGGTGATATTGATGCGAGAAATCGCGGCGGCCTCCATGTCGATGATGGCCCGCATGTTTTGCTTGATGTCCAAGCGATGGCCCCGGTAAGGATGAAGCCCGGCATTATAGAAGCTTCCGTGGCGGCGAGCGACTCTACAGGGCCTCCAATCGGGTGCCTGCGTTAAAAAAAGGCCAAAAAAAAGGCGGCTCCTGAGCCGCCCCTTTTTCAGAGTCCTGCAGTAATACGATCGTGCAACCGCACTCTTACAGTTCTTTCCTGCAGCCTTACGGCTGGCTGGTGTTACCGAAATCCAGCAAGCCAGGGAAGGACTGAATGGTGCCATCTGAGTACCAGACAGTACCACTACCGTCGAGACCCGCAGTTTCGACACCCTCTACGGTCAATTTGCCGATGCAGTTGTCGACCGAACCGCCCAGGCAGTCGATCGACTGCAACTCGCCGGACGCGGTATCCAGCCACAGCGTCAGGTTCGTCGTGAGGTCAGTCAGGACCTCGGTATCGATGTTGCCATCGCGGTCGACGCTGCCAAAGATGGTCATGCCATCGGCAGTGATGGAGTAATTCTGGCTCTGGGCATGCAGCACACCATCAAAGCCAACACTCAGGTCCGCCACGTTGTCGCTGTTAAACCACATTCTGGCCACATAGTTGCCGTCGATATCCCGTGAACTCAGGTCCGGGTCTGTGCTGGTGGTGCCGGTCAGATTGGACAGGTCAATATCAACCACAAACGAATCACCCGGCAGCGCATTGACTGTCACCCAGCCGTAGAATGACAGAGTGTCCAGACCAATGTCGTCCCCTTCGGGAACAAAGCCTGCCCACAATTCGCCTGAGAACATCTGCACCTGTACACCGTTCGTCCATGTGGACAGCGTCACGTCGTTGGCGGCAATGGTGGCTCCGTCATCGCCATTGTCCATCCGCCAGCCACTGGCGATCTCAACCACTGCCGTGACGTCGTCTGCCGCGTAGGTGGCACTGACATTGGTGATGTTCAACGTCTTGCCGTCATCGGACAGAGACACTGTACCGGACAGACCCTCACCAGAGAGTTCTGTAGAAGAGCCTGTCGCGAGACCTGTCTCTGCAGCGACCAGGGCGGATTCGAGCATACGGAAGGCCCGCGTGGCCTGCCATGAACTCATCATTTCGATCGCGTTCAAATGGTCCGCGAACATCTCGGTAGCACTTCTCTGAGTACCACCAAAGCTTTCGGCGCCAGTGGTCGCCACTGTGGCATCAATGACAGCAGCCAGCTTCTCGATGAAATCGGCCGTATCGGCTACCGCGTTCGCCCCGCCAGACTCGACGTTGACCGACAGTTCACTATCACCGGCCAGAGTAAACAGCCTGGCATTGCTATCGGCATTGGCGTTGATGGTGGTGACCAGTGAAGGCACCGCCAGTCCGGCATTGGTCAGTTCGGTAATGATATTGCCGGTGGATACCCTTACCGTTGCGGCCGCGCGCGCCAGCAGGCTGGCATTGGCAATGATCTTGCCATTGGCCGAGAAAGTGATGCCGTCAGCCATCGCTATGATCGCCTTCAAAAGCGTATTTCGCGTCTCGACAGTGGGGTCGATCTGGCCGAGGAATGAGGCACCAAACGTGGACAACGCCACATTGATGTCTGTCAGCAAAGCGGATTGAAGACCCGTCAGATCGACCAGTTGAGCGGTTCTGAGATTGACGCCCAGGGCATTCAGATCGATACCGGTAATCGCTCGAACCAGCCCGAGAGCCTGGGTGTTACCGAGAGCTACATTGTCCAATGTGATCGTACCGGCTGCTGCCCGGGTGGTGAACCGTGCCGCGAGGTCCGTGATCGGGTTGATGTTCACCGTCACAGATTCAGCGGAGACAGGAACCAGCGGGCTGAAGCCAGAGATTGAAAAGTCAGAACCCAGTGAGTAGTCCTCGCCAAAACTTGCGTAGGTGCCGTCGCTCTTGAGACAGTCATTGGGACCGGCAACGTCGTAGTCACAGGTCACCATGGCACCGGCACCAGATACGGTTACGGTCAGCGGCGGTATGATACCAGCCTCGGTCGCACCGACGGTGAAGGACGCGTTGTACTCGCCATTGTCGTCGGTTACACCGCCGTCTGCGATCGGGATAACCATACCGGTCGCATCGACCACGGTGATCATGCCACCTGAAATCTTGCCCTTGATAACCTGGCCGTCGACTGACTGAAGCTGGGGCACAGCGGGAGGCGTGCTGGTTCCCACGAGGGCGACGCCATAGAGCCGATAAATGTTGGCGTTGGCAATGGCCGCGGTGATGATGCTGTTCGCTATCTCAGAGGCAGCAAGACCCGCGCTGATCAGCTGCGCGTTTACGATGCCTGAACCGGTTGCGAAAGAATTGGAAATCATGGTGAGCAACGTGCCAGACGCCTGCACCGAGCCTCCGGCGGAGACACGGATGCCGCTGTTCAGCCAGGCGATCACGCTGGCCACATTGTTGAGGTTCGCATTGGTCGAATCGACCATGCCCTGAATGGATGCATTGTAGATCGCCGTCACGAGGTTGGTCTGGGAGAGCGTCGCGGAGGCAATCGAGTTCAGGTTGGCGAGGTTCAGAGTGAGAAGGTTCACACTCCCAAGATCAGTTCCGGTCAGGCTCTCAAGCATGTCACGCACAAACTGCTGCGCGGCCGTGATTTCGGAGGCCATCAGTACCGGGCCGGAAAGCTGGCCGGCGATCGAAGCCGTCAGTTCTGTGATGGCATTGACGTTAACGGTTACGGTTCCATCGCCACTGGGCAGGCTCACGATCGTGGATCGCAGCTTGAACCCTTCCGGTGCCGGATAGTAGTCACCGAAGCTGATGCCGTCTCCACAGTCATTGTCCCCGTCGCGGTCCCAGTCACAAAGGATCTCGCCACCCGTAGCGGTCACCATCAGCGGCGCGACCACGCCCTGACGCTGGGAAGCCTCGGAAATGGTAGCGGTGAAGTTGCCGTTGGCATCAGTCACCCCATTGAAACTGAGCTGGACCGTTCTTCCATTGGCATCGACCACCGTGATGGCCGCGCCGCGGACACCAGCGACCTGACCGGTGATGACTTGCTCGGGGGTATCGACTTCAGGCTGAGTGACAACGGTATCGTTTCTGCTGCTGTCACAACTCGATATCAATGCCGCGATGGAAGTCAGTAGTGCCAGTCTGATTAGTGACTTCATAAAGTTTGCTCCGTAGACCAATTTGTTTGTTTTCTTCGACGCCCTCTTTCCGGCGACCATACGCGACGCCGGGGCCCACCGATAACGTGAACCATTTGCCGCCTTTTAGGTACGCGAGTCGTAACGTATTACGGGTTCGGCGAGAAGTCTTAGCCTTTTCCAATATGAAATGAGTCTGGACGAGGGCCCGTGATTCCAATATGAAATGAGT
>JAQBUI010000162.1 GCA_027624035.1 Pseudomonadota bacterium | reverse complement strand
AGATGGTACCTCGATCTCTGCCAACATCGGCCACACCGGTGCCACCGCTGCCAACCAGGGTGACGCCAACCAGGTGAGCAAGACCTGTGCATCAGGTGGCAACTCTCACGAGTTCACCATCACGGTACTCGAGTCCAACATCGAGGCCGCGGTGGATGGCAGCTACTCCGACACAGTGAATGTCACCATCGCTGCAAACTGATCAAGGCGAGCAGCCAAGAACCTGAGGGGGCGCAAGCCCCTTTTTTTTCGCGTCAACTTCAGCTACATAGCCGGCAGGCTCGCCAGGAACCCGATCAGGGCCTCATTCACCTCTGTCGGGCGCTCCTGTTGTAACCAGTGTCCGGCACCGGACATCCTGACAACACCCTGCAGGCCAGGGAGCAGCGACGGCAGTGCCGCTACCGCGGCCGCCGAGTTTCCAGCGATCTGGTCATGCTCACCGTACAGATACAGGGATGGCTGGCGGATCTGTGCGCCAATAAATGGTGCCAGGATGCCGGAGATGGACTTAATGTTTCGATACCAGTTGATTCCACCACGAAATCCGCTGGCTGTCAGTTCGTCAACGTAGAACTGCAGATCTTCCTCCGTCAGCCAGGATGGCAGTGCCTCGGGCACCACGAGCTGATCGACCAGTTTCTCTCCCTTTGGGAAATGTCCATCCCATCCGCTGGTGTGAATACCGTCGCGGACAATGTCGCCCGAAATGGAATACAGAAAACCCAGCATGCTGCGCCGGACATCCGCGTCCAGTTCTGCCTCCGGCACCAGGGGCTTCTGAAAATAGAGCCGATAGTAATCGCGCTCGCCCGCATTAAACGCCATCAGGTCATCGATGCTGACTCCGGCCGGCAGCGCTGTCGGCGGATGGAACGGAACCGACAGCACTGCCACCGCACGGAAGATGTCAGGCCGCATGAGCGCACTGTTCCATGCGACCGGCCCGCCCCAGTCGTGACCGACCACGACGGCCTGGTTTTGCCCAAGGGCGGCAACGGCACCGACCACATCACCCACCAGGTGAGACAGAGAATACTCGCCAACGGCTTCACGCTGGCTGGTCCTGCCATAGCCCCGCATGTCCAGAGCAACCGCTCGATACCCGGCTGCCGCCACTGCCGGAATCTGATGCCGCCAGGAGTACCAGGACTCCGGGAATCCATGACAGAAAACCACCAGTGGTCCCTCACCCTGCTCTACATAATGAATCTCGATGCCGTTGGCGCTCAATGTGCCGTGGGTCAATGTGCCGTGGGTGTATTCAGACATAGACTATTGTTCCTTATTTTGACCGGTCTGCTTCAGGGACGCTGCCATTGAGGTTATCCCGCCAAAGCAGCGTTGGAGTCGTCCCCGAAGCAACGCGAAATTAAAGGGTTTTCGCGATTTTCTGCGAGCGCCTCCGCCTTGCTGCCACGAAAAAAAACACTTAATCAGAGCTTCCCTTTTAACTGTCTTGCGATGTCGTGAAAGCGCACATCCCGCTTTCTGGCGAGAATATCGGCAGCCGTACGACCCTGCCCGTTGGGAATGTCGCCCCGTGCCCCATGCTGTACAAACATGTCGTAGTGATGCATGGCGCTGCCTTTCTTCAGCATGTAGTGGAGCGCAGTCATGCCACTGCTATCCTGGAAGTCCGGGTCACTGCCGGCATCCAGAAGAATCGAGGCACTCTCGAACCGGGAGTACTTGACCGCGTGCAAGAGTGGCGTCTCGTCTTCTGCCACCGCGTCAAGATCAGCTCCCGCTTCGATCAGCCTATGCAGCATGTCCCGGTCATCAGCGTACGCGGCCGCCCACAGACAGTGCTGGGGGCTCGCGCCCCGTTCAAGAAGAAACCGGACCAGGGGCAGACTGCGACCTCTGGCAACGGCAAACCACAGGGGCGTCGCTTCCCAGGTTCCTTCCCTGAAGGCCGGGGCATTCAGGTCAAGCCCCGCGTCCAGCAGCGCCTTCGCCATCTCAACTGCTCTGGTTCTGTTAGCGGGCGTGCCTTCAATACCAGCGCAAAGATGCAGCCAGTTTCGCCCACAGTTATCTCGATAATCCAGGAGCTCCGGGTTCGCCGTAAGGCCGCTCGCCACCCGCTCGACATCCAACTGCCTCAAGGCGTCGAGCAGCGCGGTCCTGGACCTGGGTACTGTTCGGTCGGTCGCCATCGGGTAAAGCTCGCCCATCCGGGGGCCAGCGTCAAGAGCTGGACTCAATCGGGGCTGCATTTCGTCAATGAGCCCCAATGACTTTAGGATGGTAACTTAATAGACTTGGGGCGAATCACTGCATCCGAGGCAACTATGGCCATCACTGACGAACTCATCGCAGCCCTGGGGACCGACGCCGTGCTCACGGGAGATGACGTCAGCTCACGCCCCATCAGTTTCTGGCGGCCACACCAGCGCCTGACCGCCAGGGCACTGGTGCGGCCATCCACCACAGAACAACTCGCCGCCGCACTCAAACTCTGTAACGATGCCAGGCAGACCGTGGTCACCCACGGCGGTCTCACGGGCCTGGTTGAAGGGGAGCAAACCACCAGCGACGACATCGTCATCTCCCTTGAGCGCATGACCCGGATCGAGGAAATCAATCCAACGGATCGAACCATGATCGTCCAGGCAGGGGCCATCCTCCAGACCATTCAGGAAGCCGCAGAGGCACAGGGGATGATGTTCCCGCTGGACCTGGGCGGCCGCGGCAGTTGTACGATCGGCGGGAATATTGCGACCAATGCCGGCGGCAACCGGGTGGTTCGATATGGCATGACCCGCGACATGGTGCTGGGGCTGGAGGCCGTGCTGCCGGACGGCACCATCGTGTCATCCATGAATCAGATGGTCAAAAACAACGCCGGATATGACCTGAAGCATCTGTTTATCGGCAGTGAGGGCAGCCTTGGCATCATTACCCGTGCCGTACTGCGCCTGCGTGAACTGCCCGCGACCCGAAACACGCTGTTGGTTGCAGCACCGGAGTTCAGTCTGCTGCCACGGCTGCTGAAGAAGCTGGACTCTGATCTGGGCGGGACCGTGTCCGCGTTTGAAGTCATGTGGAATGACTTCTATCGCCTCGTCTCGACGCCTCCGGCCAAGACAGCGCCGCCCATGTCCCAGGAATACCCGTACTATGCGCTCATCGAGACACTGGGTGCGACCGAGGAATCGATGCAGGCGTCTCTTGAAGCCGCCCTGGAAGAAGGGTTGATTGTCGATGCCGTAGTGGCCCAGTCCGAGGCCCAGCGGCTGCAGCTGTGGGCCATGCGCGATGATGTCGAACAGATTGCCCAGTATGCGCCAACCGTTGCGTTCGACGTCAGCCTCAGAATCTCGATGATGGAGTCCTATGTCGAAGAGGTGGCCTCACGAGTCAAGCAAACCTACCCTGATGCGGCACTGTTCATCTTCGGCCACATGGGTGACGGCAACCTGCATATCGTGGTGGGACCAGGCGTCAAGGGCAAGGAAGTCAGAAAGAAGGTGGAGGCCTGCGTCTACGAGCCCCTGGCCGAAATTTCAGGGTCGGTCTCTGCCGAACACGGCATCGGCCTCGAGAAAAAGCCCTACCTGAACCTCTCCCGGTCCGAGATCGAGATCAATCTGATGCGAACCATCAAGAAGACGCTGGACCCGAGAGGCATCCTGAATCCAGGCAAGATATTTGATATGGCGCCCGGGTGAGGGGTGGCATTGCCTGATTGGCGGGCCGGAGACTGAACATCGAGTGCGGCTCTGGCGGACCGGAGGGGAGAAACTTCGAACCCGACTCCAGCGAAGCTGGCGGAGAGGGAGGGATTCGAACCCTCGATACCTTTCGGTATACACACTTTCCAGGCGTGCTCCTTCA
>JAQBUI010000161.1 GCA_027624035.1 Pseudomonadota bacterium | reverse complement strand
CGCATAGCGAATTTCCTGCTCGGACGGGTCGGGTTCGCGGTCGAGCAGCGCCTTGGCTGCTACCAGAAAGCCCGGAGTACAGATCCCGCACTGCAGTGCCGCGTGGTCGATGAATTTCTGCTGCAGGATATGCAGTTCGCCACCCTGAGCCAGTCCTTCTACGGTACCGATTTCGCTCCCGTTGGCCTCGGCGCCGAGCACCAGGCACGAACAGACCAGCCTTCCATTGAAGGTGATGCTGCAGGCACCACAGTCGCCGGTGCCACAGCCTTCCTTGACCCCGGTTAATCCGACACGGTCCCGGAGGGAATCCAGCAGAGATTCTTCGGGGGGACAGGCGAACTCTACGGCGTCGCCATTGACCGTGGTTGATACGAGTACACTACTCATCGTTTTCCTCCTGCGCGTTCAAATGCAATCAAGGCCGCGCGCTTGCCCAGAACACCGGCAACCTTGGTTCGATAGTGGATGGTTCCGCGTTTGTCGTCGATCGGTTTGCACGCTGCTGAGCAGGCAGCGGCCAGAGCCTCCAGGGCCGCGTCGTCGAGTTTGGTGCCAATGATGGCCTTGGCTGCATCAGCGACGATGACAGCGGTGGCGGCGACCGCGCCCAATACCACTTTGGCGGTTTTCACGACGCCCTTGTCAACGGTCAGGCAGACCCCGGCGCTGACCACCGCGATGTCCATCTCTGTGCGCGGAATAAACCGCAGATAGGCATCGCCGGTTTTGGCGGACGATTTCGGCAGGGTGATCGCCTCGATCACTTCACCCTTGGCAAGAGACGTCTTGCCCGGGCCAGTGACGACCTTCTCAACGGCAACCGTGCGGCGTTTTTTCGGCCCTACGACGATGGCCTTGGCACCGGCTGCGATCATGGCCGGCACGCTGTCTGCCGCCGGCGAACCGTTGCACAGATTACCTGCCACGGTGCAGCGTCCCTGGATCTGGTCGGAACCGATCAGGTTTGCCGCTTCGACGACACCGGGCCAGTCTTTCTTCAGTGCCTTGTTTTCGCCCATTTCGGCACCACAGACGGCAGCACCGATCCGCGTACCGGTGGCGCTTTTCTTGATTCCCTGCATGGCAGGAATGTGTTTGATGTCGACAACCAGGTCCGGTTCTACCATCCCGCTGCGCATCTGTGCCAGCAGGTCGGTGCCACCGGCCAGGACATAGGCTTTGCCTTTTTCCTTGGCCAGAAGCGTTGCCGCCTCCTGGGTTGTTGCTGGTGTTTCGTATTTCATACTTGTTATGACTCCCTCGAAGTAAACGGCATTGCGGCCGGGATTGTAACGCTGCTGGGCGAGCTTGTCATAGCCGGTTTGAAGATTGCCTGTCAATTCGTGTTTTTACTGTCTTTTGGCGGATTGCCCCGGTCCGAAAACCCCGCTTCTGAGGCGCTGTGTAGCGCAGCTGAGAGGCGCGAGGTGATTTCACTCAGCCTGTTTGCAGACAGGAGCCTGAACGGCAGTACACCGTCCGATGTTGGCGGGGGCAGGCCTTCAAGGGCGCCTTTGATTGCCCTTTCGGCCTCGGCGAGTTGGGTATGGATGGCCTCATAGTCGGATTGCAGGGACGCCAGTTGCTGCTTCAGGTTCGAAATGGTCTGTTTTTGAGCGCGCTTGGCGGCGACTTCCGGCGGGATGAACCGGTAGTGAAACCGGTCGAGGTCACGCTGGAAGTGGTCGGTTGCGATGCGCCTCTGCTCGTCCGAATACAGTTCAGAGTAGTGCTCAAAAGTTCCCTCGGACGAGTTCTGGGCGTGGGTCAGAGTGCGCTCGACGCCCAGATTCCGGCACAACAGCGCAAAATCCTCGCTCAGCATTTCAAAGCGCAGTATCTGATCGATATCATCGCCGATGATGTCGGACTGAACCGTCTGCTGTTGTTCATTGATGAACAGGTTCGGCGCCCGAACAAACTCATCCCAGGTCTTGTCTCCGCCGCGGTTGTGGGAGTAGTACAGCGAAGCGAGCCATTCGAAGGGGTCCCTGACCACGGTGAACTTGTGATAGTCATCCCAGTAGTCGGCGTAGACCTGCTTCGCCTGGACGTGATCGATGTGCTTGGTGGCGGGGTCAATCTTGAACCAGTTGTTGCCGGCCAGGGCGATCTCGATACTGGTGCCACCCGTGCGTGGAATGTGGATGAAGATGGTTTTCAACTCATGGACAATCATTTGGCGTTCCCCTGGTGAGCCAGGTGATACATCGGTCGTTCAATGAGCCTATAGCTGAGGTAGCTCAAAATAAAGGTGGCGGTGATGATCAGCACAATGAGTAGCGGTGCCGGCAGGTCACCGAGCATGGCATCCAGCGTTCTGATCACCGTGGTGTGCAGCAGATAGACCGAGAAACTGATTTTGCCCAGGATGCCCAGCGCCGGCAGGGCGAACACCCGGTGCAGGAGCGAACTGCGATGGCTGTTTGCCAGCAGTACCAGGCCCCATGCGATGGCATAGAACCAGTATTCCCGATGAAAGTGTCCGGTGGAAACCTCCCGCCCGGTGATCAGGTTCCAGACCTGCGGAAAACTGATGAAGATAGCGAGCAGCGCAGTCAGGCCGATCAGGTTGGCGACCAGGGTCCAGTTCCGGAACGTGGGACGGTACTGCGAACCGAACAGACAGGCCAGGAACACCCCGGCCAGAAACACCTGACTGTAGCGGGTCGTGGCCACACTGTTGGGCCCGAAGGTGTCGGCGGGCCACAGCAGGGGCGAGATGGCAAACAGAACGACCAGCATCAAAAGCCCTGCCCATTCGTGCAGAACCCGGAGTATCTGCCAGGAGAACACCACAAGGGGCAGGGCGATATAGAACTTGAACTCCGGCGGAATCGACCAGAGTACCTCGTTGCCCTGCTTCAGCAGCAGATGTCCCAGGATTTCGTCCGGTGTCATAGGGATCGTCAGGTGGCCGTAACCGGCGAGGTTAATGGCAAGGTAGAAACCAAGACAGCAGCAGTAGAGTGGATAGATGCGCAGAAATCGTCGTGTGAAATAGGTGCTGAGCGTCTTCCAACCGAGGGGATTGCCATTGTGACGGTCATTCAGGAAATAGGAGGTCAGCAGCAGGGCACTCAGGACGAAAAAGAGATAGACCCCCGGCTTGCCAGCGCCCTGAAAACTGATCCCTGGAATCACATGCAGCCCCTGCTGGGCCAGGTGGCTCAGAAAGACCAGCATGACGGCGAGTCCACGGGCGCCGTCCAGACTGTTGTCGTGGCTGGCCGCCTGGCGCCTGTCTTCGCCATGGTTCTCGTCGTCGGTCCGGGTGGGGGGTGCCTGATTAATGCGCTGTGGCCCGCTGGATTACTTGATGTCGCCGCCAATAATAGTCGATTGGCACAGGGTTTCGAATCCATCAGGCAGGGCAATGCCGGACTCGTCCATTGATTCAACGCAGTTCAGGGTGATCTTTCCTTCAGCGGTGCTCTCGCCGAAGCGGGCATAGTTGCGGGCGGTGACATACATCTTCTGGCGGCGGCCGAATGGCTTGACCGCGAGGCCCTCATCCTGGCCGGTCAGAAGGTCCATGGTCTTTGGCCTGAAGTCGCTATCGGGAAACGCCGCAAACAACCGTCTCAGGATGCCTGCACGAACGTATTGATGCAGCCAGAACTGGTGGTAGTTGCGACGCTCGATGATTTCAATGCTTCGTGTCACCCGGACGTTGGTGCCGACTCGCAGGTTCTCCTCTTCGAGCAGTTTGCGGGCACGACAGAAGAGCAAGCCATCGGCGCTTTCGGGGTCTGCATTGACGACATAGTCATGGCATCGTCTGGCGACCCGGGTGTCGATGGCAATCGGGTATTTGTCGTCGGTTCTTCCCCTGATCGGGTGGGTAATAGTCACCTGACTATTCCTTCTGGATAAAGATCCAAGCCACCA
>JAQBUI010000009.1 GCA_027624035.1 Pseudomonadota bacterium | reverse complement strand
CTCTGTCCGATCTTCCTTGCCGGTGCTGGCAATGACTTCGTAACCCGCATTGGCCAGCAACGCCACCGCCACCGACCCGACGCCACCGGTGGCGCCCGTCACAATCACCGGCCCATCAGAGGGTTTGCCGCCCATGGTCTCGATCTTCTCAAGACACAGGGCCGCGGTAAAACCGGCTGTACCCAGTATCATCGCCTCCCTCAGGGTCAACCCCTGCGGAAGCCTGGTGAGCCAGCCCGCCGGCACCCTGATGTATTCCCCATAGCCTCCCGGTGTATTCATCCCCAGGTCGAATCCAATGCAGATGACCTCATCACCTTCCCGAAAACCTGTTACCGCCGAATCCACGACCGTTCCTGCAGCATCGATCCCGGGTGTATGGGGGTAGGCTCTGGTAACCCCGGGCATTCCTTTGGCTGACAGCGCATCCTTGTAATTGACCGAGGAGTACGCAACCCGGATCAGGACCTCGCCTACCGGTAAATCATCAGTGTCCTGATCCACAATGCCGTGTCTGACGCCATCGTCGTCTTTTTCAACTCGAAAGGCCCTGTAAGTTGTCATACCGTCGCTCCGGGTTCTGTGTGATCTTTACCTATTGAAAACGCTGCAGGGTCGGCGCAAGTGCACCACTGGCATCTGGCAACCGGCCGCGCAGCAACCCTGTGAATCGATCCATGACCTGATCCAGCTTGTTCTTGTGTTCCACATATTTCACGAAGAAAACGTCACAGTCCTTACACTTCGCGTTGATCAGCTCATCACTGGTAATCAGTTCATCCACGAGGTCGTGTTCAAGGGCACGGGTTCCGTACCATGCCTCTCCAGTCGACACCACATCGATATCGACCTGGGGCCGATTATCCGACACAAATCGCTTGAACAGGGTGTGTACATCCTCCAACTCGTCCAGGAATTTCTGCCTGCCCTTGTCGGTATTCTCGCCGAACATCGTCAGAGTGCGCTTGTACTCCCCCGCAGTCAGCACCTCCACATCCACCTCCTGCTTCTTGAGAAAGCGGTGAAAGTTTGGCAATTGGGCGATCACCCCTATGGAGCCGAGGATGGCAAAGGGCGCAGCGATGATCCGGTTGCCAATACAGGCCATCATATAGCCGCCACTCGCTGCCACCTTGTCAACGGACACCGTCAGTGGAATGTCACGGGCGACCATGCGCTTGAGCTGTGATGCGGCAAGCCCGTAGCCGTGAACTGTCCCTCCCTGGCTCTCCAGCCTGATGACCACTTCATCACCGGGTTCTGATATGGCAAGAACAGCAGTCACTTCCTCACGCAGGGCACTCACTGCCGAGGCCTGAATGTCGCCCTCGAAATCAAGTACAAACACCCTCGACCGGTGCGCGGAGCCATCCTTTTGCAGCTTCTTGCGCGCCTTGTCTTCTTCCTTGCGGAGCTTCTTTTCCTGTTTGGCCGCGTGCTTCTTGTCATCGGGATGCATCACCAGGCTCTTCAGGTCTCGAGTCAGGTTTTCCAGATGATGGTTGAGACTCTTGACTTCTATATGTCCTTCGTCGGGTCCACGGTTGCGCTGACTCATGCCGAAAATCACTACGATGACCGCAAGGACAGCAACCAGAATAGTCACCGCCTTTGCCAGGAATAGTCCGTACTCAAAAAGGAACGCCAAATGTTCGGCCTCAGCTTGAAAGCGGGATATGCTATCACACTTGCTTTGTCACACCCGATTTCCGATAGTGCACCGAAGTGATGGAAGCCATGCTGGCAGAGACTCTCAAACTTCAGACCCAACGGCTGAGTCCGCGACTGCGCCCGGCGCTCATCGAGCGCCCGGAGACGCATTTTCAGTTCTATTTCAGGGACGGTGAGCCTTTCCATCTCAGCGTCGCTGGCGACCAGTGTCGCTTCGAACCCGGGATCGTTGCCGACCCTGATATTAACCTCTTCATCGACACCCATGAGACCTGCTGGGCGCTCCTCGACGGTCGGATGGAGGGCATGACGGCTTTTCTGGAAGGCCGGTATCGTGCTGATGGAAACATCGTACTGAGCCAGTTGTTGCTCTATCTGTTTGACGCCGCCTCTGACCGTGCGACGGCCCATGAGGTCAGAGACTAAGCTCAGAGACTAAGCTCAGGGACTAAGCTCAGGGACTAAGCTCAGGGACTAAGCTCAGGGACTAAGCTCAGCGACCAAGGGCAACCCCCTACCCTGTATCCAGCCGTATCCAGGCACAGCCGTCTTCCGCCTCACGATCGAGTTGGGCCAACTTGGCCTCATGCCGGCGAATCTCGTCCGAATCCGCGCGTATGACGGCAAGCGCGGGCCTGTCATCGCGCAACCTGCGACCACCGGCTGCGTCACTGAACTCTGGTTCCACTTCGTCGAGTCCGAGGCTCACCTGTCCTCCGGTCAGAAGCAGATAGACATCAGCCAGGATCTCCGCGTCAAGCAGGGCACCGTGCAGGTCCCGTTGCGAGTTATCGACGTTGTATCGCTTGCACAGCGCGTCCAGATTGTTACGCTGCCCCGGGTGCTTGTTGCGAGCCAGTTCGAGAGAATCCACGACATTGCAGTAGTCCGTGATCACACCGAGGTCAGGCGATATCATCGCCATCTCGTAGTTTAGAAACTCCACGTCAAACGGGGCATTGTGGATGATTAACTCGGCACCATTGATGAATTCCAGAAACGACGGCCAGACGTCTGCAAACACCGGCTTGTCCCTCAGGAACGAGCGCGTGATACCGTGGATTTCAAGGGCGCCATCATCAATTTCCCGCTGGGGATCGATGTAATGGTGAAAGTGACGTCGGGTCAGTTTCCTGCCTACGATCTCCACGCAGCCCAGTTCGAGAATTCTGTGACCGGCTTCCACCTCAAGCCCGGTGGTTTCCGTATCCACTACGACCTGTCTCACAGCGTCTCCAAAAGTTCGTCGATTCCCCGATTGGCCAACCCGTCTGCTCGTTCGTTGTCAGGATGACCACTGTGGCCCTTGATCCAATGCCATTCAATGTCATGCTGCTGTACCAGCAGATCCAGTTGTTCCCACAGATCACGATTTTTGACAAGTTGCCTGTTCGATGTCTTCCAGCCCCGTGTCTGCCAGTTAGCCAGCCATGAAGTGATGCCCTGGCGAACATATTGTGAATCAGTGGTGATGGCCACCCTGCAGCGGCGTTTGAGCGCTTCGAGGCCGCGGATCGCCGCAAGCAGTTCCATTCGATTGTTCGTGGTATGGGGCTCGCCGCCCCACAGTTCCTTTTCACCGTCCCCGTATCGCAGCAGCACGCCCCAGCCACCAGGACCAGGATTGCCACGACAGGCACCGTCGGTGAAGATCTCGACCCACTGACTCAATCTGGCTTCGCCTCACGGGGCGGGGCCACCAGGTCCCGGCGCAGAGGACGCACGACACCGAGTTGTCCAAATGCGGGTTCTGAACGCCAGACTGGTCTGATCGGTGTCATCGCACCCTTCTGCTTTCGGGCAACGATGATGTATACCGATCCAAAGGGCAGGTTGGCAACTCTACTGAGGCCCCGGGAATAATCTGGAGGCTTGCCATGGGTCGTGAATACCGGTGGGCGATACAGACAATACTGGGCTCGATCAATCTTGTAATTCAAAACGTCCAGCCAGTCCATCAGCCGGCCGGGGCGAATGAAGTGACCAAACCAGGGCGCCCGATGAGCGAATGATGCACCCAGCTTCCATAGCCCCCAACTACTGATCGGGTTGAAGCCGATGATGACCAGGTACCCCATTGGCAACGCGACACGGGATACCTCTCGAAGCGTTTCCAGCGGTGACTCCAGAAAATCAAGCAGATGGTGCAGCAATATCACATCAATACTATCATCCTCGAAGGGCAACAGCGTGGTCCTGGCAATCATGGGAACTTTGTCATCCGTCCTCATCCCCAGGCTGAACTTGTGCTGGATCGGACTGCTTTGATAGAGTTGCTGCTGCTGTACGCTGACCTGAAGCAGGTGATATCCGAAAAAGCCATCCAGGAGTTGATCGAGTATTTGTCGTTCGGTATACAACACCTGACGACCAAGTTTTGATGCAAACCAGTCGCGGATATCGTCCAGCGCGGTACCAGAGTCTTCAGTGAAAATCTCGGGCAATCAACTATTCCTAAAGTCCAGCGTGTTATCTATTATAGTCGCTTCTCAGGTGAGAGCCACCACGCCACAAACAACACGCCACAAACAAGATGATACGACCGTTCTGCTAATTGACAGCACATTTCCCGGCCCGTTCAGGACATCCAGTACTTCCATGACCAAGACATCCCACACACTCGCTGTCTCGTTCAGCGCGTTTCTGGTGGTAGCCTCATCCGCCTACAGCAACACGCCACCCGACCGCGAGGGCCACCCCGGCGACTCCATCGAGTCACTGACCATGGTAGATACACTGGGCGCATCGCCGGAGCCGCTCACGCCGACCCAGGCAGCATCGGACGACGTCTGGGACAGAATCAGGTCCGGCTTTCAACTGGACCACCAGACAGACCGACGGGAGGTCAGAGCAGAAATTGACTGGTTCGCGGGCCATCAAGACTACATTGATCGTTTTAGCGAACGAGCCAGGCCGCACCTGTCGTTCATTGTCACCGAACTGGAGAAGCAGAATCTGCCCCTGGAACTGGCTTTGCTGCCGGTGGTGGAGAGCGCATTTGATCCGTTCGCGTATTCTCACGGCCGCGCCTCTGGCCTGTGGCAATTCATACCGGCGACGGCACGGCTGCAGGGCCTGCGAATCGACTGGTGGTATGACGGTCGACGGGATGTGGTCGATTCAACCCATGGCGCCATAGATTACCTTCAGCATCTTAATGCCCGCCTTGACGACGACTGGTTGCTGGCACTGGCGGCCTACAACTCTGGAGAAGGCAACGTCAGGGGCGCTATCAGGAGGCAGCCACAGGGTCGACGTGACTTCTGGTCACTGCACCTGCCAAGAGAAACACAAGGGTATGTACCGAGACTCCTGGCCATCAGCGCGGTCGTCGCGGACCCGGAGAGATATGGCATCACACTCAAGCCCATCTCCATGGCACCTTACTGGAAGGCCGTAGACATCGGCAGTCAGCTCGACCTTGCCCGGGCGGCCTCCCTGGCAGACATGAAAACGGCTGATCTTTACCAGCTGAACTCTGGTTTCAACCAGTGGTCTACTCACCCCGAAGGCCCTCATCGGCTGCTGCTTCCCGCTGACCGGGTAGACAGTTTCGAGGCCAACCTCGCCAACCTGCCACCCGAAGAACGAATATCATGGCGGCGCCACAAGATTCGCCCGGGGGAATCGCTCGGACTGATCGCCCAGCGATATCGAACCACCGTCGACACCCTGACATCCGTGAACGACATTCGCGGCAACCTCATCCGGGCTGGCGATTCTCTTCTCATCCCTACCGCATCGGCGCAGCAGCAATACCTTACTGCCGATGCAAGACTCGCCCGGGACCAGGCTGAGTGGAAAGATAAATACGGTCTTGATCCAACCCAACACCAGGTCGAAGCAGGGGACAGCCTCTGGAAACTGTCCCTCGACTACGGGGTCAGCATGCGTCAGATCGCCAGGTGGAATGGTATTGGCACGACCACGACGATCTATCCGGGGCAGGAGTTGGTAATCTTTGCAACCCCGGTGGCCAATATGACCGAAATTGCCGCACCGCCTGACACCGAGGTTCTACGCAAGGTCAACTACCGGGTTCGCAAGGGAGAGTCTTTAGCCCTGATCGCCAACAAGTTTAATCTGACGGTCAACAACATCCGCAAGTGGAACAGGGAAGCGGCAGCGGCAAAGTACCTGCAGCCTGGTGACCGGCTGACGCTATACGTGGACGTGACCGGAACTGATTGATTCCGGCCCCTGCCCGGCAAGTGCTAGTCGACCAGTTGCCGCTCGATGTCCGCCGAGTCTGCCAGCGCGGCCTGAAATTCACTGAAGACCGTGCGGCCCTCCTGCGCGGCCAGTACCCGACCCAGACCCGGGATGTCTGCCTCAGTCGAGCCCGACGGCTCCTTGTTCCGGACATTGGTCACGGTGACCACCACGGCATCCCCGTCGTCGGCAGTCGTATAGCCTACCGATTTGCCGCTTTCATCGGGTCTCGGTAGTGAGAATGCATAGCTCCTGATGCCGCCTTCCAGATCCATTGAACCACGCGTTACGGCTTCCTGAGTCTGCCACTCAAGACCATGTTGATCCGCAACGTAACGCGTCAGCGAGCCGGACTCCAACTGGTCGACAATCTCCCGCGCTCGCGCCTCGGCCAGGTCACTGGCCTTTTGCAGGCGAAGCTTTTCCGCAATCGTTGATGCCACCATCTCGTATGGCCGAATCTCACTGGGCTGATATTGCTTCACCCTGACCACCACATGCTCATCAGGAGTGATTTCAATCACATCGCTGTTGTTGCCATCAATCAGCAGATCGTCGCTGTAAACTGCGGCGATGACCGCATCGCTGGCACCAATGCCACCAGTTTCATTCCGACTGACCGGCCCCGTGGACTTGACCTCGAGCCCAAGGGCCGCGGCCGGCTCGATCAGGTCAGCCGCCTCAAATGCCAGTTCGCCCAGTCGCGCCGATGCACTGACGAAAAGCTCTTCCGCCAGAGACTCGCGGTAAGCGCTTTCAACCTCTGCTCTGATCTCCTCCAAGGCAGGCTCGTTTGCCGGTGTCAAATCCAGCAGCTTGATGATGTGATATCCGAACTCCGTACGGACCGGCTTCGACAGTTCATTCATACCAAGTGCAAACGCCGCGTCTTCAAATTCCGGAACATACGCCCCTGGCTCCGCAAAACCCAGGTCACCACCATTGGCAGCAGAACCGGGATCGTCAGAGAATTCTTTGGCAAGTTCGCTGAAGTCACCGCCATTCAAGAGTTTCTGGTAGATGTCGTTGATCTCCTGGCTTGAGGCCTGCTCGTCCTCACCGGTCTCCACCAGGATGTGCGCGAGACGCCTCGACTCGGCACGGGAATAACGGGCACGACGTTCCTCAAAAAACGACTCCAGGTCGGCCTCGTTCACCTCCACATCGTCCATAAAGTCTGAACGCTTCAATTCAAGATAGGCGATATCAATGGTCTCCGGCGACTCAAACTCCGACTGATTGTTGGCATAGTATTCACGCTGCTCCTCGTCTGTGACGCCAACGCCATCGATCAGTGAATCAACATCAATGCGCAATAGCGCGACGTCCCGGGTCTGTCCGGTCAGACTGCCGGCGCGATCAATGGCGGCGCTGGTGACAAATGCTGTGCCCGAAATGGCCTGGGACATTTGCTGGAACAAACGATCCTGGCGCATTTCCCGCCGATAAGACAGGGGCGAGTACCCTGCACTTCCAATCACTCGCTGAAACTGCTGACTGTCAAATATGCCGTCAATCTTGAAGGCATCCGTTGTGACGATTTCCTGATCCAGTTGCTCTTCGCTGAACGCCAGATCAAGCGAGGCTGCAGCCTGGGACAGTAGTTTCCTGTTGATCAGGGATTGGAGGACGTTGCTACGAAGCGAATCCTCATCGATTTCCAGAGGATTGACGTTCTGCGCAAGCAACAGCCGTCGATTGCGCTCGACCGACATTTCCATTTCCTGCTGGGTAATGTCTTCGCCATTGACTTCCGCCACCTTCGGAACCGGCGCCAGGAAAGTCGTGATTGAACCAAAGCCGAACAGCCCGAACACGACGATGATCAGTCCAATGAGAATCTTCGAAAAGACACCCTCAGATCTGTCACGAAGGCGTTGAATCAGCATGTACTACCTCACAAAGAATCTAACAAGATAAGAAGGGTGAACAAAAAT
Organism: Pseudomonadota bacterium; assembly: GCA_027624035.1. Classification (GTDB taxonomy): domain Bacteria; phylum Pseudomonadota; class Gammaproteobacteria; order Pseudomonadales; family Azotimanducaceae; genus UBA7455. The sequence continues at coordinate 84,953 of JAQBUI010000009.1, read as the reverse complement.
GGCGCATACCGGATGCGCCATTGTCAATCTGTGTCCAGGCCCCCTTTTTGGGAGACCCGAATGACCTGTCTTAGTTAACAGCGTCCTTAAGCGCCTTACCCGCCTTGAACGCAGGAACGTTGGCCGCCGAGATTTGAATCTCCTGGCCCGTCTGTGGGTTTCGCCCAGTGCGCGCCGCCCGGCTGCGAACCGAGAAGGTACCAAACCCGACCAGTACTACAGAATCTCCTTTCTTCAGCGAATCGGTAATGGAGTCGATGACTGAATCAAGTGCTCTGCCAGCTGCCGCCTTGGTAATGTCGGCAGATGTCGCGATGTTTTCGATTAGTTCTTGCTTGTTCACTCTGGTCCCCTTTTGTTTTGTCGAAGGTGTTTTGTCGAGATCGTGTTTGTCGTCTTTGTCGTGATTGTGCTTTGTCGAAGGTGATTGTTAGTTTTTTGAATCGTTTGTTATAAGTTTTCAAAAATGTGGAAATTTGACTCGTGTTGGCTCGAAATTCTCCAGGCAATTTCCGTTTGCCGACAATACCGGGTATGCACCGCAGAACCTTACCAACTGGCCAAAATAACTGTCAAGGAAAACCACTAGTGTGCCCGTATTCTGTGATCTTCATCACCTTCCGGCCCTGATTCCGACTCCGTGGCCGGCGCGGGGGCAAGCGGTTCTGGCATGCGCTGAAGCGCCACTTCCAGAACCTCGTCTATCCATTTGACTGCAATAATGTTCAGATCACTCTTGATGTTATCGGGAATCTCCTTCAGGTCTCGCTCATTTTCAGCAGGGATCAGTACGGTCTTGATCCCGCCCCGGTGGGCTGCCAGCAATTTCTCCTTAAGTCCCCCAATTCTGAGGACCTGGCCGCGGAGCGTAATCTCACCCGTCATGGCGACATCAGACCGGGCGGGTATGCCAGTCAGGACTGACACAAGGGCGGTGCACAGAGCAATCCCTGCACTGGGGCCATCTTTCGGTGTGGCGCCTTCCGGCATATGAACGTGCAAATCGTGCTGCTCATGGAACTCTGGCGAAATACCCAGAATGGCAGCCCGGCTACGCACTACGGTCATTGCAGCCTGAATCGACTCCTGCATGACATCGCCCAGAGAACCCGTCTTGGTGGTTCTGCCCTTTCCCTTCACGGCCACGGCCTCGATGGTGAGCAGTTCCCCGCCCACACTGGTCACGGCAAGACCAGTCACCTGCCCTACCTGATCCTGTTCCTCAGCCAGCCCGTAACTGAACTTTCGAACACCGGAATACTCCTCGAGTTCATTGCTGCCGATCGCCAGACAGGCTGGAGTCTGATCCTGTAACAACGCGTTTTCCTTGACGACCTTGCGGCAAAGTTTGGCGATTTCACGCTCAAGCCCCCGCACACCGGCTTCCCTGGTGTAGTAGCGGATCAGACCAAGCAGCGCCTCATCTGTGATATCGAGTTCATCTGCCTTGACACCGTTGTTCTTGATCTGCTTCGGAACCAGATAGCGCCTGGCAATATTGAGCTTTTCGTCCTCCGTATATCCTGGAATTCGAATGATCTCCATTCGATCCAGTAACGGCGTGGGAATGTTCATTGAGTTCGAGGTGCAAATGAACATGACCTCCGAGAGGTCATAATCTACTTCCATATAGTGGTCGTTAAACGTGTTATTCTGCTCAGGGTCAAGCACCTCAAGCAGTGCAGATGCAGGGTCCCCACGATGGTCCTGACCCATCTTGTCAATCTCATCGAGCAGAAACAGCGGGTTCTTGACACCACACTTGGAGATCTTCTGAATGATCTTGCCGGGCATTGAGCCTATGTAGGTTCGGCGGTGACCCCTTATTTCTGCTTCATCGCGGACGCCGCCAAGAGCCATTCTGACGAACTTCCGATTGGTGGCACGGGCTATGGACTCCCCGAGGGAGGTTTTGCCCACACCGGGAGGACCAACCAGGCAGAGTACCGGTCCCTTGATCTTTCTGACCCGCTTCTGGACCGCAAGATATTCCAGGATCCGGTCCTTTACTTCCTCCAGACCATAGTGATCAGCCTCAAGCACCTCTTCGGCCGACGCAATATCTGTCCGAACACGGGAGCGCTTCTTCCATGGGGTATTCAACATCCACTCGATGTAGCTGCGCACCACTGTTGCCTCGGCAGACATCGGTGACATCATCTTGAGTTTATTCATTTCCGCCTGGGTCTTCTCCCTGGCTTCCTTTGGCATACCGGAGGCGTCAAGTTTCCTGGCCATCTCCTCAAGCTCGTTGGGCGCGTCATCCATGTCACCCAGTTCTTTCTGGATCGCCTTCATCTGCTCATTGAGGTAGTACTCGCGCTGGGTCTTCTCCATCTGCTTCTTCACACGACCGTGGATACGCTTTTCTACGTTGAATACATCCACTTCCCCGGCCAGCAGTGCGAGCATGTGATCAACCCGCTGCCGCAGCCCGGTCATCTCCAGGATCTGCTGCTTCTGATCCAGCTTCAGATTGTTCAGCTGAGCCGCAATCGCGTCAGCCAGGCGGCTCGGATCATCGACCGTAGAGAGCGATGTCATGACCTCTGCAGGGACTTTTTTGCTGACTTGTACGTATTGCTCAAAGGCGGTCATCAATGACCTGATCAGGGCTTCGGCCTCACCCTGGGATAGCGCTTCGTCCCCGACGGTCTCAACATCAGCCGTAAAGAACGCTTCCTCGTCACGAAGATCGGTGATCTCGGCGCGGCTCTTGCCCTCGACCAGAATTTTGACCGTCTTGTCAGGCAGCTTGATGGGTTGCAGAATCTTGGCAATGGTCCCAAACCGATACAGATCCGCCACCCCTGGGGTCGCGTTGTCGGGGTCGACTTTGGCGACCAGCAGGACCCGCTGCTCAGGATCGTTTTCAAGGGCGAAGTCCAGCGCCCGGATGGACTTTTCGGTACCGATAAAAAGCGCCTGGACCCCATGAGGGTAAACCACCATGTCCTTGAGGGTTACGACAGGGATATCTTGTAAACGGGTCATTAGAACTCCATGTGACCGGTGCATCGCCCGGCTGAAACACCCCGCTATCTTACAAAGAAAAGCCCGCCGTGAGTGGCTCTTTTCGACTACCGACAGTTTTTTTTCACTGACACAGGGATTGGGAAAGACAGTCGACAAAGGAAAAGGGCCCGAACGGGCCCTTTTCCTGGCTTACTGTACCTGACACGGGTAAATGTCTTGAATTACTCGGGCAGTACCTTCTGCTGTTCCTGGTTTTCGTAGATCAGCATTGGCTCACAGAGCCCGTTGATCACGTTCTCGTCAACGATGACCTTGGTCACCCCTTCTTCCGAGGGAATCTTGTACATGACTTCCAGCAGTACGTTTTCGAGGATTGATCGGAGCCCTCGGGCACCGGTCTTTCTGGCCATGGCCTTGGCGGCAATCGCCACCAGGGCATCCTCCCTGAAATCGAGCTCCACATCTTCCATTTCGAACAGCTTTGCATATTGCTTGGTGTAGGCGTTCTTCGGTTCCCGCAGAATCCGCACCAGTGCTTCGATGTCCAGTTCTTCCAGTGTCGCGGTCACCGGAAGGCGGCCGACGAACTCAGGAATCAGCCCGTAGCGCACCAGGTCCTCGGGTTCGACGGTGCGCAGGGTTTCGCCCAGATTCTTCCGGTTGGCCTCCGTCTGAACGCTGGCGGCAAAGCCAATCCCGCTCTTGGAGGAACGGTCCAGAATCACCTTGTCGAGACCCGAAAATGCTCCGCCACAGATAAACAGAATGTTGGACGTATCCACCTGCAGGAACTCCTGCTGGGGATGCTTTCGGCCACCCTGGGGCGGAACTGATGCCACGGTCCCTTCAATCAGCTTCAACAATGCCTGCTGGACACCCTCTCCGGATACATCCCGGGTGATGGAAGGGTTATCAGACTTGCGTGAGATCTTGTCAATCTCGTCAATGTAAACGATCCCGACCTGAGCCTTGTCCACGTCGTAATCACATTTCTGCAGCAGCTTCTGGATGATATTCTCGACATCCTCACCCACATACCCTGCTTCGGTGAGCGTCGTTGCATCCGCGATGGTGAACGGGACGTCCAGCAGCCGCGCCAGGGTTTCAGCGAGCAGCGTCTTGCCGACACCAGTAGGACCAATCAGCAGGATATTGCTCTTCTGCAGTTCGACATCATCCTTGCGGCCCGCATAATTCAAACGCTTGTAATGGTTGTAAACCGCGACCGAAAGCACTTTCTTTGCCCAGTGCTGACCAATGACATATTCATCCAGAATGTCCTTGATCTCTCCAGGAGTCGGCAGCTTTTTGACTTCCGATTCGTCGCTGCTTTCCTGCAGTTCTTCACGAATGATGTCGTTACAGAGTTCAACGCACTCATCACAAACGTAGACCGATGGCCCAGCGATCAGCTTGCGAACTTCATGCTGGCTCTTACCACAGAAATTACAGTGTAACAGCTTGCCGTCGCCATTGTTTCCGCCGCGTTCGTCTGCCATATACCTATCCTAAAATTTAACTCTTCACCTCTTGAGAGAGGCCATTATAACCTGATTCAAACCACTTCCCAGCCAGCATACCGCCTGCGCCCCTTACGCGCCGGATCTGGCCACCGACGCCAGTTCGGTCCGCGGCTGCCAGACGTCATCAATGATGCCATACTCCCTGGCCTGGGTCGGAGTCATGAAATGATCCCGCTCTGTGTCACGGGCAATCTCATCTGCGGTTCGGCCCGTGTGCTGGGCCATGATCTCGTTCATTCGTTGCCGCAGATAAAGGATCTCACGGGCCTGAATCTCTATGTCTGATGCCTGACCCTGGGACCCGCCGCTGGGCTGGTGAATCATCACTCTTGAATTGGGCAGACAGGAACGCAGTCCTTTGGCACCGCCAGCAAGCAGCAGCGCACCCATACTGGCTGCCTGACCGAGACAGACCGTACGGACATCACAATGAATGAACTGCATCGTATCGTAGATGGACAGTCCCGCGGTCACCGAACCGCCTGGAGAATTGATATAAAGTGACACTTCCTTGTCCGCGTTCTCATGCTCGGCGAACAGCAGCTGGGCGCACACCAGATTGGCCACATTGTCGTCAATCGGACCGACGATGAAGATGATCCTCTCCTTGAGCAGACGGGAATAGATGTCGTATGAACGCTCACCCCGGGCAGTCTGTTCAAGCACCATGGGTATGAGCCCAAGGCCGGTCGCCTCGTGCCTGTCATCAAAAATTTCCATTGATCACCTCGATCACCTCGAATTGCATCCGCTACCTTCGCGGACCCTGGGAATACCAAATCTGTGCGATCAGCCTTTGCGCCGCTGGCCTGCCTTTACTGTTTCTGTTGCAATCTCTGTTGCAATCTATGCTGCAATCTATGTTGCAATCTATGTTGCAATCTATGTTGCATCGCCGTTGCTATCATCGTCGTAGCGCACAGCATTCGGCCTTGCTCAATATGCGTATCTTTGGGCCGAATTTCAACCCGTCTCGTGTTCCTGGCATCCGATTACGAACCGGCGCTCCCGTCAGCGTCAGCGTCTGCGTCGGCCTCATCATCAGCCTCAGTCTCCGGGGGCTTGACCGCATCAGCATACTTCATGGTCACGTCGGTAACCTTTGCCTGGTCGAGAATCAATCCTACAACCTGTTCTTCGAGGACCATATTCCGAATTTGTGCCAACTGTTGTTCATTTGAGTAATAGAAGTTCACGACCTGTTCAGGCTCATCATAGGAACTCGCCATCTTCTCGATCTTGGCACGAACGAGGTCGTCATCCACCTGAAGATCCGTCTTCTCGACCACCGCATTCAGGATCAGGCCGAGCGATACTCGTCTGGTCGCCTGTTTTTCGAACATCTCTGCCGGCAGCATGGAGGGGTCGAGTTGCGCGCCCCCACCAAACTGGGTAATGGCATCGCGTCGAAGCCGATCAATGTCGGAACTCACGAGCGCCCTGGGCACCTGCACCTCGGTCACCGCCAGCAAACCGTCCATGACCTGGGTCTTGACCTTGTTCAGAACCGCGTTTTCCAGTTCCCGGCCCATATTGCTCCTGACTTCCTCACGAAAGGCCTCCATGCCCCCTTCTTCGACACCAAACTGTTTGAAGAATTCATCATTAAGTTCCGGTTCAACTGACTCTGATACCCTGTTGACCCTCACCTTGAATACGGCTGCCTTACCCGCGAGGTCATCTACCTGATAGTCGTCCGGGAAGGTCACGTCGATATCTTTCTCGTCACCGGCCGACAGGCCCTTCAGGCCATCTTCAAAGCCGGGAATCATTCGACCGCTGCCGATGACGATGTCGGCGCCCTCGGCCTTGTTGCCCTCAAAGGCTTCTCCGTCCACGAAGCCTTCAAAATCGAGATTGACCTGATCCTCTGCAGCGGCCGCGCGATCTGTCTCGGCGAATTCAGTGCGCTGCTGGCGCAACCTTGTGATCATCTCGTCAATGTCCGAGTCGGTGACTTCTGCAACGGGTCTTTCGACCTCAATCGCGCCGAAGTCTCCCGGGCTGACTTCCGGGAATACCTCGAACACCGCGGTGAACTCCAGGTCTTTTCCGGGTTCTATCCGGACGTCCTCTATCTGCGGCGTTCCGGCCGGCGAAACAGACCGCTCCGAAATGGCTTCACTGAAGGAACTCTGAATCAACTCAGATGAAACCTCCTGACGGATGCCGTCGCCGAAGCGACGCTTGACCTCCTTCATTGGCACCTTGCCCGGGCGAAAGCCTTTGAGGCGCACCTGGCGGGCGGTCTGCCTGAGTTTTTCGTCCACCTGGGTTTCCAGTCGCTCTGCCGGGACGCTGATTCGCATCCTGCGCTCCAGACCTGTCGTGGTTTCAAGGGTGACTTGCATGACTTCCCCAGCCTCTTGTCGATGAATTAATGATGATCGATGATGAATGATAATGTGGTGCGAAAGGAGAGACTCGAACTCTCACATCTTTCGATACTGGAACCTAAATCCAGCGCGTCTACCAATTCCGCCACTTTCGCATTCGGTCTGCCGGTAGTGCGCTACTGCCTGTCGGCAACCGGCGAATGGCACACCCAACCACTAGAGACCAATGAATCAATGACTTATGGCTCTCCGAAGGGCGCGAATTATAGAGTCTAATATCCTGTAGAACAACTACGAACATGCACTTTGAACATCGCGGCAGCGCCCGGCGCGGTCGATTTGAGCTGCCGGTTCCAATACACTCGCGCCCGTCACCGCGCCAAAACTGTTTCTCGATACGCGGGAAAAGCGTCATAGAGGAACTAACCATCTTATTCCACAACCGGTTTCCATTTCACATGACTGAACTGTTCATCCGACCACTCGGTACCAACCCATCACTGGAACAACTGGGTGGCAAGGGAAATTCACTGGCCGGGCTGGTCAACGCTGGATTTATCGTACCCGACGGGTTTCACATTACCACCAGTGCCTATCGCCGGTTCCTTCAGGAAAACGATCTGTCCGGGGCCCTCGCCGAAGCCGCCGCCCCGGACGTCGTCAAAGGCGCCATCTCTTTCGAAGCCGCGGCGGCCCGGGTTCAGACGCTGATTGAAGATGCCGTGATGCCAATGGAGGTCAGGCAGGCCATCACCTCTGCCTTCGAGGACCTTGCCGCCGACCGGGTTGCCGTCAGGTCATCTGCCACCGCCGAGGACCTGCCGGGACTCTCTTTTGCCGGTCAGCAGGACACATACCTGCATATCAGGGGGCTCGACCCACTGCTGGAGGCCGTGCAGCGTTGCTGGGGCTCTCTGTGGACCGCACGGGCGATGGGATATCGCCACCAGATGGGAATCAGCCAGAGCGAAATCGCGATGGCAGTTGTGGTACAGACCATGGTACCGGCGGAGGTATCCGGCGTGCTGTTTACCGCTAACCCGACCACGGGCGCGAGAGACGAGATGATCGTCAACGCGAGCTATGGGCTAGGTGAAGCCATTGTCAGCGGAGAAGTCACGCCAGATTCCTATGTCATCGACAGAACCAGCCTCGAGGTCAAAGAGGCGGTCATCGGCGCCAAGGAACAAATGATTGTTGGCAGCGAGGATCAGGGTACGGTCATCAGGAAGGTGCGTGACACCGACAGGCTGGCGGAATCCATCAGCAGGGAAGCGCTGGAGGAGCTGACCGCCACCGCACTCAAGATTGAAAGCCACTTTGGTGACCTGCCCCAGGACATCGAGTGGCTGATTGCCGACGGCAAGCTCTGGTTGCTCCAATCAAGACCAATCACCCACCTGCCCCCGCCGCCCCTCACCGAGGTCCGCTGGGAACCACCGGAACCCAGTGCGTATCTTGGACGGTCACAGCTGGTCGAACACATTCCTGACCCGGTCAGCACTCTGTTTGAGGACCTTCATATGAAGCGCTCACTGCAGTATTTCTGGGGAAGGAATCTGACACGACGCGGTCAGCACGACTTTGTTGATACCCAGCCACCTGCATCGTTTCACGTCCAGACGACCGTCAACGGCTATGCCTACAGGCATCTCGGTGAACCGCCGCGCACCGGACGTGCCCCGGACTATCGGCCCCGTCAGTGGGTGCCCCGTGCCTTGCGGCCGGGCTTGCAGCGGTGGCAGCGACGCTGGATGAACTTCAAGATGTTTAATCTCTGGACGCCCGAGTGGCGTTTCATCTCGCTGCCCCGCTATCGTCGTGAGGTGCGGCGCTGGGAGGCCCTCGTGCCTTCCAAAGCCACACCAAATCAGCTGTGGGCAGCGATACGCAAGCTATCCGAGGCAGAAGCCCGTTACTGGTATCATGGTGGCGTCTGGAATGCCTTCTCGCTGACCCGTGGCACAGAATCTCAACTGCACAACTTCCTGCAGGAAAATTCTGCAGGCAGATTCAGCAGCGGGCAATTCCTGAGCGGCCTGAGGTCCCCTGCATTTGACGCCCATGTCGCACTCTGGCGAGTCGCGAACGCTATCCGGGAGGACAAGGCGCTCTACAAGGCGGCCATCGCGACATCACCATGGCACCTGCTGTCGATGCTGGCAGAGCATCCGTCTGGCGAGCGTCCGCGCAGACTGCTGGACGTTTACATCAAACAGTACGGCCATCAGATCTTTACCCTGGACTTTGTCGAGCCCTCGGAAGCGGATGATCCCGATAGCATTGCCCAGAGCCTGTACGCGCTGGTACTTCAGGCTGACTATGATCCCCTCGCAAGGCAGCGCGAGGTTTCCAAACGGCGACGTGACCAGGAGCTTGAAGCCATTGGGTTCTTCGAGGGCGATACGCTGCGCGAGTTCAGGAGGCTGTTGCGCCGGGCACGGCGCTATTACCCCAACCGCGAGGCTGCCATGTTTCACATGGGCAGGGCCTGGACTGTGCTGCGACCTCTAACGATGGAACTGGGGCAACGCCTGGCTGACGTGGGGACGCTACACGCTGCGAGCGATGTCTTCTTTCTCAACCTCGATGAACTGGGTCGTGCCATTAGAGCACTGCTGGCGGGCGATGGGTTGCCTGAATACCGGCAACTGACCGTTTCCAGACGGTCGCTGCGGGAAGCCCGCCGGTGGCTGAATCCACCAACCCATGTTGGCAATCCTCCACCCTGGATCTCCCGCCGGGTCAACCAGGAAGATGAACGCAATAGCGACGACCAGTTGAAGGGATCACCAGTCAGCCCTGGTACGGTGACCGCACCGGTGAGCCTGATTCTGTCACCTTCCGAGTTCAGTCGAATGAAGCCTGGCTCTATTCTCGTCTGCCCGACCACGACACCGGCGTGGACCCAGCTGTTTCCCCAGGCGGTCGGTCTGGTGACGGACATCGGCGGCATCCTGGCCCACGGCTCCATCGTTGCCCGGGAATACGGCATACCAGCGGTACTGGGCGTCGGCGATGCCACCAGACGCATTGCGGACGGGCAGATCATCACAGTGGATGGTAACCGTGGACTGGTGACTCTTGCCCAGGTCGAATCGAACACCGGACCACTGACGCAGCAGGACGAAACAACCACGGCGGAATGAGTGACTCCCGGGGGCGCCGTGGACTCGGTGGGCGTGCCTGCCATTGGCACCCTCAAGCCGGACGGCAGGAGAACATATGCCGATTGGTGTGTGGTGCTACAGATAGATGACAAACCATCACATGGCGCAAATGGTCTATCATTGATCGACGTATTGATGGTTCGCAGCTCACCCGGAACTCAAGGACCCTGCCATGCCCGACACCAGATCTTCAGCACTTGCACACGTTCGGCAAACCGCCACCCGGAACGATCCCGTTTCGATTCTCTCCGCTCTGGATGACTACGGTATGAACCACGAGTTCCTGATGAACGTGGGTCCCGAGAAAGGTCCGCTGCTCGCCGCGCGGGTTGGGGCCCTGGGCAAGGGTGCACGGGTCCTTGAGCTGGGATGTTTCTGTGGTTACTCGGCTGTGCTGATTGGTTCTGCGCTGCCCGAGGGTGGGACCCTGACGGGCGTTGAGGTCGACGCGGACAGTGTTCAGGTCGCCCGCCAGATGATCGACTATGCGGGCCTCAGCAACCACGTGAGCATTGTCCATGGTGCGTCTGATGTCATCATCCCTACTTTGAGTGGGTCGTTCGAGCTTGTCTTCCTCGACCACTGGAAGGACCTTTACAAACCGGACCTGCTGGCACTGGAACATCATCAACTTCTCAAGGAGGGCAGCGTCGTGTTTGCCGACAACGTTGGACCGGCATTTAATCCCAAAGAGTACCTCGACTACGTGCGCCAGTGCGGCCACTACGATACCGAGTATCACCGTTCACACATCGAATATACTGATCGTGAGGACGGCATCGAGATCTCGATCTTCAGGGCCGGGTGATCCTGTCTGCCAGAAACCGCTGCCGCAGCGCCAGCTTGTCCGGCTTGCCTGTATGGTTGCGGGGTATTTCGTCAACGCAGTAGACGCGTCGCGGCGCCTTGTATCCTGCCAATTGGCCGCGACAGAAGCTGTGGAAGTCGTTTGCGGAAAGCGTCTGGCCGCTCCTGGTCACGATCACGGCCGTGACGGCCTCACCCCAGTCACGGTCAGGCAGTCCCATGACGGTCAGGTCCAGAACGTCTTCATGTCTGCGCAGCACATTTTCGACTTCGAGCGGATACACATTCTCGCCACCGGTCTTGATCAACTCTTTCTTGCGGCCTACGAAGTACAGATAGCCATCATCATCAACCCGGCCAAGATCGCCCGTGTGAAGCCAGCCATCAGAGTAGAGTGCGGCACTGGCTTGGTCGTTCTGCCAGTACCCCGGGACACAGCGGGCGGACCGGGCCATGATTTCACCGGTCTCGCCGTGGGGTAATTCACGGCCATCGTCGTCCTGAATCCGGATTTCCATGTCATCGACGGGGCGACCCACGCTACCCGATCGAGCCGTGCTGCCCCACGATTCCTCACCCCAGATCACAGTGATCAGGCCAGTGACCTCTGTCTGCCCATAGACTGACATGCAGCGGCAGCCATTGGCCTCGCAAAATGATTTCACCCGGATGCCCGTCGCGCCAATCAGCATCCTGAGATCCGGCAACTTGATGTCCTGTTGTTCGCACAGGGACAGCAGTCTCACGCTGTAGGGTGGCACCAGCATCGTGACGGTGACCCGCTGACGTCGCAGATAGTCCGCGATGTCGTCTGCAGACAGATCACCTGGCATTACGATGGTGGCACCGCGGCTCAACATCGCACGGGCTCGAATCAGCCCTGCCTGGTGGAAGAAGGGCATGAAGGCCAGAAAGCGATCATGCTCGCTCACTTCAAGCAGACTGGCCGTGGTCTGATCGGCCTGAACAGAACCGCGCTGGGTCTGGAGCGCACCTTTGGGGCGACCAGTGGTACCACTGGTGTACATCAGTACCGCTGGTGAATCGTCCGACAGGGGCGGGCTGGACTGTGCTCGGGTGCCGCGAGCAATCAGTTCATCAAATGTCCAGTGCGCCCCCTGTATGCTTGCCAGGCCAATAACCCACTCCACGGTGGGGCACGCCCTGAGGCTGCCAACATGCCCGGCGAGGTCCTGATGCACAATGAGCGTCCGGGCACCGGCATTATTGACCGCGTAAACCAGTTCATCAGTCACATGGCGCGTGTTCAGTACTTCAAAGATCGCACCGATTCTGGAAGCTGCATACTGACAGACCAGATAGTCGCCGCAGTTAGGCGACAATATCGCCAACGTGTCACCACAGATCATCCCGAGATCTTCGAGCGCACCGGCCAGAAAATCAGCGCGTTCCTGCAGTTCCCGGTAGGTCAGTTGACCGCCTGGCGAATCGATCGCCACACGGGTACTGAATCGTGCAGCAGCATCACTCAGCAATTGATGGATCAACGTCACTACAGATCACTACCGTGGGGCTTGCCATCCCACTGGGCCCGGACGTGACGATCAAAATCGAGGTCGTAGGCGTGCAGCGGGTCCTTGCGGACCGCTCGGTCCAGCGCCTCAGCATCCTTGCCCACCAGAATCCGCCAGTGGCCCTGTTTCACGCCATCTAAAATGATTGTGGCCGCTTGTGCCGGTGTAATGCCGATATTGCGGTAGTTTTCCTCCCGCTCCGTCATGGCCTGACGAATCTCATCGTTGGTCATCTCCAGCATTCTTTCGTCAATTCGAAGCGAATCGCGATGGGCACCCATCCTGATCCAACGCGCCCGCATCGCCTCAATCTCCTCGTTGGTCCAGTCCTTCGGCGCACCGTGCCCCAGAATCCGACTGGAGTTGATCGCAATGTCGGTGCCAACACCGCCAGGCATGACCACAGAGGCCTTCAGATGGGGCGCATTGAATCGAAAATCATTGATCAGTGCCTCGGTAAAACCCTTGACCGCGAATTTTGCCGCGCTGTAAGCGGTATGGGGAATGTTCCCGCCAAGTGACGCGCGAAAGCCGTTCACGCTGCTGGTGTTGACGATGTGACCCTCAGTGCTGGCGAGAAGCATCGGCAGAAACGTCCGGCAAAAGTAATAAACGCCATTCCAGCAGATGTTGAATGTTCGCTCCCACTCTTCCCGAGTCGCATCGACAAAGCTTCCTCCGCCGCCAATCCCCGCGTTGTTAAACAACAGATTGATATGTTCCGTCTCATGCTCCGTCGCCACTTCCTGCTGGAGTCGTTCTACCTGATCTTCCGCGGCCACGTCACAGATGTGACCTGTCACTCGCACCCCCTGGGGTGCTTGCTCGCGGCAAAGCTCGATGGTCCGGTCCAGATTCGGGGCAATGATGTCACAGGTCGCCACATGGCAGCCCTGCGCGACCAGTTGCCTGACCAGTTCACGACCCATGCCGGTCCCACCGCCGGTGACGACTGCAATCTTCCCGCTGAAGTCCTCCATCTTGTCCTCCTCTTGTCAGTTCAGCCAGTAAGCGCCGTTTGCATCTTAACCCACCGGACACCCACCCATCATGTTTCAGAATCGTTCCGATTGGCGCACGGCAAGCCATCCGGCTATGATCCGCCGCATCTGATTGCTACCGACTGCCATAAGGAACCTCCATGCCAACCCACAAGAATCCGTTCACGAAATCCGGCAACGGCCATCAAGATCTCGGTGTTCTGAAGGGTGGGCTCGCTATCATCACCGGTTCTGCCTCCGGAATCGGTTTCGCCCTGGCTGAGGCCGCCGTGGCACACGGGATGCATCCGGTGATCGCCGATATCCGCCAGGATGCCATTGACCAGGCGACCGATGAACTCACTGCCCGGGCTGACCAGATGGGCGTGGAGATCATCGGCGAGCGTGTCGACGTCTCGGACCAGGATAATGTCAATGGCCTGGCAGAGATGCTCCGAAGCCGGTTTCCCGACCGACCCATCTCGCTGCTGGCCTGCAATGCCGGCGTGGGAGGCGGCGGCAGTGTACTTGGCGGCTCCGAGGAGGACTGGGAAATCGCCTATGGCGTCAATCTGAAGGGGGTGCTGAACTGTCTGCGCGCCTTTGTTCCCGGAATGCTTAGCCAGAATGCTCCAGGTTCCGTCATGGCAACGGCGTCACAGGACGGGCTGTGCGCATCGTCAAGCCTGTATGGCGTCACCAAACATGCCTGCGTCGCCCTCATGGAGACCCTGCACGGTGAATTGAACGGCAGATTGACGAGCCATGTGCTGTGCCCCAACGTTGTCGCCACCAATATTGTTGGGTCGGCCGCTTACCGACCGGACCGGTTCGGGGGGCCCCAGGCCGTCACTGAAGGCACCCAGCGCATCCTGGATCGATTCAAGAGCCATGGTCTGCCGCCATCCCAGTGTGCCAGCGAGGTCTTTGAAGCCATGCGAACAGGAACCTTCTACGTGATGGCAGAGGCTGAGGACGACCCTGGTTACATCCGCCTCGAAGTGACCACCAGAATGGACTCAATTTTGAATGCAGAGCGGCCCTTCCGTCCCCGCAGCGAATGGATTGCCGGCATCTTCTCGGGCAGGGACTGATCGCCGACCGGGCAAGCGAATCGGACCTCCAGGGCATCGACAGGGAAGCACGCCATGGCGCTCAAAGCCACTATCTTCAAGGCATCCATCAATGTCTCGGACATGGACCGACAAGTCTACGGTGACTTCGACCTGACGGTCGCCCGCCATCCCTCGGAAACCGACGAGCGCATGATGCTGCGACTGCTGGTGTTTGCACTGCACGCCGGCGACCGGCTCGAACTCGGGCGCGGAATCAGTACGACAGATGAACCCGATCTGTGGCAGAGAAGTCTCTCCGGTGAAGTCGAATGCTGGATAGACCTCGGCAATCCTGACCCGGCACGCATAGGAAGGGCCTGCGGTCGCGCCCGGGAAGTCATCGTTTACGCCTACAGTGAACGCGGAACCCGGGTCTGGTGGCGAAAGCAGGCAGCGGCGCTGGGGCGATTCGGTAACCTGCGAGCCTATCTGGTAGGGGATGATCATGTCCGGCAGTTGTCTGCGATGGCAGGGCGTGCCATGAGACTACAATGCACCATAGAATCTGGAGAGGCCTGGTTCAGCGACGGCGAAAGGGACATTCTGTTACGCCCGGAGTCGCTCAAGGATGGTTGAACTGTCAGTCGAGCGACACATGGAATGAATCAGGGCCCCCGTTAACCAGGCCACTTCGAGTTAGCGGGAGCGTACTGACCCCATTTCTCCGGGAACTCCAGGATTCTCGATGGCCCTTAGTGCCGCCATCAGGGCCATCGCACGCTCCTGTTCCTCCACCGTCCGGGTGGGCATGCCGAACCCCATCAGGGAAGCGTACTCGCGATGTTCTTTGATGAACTGCGGATACTCATCGTATGTACACGTCTGGCATAGTGCCCGCAGGTCATCCTCTGTGATCACCTCTCGCATTTCCTGCCAGGCTCCGCGCAGAGAGAGCTGATGCAGTTTATGGCCAAGCGCTTCAAGACCATGCATTCGGAGCACCTCGTGATAGGTACGGGTGGAACCATAGAAGGAAAGCGCCTGACGCTGACGATTGAGGTTTTGAGCGATCTCGCGCTCGTCCTTTCCCATCACAAGGTAGCCGCTCGCCGCGATCTCGACATCCTGCCAGGTACGCCCGGCACGATCGAGGCCGATCTTTACATTCGGCAATAGAACTTCCCGCATGTAGCGGTCCGTCATGATGCCACCATGGGGGAGGATCACGTCAGCCATCTCCCCTGCCACACGCGCCATACCCGCTCCGACAACAGCAAGCGCTACCTTCGGGCGGGGATATTCGATGGGACCCGGGTTAAAGTTCGGTGTCATCAGTGTGTACCGGTAGTGCTTGCCCAGGAAATCTGCCGATTTGCCGTCCTGCCACGAATCCCAGACGGCATGCATCATCATGATGTATTCCCGCATCCGCGGCGCCGGGGCAGACCATGGGATGCTGAATCGACGCTCATTGTGCCCTTTCACCTGACTGCCAAGGCCCAGGGTGAAGCGCCCCTTGGAGTAGGCCTGCAGATCCCAGGCTTCCTGCGCCAGAACGAATGGGCTACGGGGAAATGCAATGGTCACCGACGTCTGCAGCTCCACGGTATCCGTTGCAGCGGCAGCAAGGGTCATCGTCAGGATGGAATCATGGGCAAGTTCACCACAGCTCACATAGTCATAGCCCGCCTGTTCTGCCTTCCTTGCTGCTGCTTCGATACCCGCCAGCCAACCACCCACGCCTGTTCCCAGCTTCATTCCCGTGCCTCGTCTGCGCCATTGATTTCCAGCAGGCCAGAAGCGGGCTAACGAGTCAAGTGCAGGCCCATCGTGCCTGCGACCCACGCCAGGTTTATGACATGGCCTCAACCAGTGCCCACGCCCGACGTGCTCGAGCCAGTACTCCCAGGCGTTGCCCATCCAGCGCTATTTCCGAACTCGCGATGCCATCCAGGCCCCGTTTGTAAACACCCTGGGAAATGCCGGTCAGACGAAACAGATTGTAAGCAACATAGAAATTCCAGTTCTCTATAGGCCCACGGCCGGTCAGTTCGCAATACCGGTCCTGCCAGCGGACCTCAGATGGAATCCCCATTTCCGGCAATTTATCAATGAGGTCCACGAACTCGGAATGGTGTGCAAAGGCACAGTGGTAGGCCAGGTCGCCCAGAGGGTGACCCAACGTTGAGAGTTCCCAGTCCAGCACCGCGGCAATCCGTGGCTGTGTCGGATGAATCAGCATATTGCCGATCCGGTAATCACCATGAATCACCGACACTTCCTCCCCATCCGGAATGTGGGCGGGCATCCACTCCATCAGACGTTCCATTTCCGGGATGTCGTCCGTCTGGGAAGCCCGGTACTGTTTCGACCAGCGGTCGATCTGGCGGGCAAAATAGTTGCCCGGCCGACCATGGTGTTCAAGCCCTGCTGCAATGTGGTCTACCTTGTGCAGAGCGGCAAGCACCCTGATGAAGTCGTCGTAGATGGCGCTGCGTTCTTGCGGTGTAAAGCCTGGCATCAGGGACTGGGTGATTCGCCCCGGAACATGCTCCATCACATAGAACGCCTGCCCTATGACCGCTTCATCCGCACAGAAGTGCAGCATCCTGGGTACGGGCACATCAGAATCCCGCAGCGCATGCATCACCCTGTGCTCCCGCTCTACCTGATGTGCCGAGGGCAACAAATGCCCCGGCGGGCGCTTTCGCAGCACCCAGCTTTGTTCTCCCGACGAAAGCATAAAGGTGGGGTTGGATGTGCCACCGACAAATTGCCTGACCACCAGGGCATCCTCGAAACCCGGCAGCCTGGTGGACAAATATCTCGACAGACTGTCTTCATCAAACCGATGAGCTTCGCGCACGTCGATCAACACTGGCTGATTTTCCATGACACCCTCCCCAGGAGAATCCATTCAATCATGCTACCAGACCAGGACTGCTGAAGAATCAGGGTCAGAGTCGAATTTACAAATGTAAATTCGACTCTGACCCCAATTTCTGGGGTGGACGATGGGGCTTGAACCCACGACCGCTGGAATCACAATCCAGAGCTCTACCAACTGAGCTACGCCCACCATTGAAACTGCTGGCACGCCCGACAGGAATCGAACCTGTAACCCTCGGCTTAGAAGGCCGATGCTCTATCCGATTGAGCTACGGGCGCATATTCAGATTCGAGCGATACCTCACCACTGCTGCGAGCAATAAGAATGGTCGGGGTAGAGAGATTCGAACTCCCGACATCCTGCTCCCAAAGCAGGCGCGCTACCAGACTGCGCTATACCCCGAATTCAACACGCTACCGACGATAAGGGTATCATTGCACGGCGGCGAGATACAAAACGAAACGACGGTGCGTTTTGAAGGGGCGCATTCTACTGAACCGACGTGAGCGACGTCAAACGATAACCGAAGAATCACCAATGCTGGCAAGTACTTAGCAAGGACCCAATGTGACAAGTATCTTTATCTCCGATCTGCACCTCGACGACGCCAGACCGGACGTCACAGACGCCTTCCTGGCCTTTCTGACCGATGGAATGGAAGGGGTCGAACAACTGTTCATCCTTGGAGACCTGTTCGAGGTCTGGCTGGGTGATGACGATGACTCCCCATTCAATCGGCGCATTATTCACGCTCTGGCTGAACTGACAATTCCCCGCTACTTTCTTCACGGAAATCGGGATTTCCTGATCGGTCATGATTTCTGTATCGCGACCGGCCTCGAACTCCTTTCCGACCCGACCACAATAGACCTGTACGGACGACGGGTCCTGCTGATGCACGGCGATAGCCTCTGCACCAGGGATACCGCGTATATGGCGGCGCGCAAGATGCTTCGCAATCCCGACACCACCAGGGATCTGCTCTCCAGGAGTCTGGAGGAACGCGCCGCCATCGCAAGGGGCGCTCGGGACGAGAGCCGTGCCCATACCAGGGAAACCGCCATGGACATCATGGATGTGACCCCACAAGACGTGGTGAGCACCATGAATGACCACGATGTCACCACCATGATCCATGGACATACCCATCGGCCCAATGTTCACGACGTGAATCTGGGCAAGCGTCAGGGAACACGGATCGTGCTGGGAGACTGGGACCAAAAGGGCTGGTATCTACGCTTTGACCAGCAGGGCTATTCGCTCGAATCGTTCGACATCGGTACACCACTGTGAAAACGAAAGTCCGGGTCCGGGGAGGTCATCAAAGCTGCATCCAAAGCCAGAAAATGTGCAACACGCTCCTCGAAGCGGTTGCCGTCATCATCTGAGAGATCCCTTGCGAGATCCAGATACACTCCAAAGTGGCGTGACTCTGACTTCATCAGGGAGCTGTAAAATGCTGCAAGATCGGCATCCAGAACCTTGCTCAGTCGCTCAAAACGCTCGCAGCTACGGGCCTCGATGATGGCGCCGTTGATCAGAATGTCGACCAACCTGCCAGGTTCAGACGTACGGACCTCACGGCGCAATGCACTGGCATAACGCGACGGGGACAGGTGGACGTTACCCACGCCCCGATCTGCCATCACGCCCAGGACCTGTTCAAAGTGGCGCAGTTCTTCCCGTGCCAGTTTTGACAGCTGCACCAGCATGTCCGGTTTGTCCACATAACGATACATCAGGTTGATCGCAGTCGATGCTGCCTTCTTCTCGCAGTTGGCATGGTCGATCAGCAATGTCTGAATCTCGCCTGCCGCTCGCTCCAGCCACGCATCCGGCGTCCCGCAATGCAAAAAACTGTTCACATTCATCATCTTACACACCACAGCTTAACTTTGCGCAGCCCTTGGTTTAGACTGCAGTCCCCCGCGCCTCGCGGCCCCAGGATTGATTGAGGAGTGACCCCCTTGCTTGAAGCATACAGACAACACGTCGATGAACGCGCCCGGCTGGGCACCGTCCCCAGGCCACTATCGGCTGAACAGGTTAACGATCTGGTGGCGCTATTGAAAGATCCCCCGGCCGGAGAAGAAGACTTCCTCCTTGACCTGATCACCAATCGGGTTCCCGCGGGCGTGGATGATGCCGCCTACGTCAAGGCCGCGTTTCTGGCCGACATCGCGAGCGGCAAGGCCACCTCACCCCTGATCGACCAGGTGCATGCCACGAAATTGCTGGGAACAATGCTGGGGGGCTACAACATCGCACCGCTGGTTGATCTTCTGGATGACGAGGAAACCGCAGCCACCGCGGCAGCGGCGCTGTCCAGAACGCTGCTGATGTTTGACGCCCGCCATGACGTCGTGGAGAAGGCAAAGACCAACCCTCATGCCAGGCAGGTGGTCGAAGCATGGGCGAATGGCGAATGGTTCACGTCAAGACCGGAGGTGCCCCAGAAGATCACTGTGACCGTCTTCATGGTTGAGGGCGAGACCAATACCGATGACCTCTCCCCGGCCGGAGACGCGTGGAGTCGGCCCGATATTCCATTGCACGCAATGTCCATGCTGATCAAGAAGATGGAAGACCCGCTTGGCACCATTGAGGAACTGAAGAAAAAGGGCCACCCGCTCGCCTATGTCGGCGATGTCGTCGGCACCGGGTCTTCGCGCAAGTCCGCCACCAACTCCGTGCTCTGGCACATGGGCGACGATGTGCCGTTCATTCCCAACAAACGCGATGGTGGCGTGGTACTCGGTGGCAAGATCGCGCCGATCTTCTTTAACACCATGGAGGATGCCGGCGCGTTACCCATCGAATGTGACGTATCGAAAATGGAAATGGGCGACGTCATCAGCATCTATCCCTATGAGGGGCGTATCACCAACGAGGCCACCGGCGAAGAGATTGCCACCTTTGAGCTGGCCACCGAGGTGCTCCTCGATGAGGTGCGCGCCGGCGGCCGCATCCCCCTGATCATCGGCCGCGGGCTGACCGAGCGGTCGCGGGAAGCGCTGGGACTCGCACCGAGCGATGTCTTCAAGAGCGACATTCCCGGTGATGCCTCTGACAAGGGCTACACCCTGGCCCAGAAAATCGTCGGCCGTGCCTGCGGTGTGGCAGGCATACGGCCCGGTACTTACTGCGAACCCAGGATGACCACGGTCGGTTCCCAGGACACCACAGGGCCCATGACCCGCGATGAACTAAAGGAACTTGCCTGCCTCGGTTTCAATGCAGATCTCGTCATGCAGTCCTTCTGTCATACGGCTGCCTATCCCAAGCCGGTAGACATCGAGACCCAGCACACACTGCCTGATTTCATTCAGACCCGGGGCGGCGTCGCTCTGCATCCCGGGGACGGTATCATTCACTCCTGGCTGAACCGGATGCTGCTGCCCGATACCGTAGGAACGGGCGGTGATTCCCACACCCGTTTCCCCATCGGCATCAGTTTTCCTGCCGGGTCGGGTCTGGTGGCATTTGCCGCCGCAATAGGTCAGATGCCGCTCGATATGCCGGAATCTGTGCTGGTCCGATTCAAGGGCAAGATGCAGCCAGGCATCACCCTGCGAGACCTGGTGAACGCGATTCCCTATGCGGCAATCCAGCGGGGTCTGCTCACGGTCGCCAAGGAAGGCAAGAAGAACGTCTTCTCAGGGCGCATTCTGGAGATCGAGGGCCTGCCTGACCTCAAGGTGGAACAGGCATTTGAGATCTCCGATGCATCCGCCGAGCGATCCGCGGGCGGCTGTACCATCGCCCTTGGAAAGGACCCGATCATCGAGTACATCAGCTCCAATGTCACACTGCTGCGCTGGATGATCAGTGAAGGCTACGGCGATGCCAGAACCATTGCCCGCCGGATCGGCGAGATGGAGGCCTGGCTCGACAATCCGGAACTGCTCGCAGCGGATTCCGATGCCGAATACGCAGAAATTATCGAGATCGACCTCAATGAGATCACTGAGCCACTGCTGGCTTGCCCCAATGATCCGGATGATGTGAAGCCCCTGTCAGAAGTCACCGGCACGAAGATCGATGAGGTCTTTATCGGCTCCTGCATGACCAACATCGGTCACTTCAGGGCCGCCGCCAGACTGCTGGACAAGGCGAGCGGCATCCCTACTCGCCTCTGGATCTCGCCTCCCACCAAGATGGATCAGCACCAGCTCATGGAGGAAGGCGTGTACAACATCTTTGCCCAGGCGGGTGCCCGTACTGAAATGCCCGGCTGTTCCCTGTGCATGGGTAACCAGGCGCGGGTCGCGTCCAATTCCACGGTCGTCTCCACTTCCACCCGGAATTTTCCGAACCGGCTTGGAGATGGTGCCAATGTGTATCTTGCGTCTGCTGAACTGGCTGCGGTGGCCAGCATCCTCGGCAAACTGCCCACGGTAGACGAATACATGGGCTACATGAAGGAGCTCGACACCCTGTCGGCTGACATCTATCGCTATCTCAATTTTCATGAGATCGAATCGTTCAGGAAATCAGCGGCCGATGCGGTCATTCCTGCCGTCAACGTGGTCACGGTGGAGCGCGCTGGCTGACCAGGCCGGGCACAGGTCGCTTGCCCCATCAGGCCGCGACCTGCCCGGATTGTCAGGTGATCGCCAACGCTAACGGGTGGTCATGGCTCGCAGCCGGAAGGCGCGCACGGCTTGCTTTAGCGCCATCGCATCGGATGGAACATCCTCGGCATAGTTCAGCGTGACGTAGGTCTCACTCACCCGGTTTGCAACGGCCGCAAGATCGGGGCGTGCCGCGGCAAGCCTTCTGCCGTAATCGATCGGACCCTCGCCCATGCGTCGGCCCAGGCCCTCTTTGGCGAGCAGCTGGCTGAACCGGAGGAATTCCTTATCCACCTCAGACAGCGCCGCGATCGGTTTCTTGCGCAACAGAATGATGCCAATGATACCCAGCAGGCCAAAGAACAGGCCGAGGGTGATCATGCCAATGGTCTTGGAATCCACGTTGCCGAGCAAGCGCGTGAGCAGATCGACCTGCACCTCCGGTGAGTATCCGACGACCCAGCTGTCCCAGTAGTGGCTGATGGCCGCCAGCTGCAGCCGCAACTCGGTAATCCACAGGGTCTGTCTGTACTTCAGCCAGGAAAGGGTCAGATCGCCCAGGAATTCTCCACTGGATACTGCCGATTCCAGTCCGCTCTGGATTCGCTCCGGCGCCACCGCCGATGTTGGATCGACCCGCACCCAGCCTTCACCTTCCAGCCAGACCTCGCTCCAGGCGTGGGCATCGAACTGGTACACCGCAACATAGTCGCCAATCCGATTGTACTCACCCCCCTGATAGCCCACGACGACCCGCGCCGGTATGCCCACCGCCCGCATCAGGAAGGTAAACGACCCGGCATAGTGTTCACAAAAGCCACTGCGGGTCCCCAGCAGGAAGTCGTCGACGGTATCGTCCCCCAGCCGCGGGGGCTTCAGGGTGTAGCTGAACTCCTGCTCATTGAACATGCGCAGCACCGCATTCACATAGTCTCGATGGCTGCCGGCAGCCGCGCGCATTTGCGCAGCCAGTTCCCTCGCCTTCGGATTGCCTTTCACAGGCAGCATGGTGTTGTCGTAATACAGACGGCTGGGCATGCGCCGGTCGATCGCATAATCCAGATCCGATGTTACTTCATAGCGCAATCGGCTCCGGACTTCCGGGTCAGCGACAAGACGGTAGTCCCGCACCAGATAGACGCCATCCATATCCACTGGCTCCGGGACCGTCAGACTGAACAGCCAGTTCTGATTGGTCGGTTCGAGGATGATGGAATACCGGACCTGGTTGCCGAGCCGTTCAATCCGATCCACCCAGGCCGGTCGCTTCTGACGCGCCGCAACCGGGCCATAGCTTCGGGGATCCACCTGGCTCCAGGTGCCATCTTCAAAATAGCTGAGCACGAGGCCGCGCCAGTACAGTTCGCTCTGGGGTGGCACCGGCCCCTCAAAGGTGGCACGAAACGCCAGGTCATCCGACTGGGTCAGCTCTGCAATATTGCCCGGGCTCATGCGGTCAGTCACCCCGGTGCGGGCTGTCTGGGACTGGATGGGCACCGTCCACAACGGCGCCAGGCGGGGAAACAGCACAAACAGAACGACCATCAGTGGGACCGACTGCAACAGCAGGCTGGCCGCCAGCTTGAAGGTCTTCACGGGCCTGGTATGGCTGCGAGTCTGGTTCAGACCAATCAGCGCGGCAGTGAGGCAGGTCACCACCAGCAGCACATAGGCGGCGTAGGGAATCGCCTGAAAATACAGAAACTCGGTGAGCGCCACAAAATACCCGAGAATAATCACCACGTAGGCATCACGCTTCGAGTGCATCTCCAGCAGTTTCAGCACGAATGCGGTGATGACCAGCCCGACCCAGGGGTCAACCCCAAGAAAGGTTCCATAGCCGAAACCGATGCCCACCACGCCTCCGATCACGAACAGTACCCGAACCCAGCGGCCGGGATAGGTCCAGCGCCCCTGGTACACCATCACCCGCCAGATGCCGCAACCGACACACAGCAGGACGATCCACACCGGCAGACGCAGGGACCATACATGAGGGGCGATCACCCCCGCCTGGGCGACCAGCATCCAGGCGAGGCTGTTTCTGGGGATCTGGAAATCGTTCACCGGCCCACCTCAAATATCGCGAGCGCCTTTAGAACTTCATCGCGATGGGCCTCACCCCGGCCCGGGGCAATCTCCAGCCCCGGCAGCCGCAGACCATATTCATTGGTGGTCGCGGCCAACTGCAACACCCAGTAACACAGGCGCGACAGCCTTGCCTCGGCTTCCATGCCTGTCAGGAGTTCCCAGTCGAGCCACACCCGACGGTCCGCATAGGATGCATATTGTTTGGTCAGCAGTTCTTCAGTCCTGGCATAGGATTTCCAGGCCACATGGCGGGGCGGGTCGCTGCTGTGGTATTGCCGGAGGCCGTAAAAGTCCTCGGCGCCCTCCCTTTGCAGCATCTCACCTTCTTCTGCACTACTGGGTGCCCCGGGTACCGGACCGGCGGCAACCGGGTATGGATAGACCAGCGTCGACATGTCCAGATCCACCCAGGACCAGGACCGGAACAGACCCACAGGATAGTAGGTCTGGATCAGCAGGCGACCCGGATTCATCACCCCGCGTTGACGGGTCGGCACATACAGTTTGACGCGATCCTCCTCTTCCTCAAGAAGGTCCGCCCCCTGCAGCATCTGCTTGTCCCAGCCGAGCAGCAGCGCCTCGTGGGTTCGCTCCCCAAGCCGGCTCAGGATCACGATGAACTCGGCATCCTCACCGGCAAAGGCGGCCTTCACCGGACCGGCCTGCAGGGTCAGGCCCGCCAGATTACGATAGGTGTGCAGGATGCTGACCATGAACAGACTGGCCAACAGGAATGCCAGGGCGTACACCAGCGAGTTCTGATAATTGATCCCGGCCAGCACCATGAATACCACCAGCACGGCGAACATCAGGCCTTCCCTTGTGGGCAGAATGAAGATGCTTTTCTGGCTGAGCGTGATCGCATTGGCCGGCGGCATTCGCCGGTCCAGCCAGGTACGGAACTGCTCGGACCGCCAGACACCATTGTCCGGTGGCCGGGCCGAAACCGGCTCAACCGATGACATCGACCTGCGACAGCATTCGCTGGGCCAGCGCCGCCCCACCATGGCCGGAGAAGTCCGCGGCTTCCCGCAGGCGATGCTCCACCACAGACGGCAGCACCGCCTGGACATCCTCGGGGACAACGTGGGTCCGCCCTTCGATCAACGCCCAGCTTCGAGCGCAGGCAAGCAGCGCCAGCGCGCCACGGGGCGAGAGACCGTAGGCGAATTCCTGCGCCGTCCGGGTATGCTGGACCAACCGCTGCACGTAGTCGAGCAGCGCCTCGGAAACCTTGATGTGCTGGCTTTGGTCCTGCAGATCTTTCAGTACCGCCGGGTTCAATGTATTGCGGACGTGCTTGATCAGCAGCCGTCGATCCTCTCCCTTTAGCAGCATTCGTTCCGCCTCCGCATCCGGATATCCCAGTTCGATGCGCATCAGGAACCGGTCAAGCTGGGATTCAGGCAGCGGAAACGTGCCGGCCTGGGTGTTGGGATTCTGGGTGGCGATCACGAAGAACGGCTCGGGCAAGGGGCGTGTCTCCCCTTCAATGGTCACCTGCCGTTCCTCCATGGCTTCGAGCAACGCACTCTGACTCTTTGGCGTGGTCCGATTGATCTCATCGGCGAGCACCAGCTGGCTGAACACCGGGCCGGGATGAAAATTGAACTTGCCTGAGTCCCGGTCATAGATGGACACACCCAGTACGTCGGCGGGCAGCAGATCGCTCGTGAACTGAATCCGGTTGTAGGACAGACTTAGTACCTGGGCCAGGGTATGAGCCAGCGTCGTCTTGCCCATCCCTGGCAGATCCTCAATGAGCAGATGACCCCGGGAAAGAAAGCAGGTGAGCGCCAATTTGATCTGATGGGTCTTGCCCAGCAGCACCGAACCGACCTCACCGATGGTCTCTGCAATTGCGTCGTGCATGGACTCTCCGATCAGATCTGGTTGTGCAGCTCAATCACTTCGGAATCAACCCGACGCTGCCGCTTGGCCTCATCGTTTCGCAAGCCGGCTACCCGGGACAGGTAAGCCTCATTGACGCCACCCGTGATGTAATCTCCATCAAACACCGACGCATCGAACCGCTTGATCTTCTCGTTGATCCCCATCGCGCAGTCCACCAGATCAGCCAGATCCTGGTAGACCAGCCAATCAACGCCGATGTATTCGGCAATCTGCTCCTCGCTGCATCCATCTGCCACGAATTCATGAGTGGCCGGCATATCGATGCCATATACATTGGGGAAACGCACCGGTGGCGCAGCCGATGCCAGATAGACTTTTCTCGCGCCGGCATTGCGGGCCATCTGTACAATCTGGCGGGTGGTCGTTCCTCGCACAATGGAGTCATCTACCAGCAGGACGTTCTTGCCGCGGAATTCGAGATCAATCGCGTTGAACTTGCGACGAACAGACTTCTGCCGTTCCTGCTGGCCCGGCATGATGAAGGTTCGCCCCACATAGCGGCTCTTGACCAGACCCTCCCGATATTTGACGTCCAGACGATGGGCCATCGGCAGCGCTGCCGTACAGCTGGTGTCCGGTATGGGGATGACCACGTCGATGTCATGGTCCGGATACAGCCGCAGAATCTTGTCAGCCAGCTTTTCTCCCATCTTGAGACGCGCCTTGTACACCGATACGCCGTCGATGATTGAATCGGGCCTGGCAAGATAGACGTACTCAAAAATACAGGGGCTGTACAACGGCGATGCCGCACACTGCTTCCTGTGGATCCTGCCATTGGCCTGAATGTAGATCGCCTCACCCGGCGCCACATCATCGATCAACTCGAACCCGAGCACATCCAGCACGACGCTCTCCGAGGCGATGATGTATTCAGGCCCATTGTTGGTAACGCGCTTGCCATAGACCAGCGGACGAATTCCAAACGGGTCCCGGAAGCCCACGATGCCGTAACCGGTGATCAGTGCCACCACGGAATAGGCCCCCACGGCTCGCTCATGGACCCGCTCTACGGCCTTGAAGACGTCATCGGGTAACGGACGCAGCCCGGCAACATTCTGCAACTCGTGGGCAAAGACGTTCAGCAGCACCTCGGTATCGGAACTGGTATTGATGTGACGTCGGTCGGCACGAAACAAGTCTTCATTGAGCTTATCGTCATTGATCAGGTTTCCGTTGTGCGCAAGACAGATCCCGAACGGTGAGTTGACATACATGGGCTGGGCCTCGGCAACGCTATCGGACCCGGCGGTAGGATAGCGAACATGAGCGATGCCCATGTTGCCGTGCAAACGGTTCATGTGCTCCTGCCGAAACACGTCACGGACAAAGCCGTTGCCCTTTCTCTGGTACAGCGTGTCACCCTCGCAGGTCACCATGCCCGCGGCGTCCTGGCCCCGATGCTGCAGCAGGCTGAGCGCGTCATAGAGGTCATATTGAACGTTGTTCCGGCCTACCATGCCAACAAGTCCGCACATTCAGGTCACCCTTTTTTGTGTTCCATCAATCAATTGTCCGCCCTGCTCCCACAGGATCGGCCCAAGCCATTGCACCGTCGTCACGAAATGTGGGATCAGAACGGACTCCTGCCACCAGGCGTCGTCTTCCACCGGCACCAGGTAGTGCAGCACGGCGACCACGATCAGTACCACCAGAGCCCCCCGGGCAAGCCCAAAGAACATCCCGAGGAAACTGTCGGTACCACCCAGCCCGGACATCCGGACGACTTCTGCCACCAGTCTGATCACCAGACCACCCACGATCAATGACCCAATAAACAAAATCGCAAGCGACACACCCATACGGATGCTGGCCACCTCGATAGACTCTGCCAGCAGGTTCGATACCTGTGCAGCAAACATCCGCGAGATCACCACCGCCGCCATCCAATTGAGCAACGACAATGCCTCATTGACGAAGCCACGCTTGATACTGATCAGCGTTGAGACCAGCAGGACGCCCATAATCAGCCAGTCTACCGTGGCAACTGCCACGTCAGGCCCCCACCGGACAGCCGAGCACTACCGGGTCAGGGTCGTAGGCTCGCCACTGCCCCTTGTCTGCCGAGCTATCCACCGAGTTGCGCCATGTCATCCTCAACTCGATAGCGAACGACCACCCCATTGATCTTCATTCGATCCGAGATTTCCTCTCCCAGCTTCTGAACATCGGTACGCTCCAGCATAGGCCCCACGAATACCTTGTACATTTCGCCCTCGCTGGTCTTGTTGTGGAGTATGTAGCTGCGATAGCCGGCTTCCCGGAGACTGGCTCGACGACCGACGGCGTTGTCCTCACTCTTGAAGCTGCCAAGCTGCAGGCTCCAGCCGATCGGGATATTGTTCTGATCTAGACCGACGCCCTCGATCTCCGAGTAGTCAGTTTCGTCTACCACTTCAGTCGGCAATCGGGCGGCGCTGGCTCGTTCCAGTTGCTGCATCTTTCGAGTCAGGTCTTCTACCGTCACTTCATTGAGGTCAATCTTCGGGGGGTCGGGAATGCTGGACACGACTCGCTCGCGGTCCTCGGCAGAGCCGTCCAGCAACAACGGCAGAATGATGATCGCAAGACTGGTGAGGACGATGGCCCCGACTACCCGTTCTCTCAGTTTGGACTCCACGTTTCAGGCAATGATGCTGTTCTCACACTCTACTTCAGGTCGTAACTTCCCAGCACGACTGCGGGGCGTGCCGAAAACCGGCACGCTCAAGGCTGCTGGCGCACCGTTGCCCGGAGGACACCAGCGACCAATAAAAATGAGCCAAAAGCCACAATCATATCGTCGCTGGCCGAGTTCGCCAATGCGCTACTGTATGCGTCGGAAATCTTAGCATACGGGCGCACGCTGCAGCCATGCTCGTGCAATATTGCGGCGATTTCGCTGGCACCTGCAGCACGCTGTTCGGGCATATCGGTGACATACCATTGATCGATCAGGTCAGGTAGTCCATCGAAGATGTCAGGCCCAAGCTTGTCGCGATACATCCCCACCACGGCGCGGGTCCGTGTACCTTCTGGCCTGGCCCGCAGGACCTCTGCAAGGCTGCTGATGGCCCCGGCATTGTGCGCCACATCCAAAAGGACATCCGGTGTCCGCTGCAGATACTGTCGGCGGCCCACCAGCCTGGTTCTGACGATGACATTGCCCAGGTCGTCATCGGACAGCCTGATGCCTGCCGCTGCGACCGCCGCCGCCGCGGCTGCAGCACTGGCAGGGGGTAACTGCGGCACATCCGGACATTCAATGACGCGCTCACCCAGCTTCAGGCTTCGGCCGTCCAGGTCAAAATCCCTGCCCAGCCATTGAACGCGTGACCCGACCTGTCGCCCGCAGCGCAACAGCGAAGCAGGAGGGTCAGGGTCTGCGACGATACAGACTCGTCCCCGACGCATGATGCCCGCCTTCTCTGCTGCGATCGCCTCTCGCGTGTCACCAAGCGTCGCCTGATGATCAAGATCGATTCGGGTAATCACAGAAACAGTCGCATCCACGACGTTCATGGGGTCAAGCCGGCCGCCCAGACCGACTTCAAGCACCGCAACATCAACACACTGCTGTCTGAAGATGAGTAGTGATGCCAGCGCGCT
The DNA here is from genome assembly GCA_027624035.1 of Pseudomonadota bacterium. Classification (GTDB taxonomy): domain Bacteria; phylum Pseudomonadota; class Gammaproteobacteria; order Pseudomonadales; family Azotimanducaceae; genus UBA7455. The sequence continues at coordinate 55,514 of JAQBUI010000009.1, read as the reverse complement.
GGCCTGAAAGTAGTTGAGCAGGATGCCCCGACAGGCAGCGTCGATCACCTCAAAGGCGCGGCAGATGACGTCATCGCTGACGGGTTCGCCATCTATCTGGATTCGTTCGTTGAAGGCCAGCACATGGGGGGAAGTCGCCTTTCCAACCCGCATGCCAGCGGCGCGGCAGAGACCTTCGATGAATTCACAGGTGGATCCTTTGCCATTGGTCCCGGCGACGACAAAGCTGATCGGGGCGGGCTCCAGTACCCCCAGCCGCTGTGCCACCTGACAAAGTCCGTCGAAATCGACGGAACCAGACTGCAGCCCCGTGAACTGCTTCAGCCAGTCAGGGAGGAGTCTAGCGCCCCGCATCCATTGCCTGTCGGATTTCTGTCACGAGACCCACCACGGAACGGTTGAGACCCACGGGGTCATCCCGGTTTCGGGCCATCAAATCGACAATCGCTGAACCGACCACGACGCCATCTGAAACCCCCGCGACCCGCGCAGCCGTCTCGCCATTTTTGATCCCGAAACCCACCAGCAATGGCAGCGAGGAGAACCGGCGAAAACGATCAAGCTTGCTGGCCACGTCGTTCACATCAATGGTCGCCGCCCCGGTGGTCCCCTTCAGAGAGACATAGTAAACAAACCCGCGACTGGCCTTGCAGATCATCGCAGCCCGTTCGTCGGTGGTGGTCGGCGCCAGCAGATATACCAGATCAAGATCGTGGGCATGGACAGACTTCATCAGAACGCCGGCCTCTTCAGGTGGCAGGTTTACGATGATCATGCCATCGACACCAGCCTGGGCTGACCTGGCAGCAAATGCCTCATACCCCATTGATTCGATGGGGTTCAGGTATCCCATGAGGATGACAGGCGTTTCGTTGTCCGTCTCACGAAAGCGGCTCACCATGTCGAGGCAATCCCGCAGCCTGATGTGATGGGCCAGCGCCCGTTCGTGGGCCGCTTGAATCACCGGGCCCTCCGCCTCCGGGTCCGAGAACGGGACACCCAGTTCAATCGCATCAACACCCGCAGACACCATCTCATGCATCAGGTTGACGGTCGTCTCCGGCTCCGGATCCCCCGCCACCACATAGGCGAGCAACGCCTTGCGCCCATCTGTCGCCAGCGCCCCGAAAGTGCTCCCCAGTCTGCCCATCACATCATCCTTTCAGTATTGTCCGTATTCTTACTCAATGGAGATGCCATCGATCCTGGCGACAGTGGGGATGTCTTTGTCTCCCCTACCGGAAAGATTGATCACGATGGCCTGCTCCCGGTCCATGGTGGCGGCGAGCGCCATGCCATAGGCAACGGCCTGGGACTACTCCAGCGCCGGAACAATACCTTCCAGCCGGTTCAGTCGACGGAATGCGTCAAGGGCCTGCTCATCGTCGACGGCGACGTACTCTGCCCGACCCGAATCCTTCAGCCAGGCATGCTCTGGCCCGACGCCCGGATAATCCAACCCGGCAGAAATCGAATGGGTCTCGATAATCTGACCGTCCTCATCGTCCATCAGGTATGTGCGGTTTCCATGCAGAACGCCGACGCTGCCGGCGTTGAGCGGCGCGGCATGCTGGCCACTGTCCAACCCAAGCCCGGCGGCCTCGACGCCGACCAGACGGACCGAGTGGTCCTCCAGAAACGGGTAAAAGATCCCCATGGCATTCGAACCGCCACCGACACAGGCGACGATCGCATCGGGTAAACCGCCGTGGCGGCTGGAGAACTGGGCCCTGGTCTCCCGTCCGATCACCGACTGAAAATCCCGCACCAGCATTGGATAGGGATGTGGCCCCGCTACCGTACCAATGATGTAGTGAGTATTATCTACATTGGTGACCCAGTCCCGCATGGCTTCATTGAGCGCATCCTTGAGCGTCTTCGAGCCGGACGTCACCGGCACCACCTCAGCACCCAGCAGTTTCATCCGATAGACATTCAGGCTTTGACGGGCAATGTCCTCACTGCCCATGTAGACCTGACAGGCAAGGCCAAACCTGGCGGCCACAGTGGCTGAAGCCACCCCATGCTGGCCCGCACCGGTCTCCGCGATGATCCTCGGTTTGCCCATGTGCTTGGCCAGAAGTGCCTGACCGATGCAATTGTTGATCTTGTGAGCACCCGTATGGTTCAGGTCCTCACGCTTAAGATAGATGGTCGCACCCCCCATCTCGGCAGTCAGCCGCTCTGCCAGATACAAGGGTGACTCCCGACCGACATAATGGCGAAGGTCGCTCTCCAGTTCCGACAGGAACGCCGGGTCGTCCTTGAGTGACCGATACTCCTGCTCCAGCTCCGTCAGGGCTGTCATCAGCGTTTCAGAAACGAACTTGCCGCCGTAGATACCAAAATGCCCGGACGCGTCCGGAAACGCGTGAAGGTTCTCGTTCTTGCCTGCCTGTTTGTCAGTCACCTGAGCCACTCCTCACTTCTGATCTCCACCGTCCGCCCGATGAACCGCACGAACGAATGCTTCAATCAGCGCCGGGTCCTTCGTACCGGGCGCCGATTCTACACCGCCACTCACATCAACGCCGAATGGCGCGGCCACGGCAATGGCCGATTCAACATTGTCTGGGGTCAGGCCACCAGCCAGCATCAGGCCGCTCACCTCTCGCGGAATCTTTGCCCAGTCAAAGGTCCTGCCCGTACCACCAAACTGACCCGATACCTGGGCGTCCAACAGGATGCCCCGGCTGCCCGGAAACATCGAAATTGTGCCCGGCACATCTGTATTATCGCCGACTCTGACAGCCTTGATAAACGGCCGGTCGAAAGACTCGCAGAAGCCGTTGTCCTCATCGCCGTTAAATTGCAGCAGGTCGAATCTGCAGAACCGGGCCAGGGTGTTGACCTCATCGCCCTTGTGATTGACGAACAATCCTACCGTCGTCACCCAGGCTGGCGTCGCAGCCACCAGGCGCGCAGCGAGTTCGGCCGTCACATATCGTGACGAGGCCGGATACATCACGAACCCCACTGCATCGGCTCCGGCCAGCACAGCGGCACAAAGGGCATCATGGGATGTGATGCCGCATATTTTAACCCGGGTACGCATCGACTGAATCTGCTGCCTGAAGGGACGCGGAGTTTAGCAACAATCGCGGGCCTTCGTCAGTCTTCAGCGCCGTCATGATAGTACTTACGATAGCGTGCAGTCCAGGAAACTTGCGAACAAGGCTACAGCGTGGCACGTTCAGGGCTGACCGGGGGGTGTCAGGAAGTGCGGCCACGTCACCGCCGACACCGGCACATCAACGCCATAGCTGACACCTACCAGGTAGAGTCCTGATGGAGAAGCGGTCTTTCCACCCTTTGTACGGTCGCGAAGTGCCAGCAATTGCGCAGGCCAGGACAGGTCTTTTTCGCCGGCACCTACATCCATCAGCACACCCGCAATATTGCGCACCATGTGATGAAGAAACGCATTGGCGGAGACTTCGATCATGACCAGACGGTCCTGACGGATCACCCGAATCGATTGCAGGTTGCGCATCGGGGTTCGGCTCTGGCAGTTGGCCGCACGATAGGAGGAGAAGTCATGCTCCCCGATCAGTGCCTGCGCGGCCTGGTGCATTCGATCTGAATCCATCATGCGGGGTTCGCGGGTCAAAAGGGACGGCAACAGCGGCGAACGGACCCGATCATTGTAGATCACGTAAAGATAGTGCCTGGACACCGCAGAGAATCGTGCATCGAAGTCTGAAGGTACCGGGGTTGCTGTCACCACCGCGATGTCGTCCGGGAGGAGCGCATTGGTTCCCAGAACCCACGCCTTGTCCGGACGCTTCGCGCTGGTTCGGAAGGACACCACCTGATGAGTCGCGTGGACTCCAGCGTCCGTCCTGCCGGCACACTTTATCCTCAGTGGTTCTGCCGCGATCCTGGACAGCGCGGCCTCGAGCGCGCCCTGGATGGTGGCTGTGGTTGGGGATTGATATTGCCAACCGTGGTAGGAGCTGCCGTTATAAGCGACAGTCAGCGCAATCGAATGCACAGGTTGACCATGGTATGTACCCGTGAATCTGGTCTCAATCGAGTTTTTCGAGTAACTCGTTGGCTGCCTTGACGTCGTCCTCAGTCCCTTCCGAGACTACTTCATTCAACAGAGTGCGGGCGCCGTCCGGGTCCCCCATATCAAGGTAGGCCCGGGCCAGGTCGAGCTTGCTGCCCGCATCCTCATCGAGGTCAAGTTCTCCGAGGTCCTCGTCAAGATCGAGTTCGCCCAGATCGTCATCCAGACCCAGGTCATTGGCCTCATCCAGGTCGGCAAGGATGTCATCATCCCCATCATCGAGATCAAGACTGATGCCATCATCGTCACTGTCAAGTGACAGCTCATCGTCACTGTCAAGTGACAGTTCATCGTCGCTGTCCAGGGACAGTTCATCCTCACTGTCCAGACCCAGTTCCGCTTCGAGATCAAAGTCGTCATCCGTGTCCAGATCCAGCGATATGGCATCATCATCCGCAACACCCAGATCACCGCCGTCATCCAGGGCCACATCGTCCAGTTCAGACAAATCAAACTCATCATCGCCTTCATCGGGTTCCAGCTCCGATAGGTCGAATTCGTTCTCCGCCAGGTCATCTGGTGAAGATTCTTCCACGTCAGAAAGGGCCGGACCATCATCTGGTTCATCCAGCCCGGAATCGTCGCGATCCATTTCATCAAGATCGAGCGACACGTCATCGGAATCATCCGCACCGGCTTCGGAGCCCAGTACCGACTCATCAGTAACTTCGTCCAGATCGAAGTCCAGATCATCGTCATCGCTGAGGTCCAGGGACGACGCATCATCCTCAAGATCAGCGTCGACCGCACTATCGGCCAGGTTCTGGGTATCTGCTAACTCGTTGGAACCGGTGTCGTCGGCCTCGTCCAGATCCAGATCCAGATCAAGGTCCAGGTCTTCATCACCGAGGTCAAGGTCCAGATCCAGGTCGCCGTCAAGATCAAGATCATCTTCGCCCGTTGGCGCTGCGGCCAGATCAGGGCCGGACTCATCTTCGTCCAACAGGAATTGGTCATCATCCAATGAGAGTTCATTGTCAACGCCCTCGGAGGACAACGGCGGGAGGTCCTCGTCGTCGGAAACGCTCAGCTCCAGGTCATCTCCGGAATCTGCGCCAAGATCCATTTCGTCATCGTCGTCTACTTCAGCGTCGAGGTCGTCCAGGTCAAAGCTCAGGTCATCGTCGTCAAGATCGTCTGACTCCGGGGTGGCCTGGATGGGCGCCGCACTCACCACGGTTGCATCCATGGATGCAGCGGCCGTTTCTGCTGCACCGGGGATCTGCGCCTGAAGTGCGGTGGCCGTCTCATTAGCATCAGAGTCACCCAGTTTCTTCAGTTCATCAAACTGAAGATTGAACGCAACGGCGTCTTCCGTCTGGACATAGACCTCCAGCAGCTTGAGCTGAATATCCACACGCTCGGGTTCCGATCTGATTGCGTTCCGCAGGAATTCGATCGCCTGCGGGAAACGGCCATAGGCAATGTAGATTTCGGCCTCGCTGACCGGGTCGCTGGTCTGGGCAGTCAGGTCCTCATCGACTTCAATTTCGTCTTCAAGCACATCCTCGACATCTTCGCCCAGAGGCATCACTTCAGGAGAGTCATTCAGCGCCGGTTCTTCGAACGGCTCATCTGCGACTTCGGAACTGGTTCGCTTGCGCATGAAAATCATGCCGGCCGCGGCCCCTGCAATCAGCAGCAGCGCCAGGGCTCCGAGAACGAATGGATTGGTCAGCAGTGATCCATCGGTTGCCGGAACTGCCGGCGCGGCCTCGGTCGGGGCTGACGCGCCACCTGCTTCCATCTTCTGCAACTGAGCCTTCCAGGCTGCCAATTGATCGTCCTTGAGCTTGACGATTTCGTTCAGCGTCTCGATCTGACCTTCCAGATCGTCGAGCCGCACGTTCAATTCTGTATTGGCGCGGCGTGCCCGGTCGAGGTCCTCCCGGGCGACCGAGAGTGTATTCTCGAGTTCTGCGACACGACCGTCGGAGTCACCGGCCCGCTGGCCCGATGAACTGTTCGCCGCCACCAGCTTGAGTTCTCCATCGTCGCCAGCGTCCTGGCCACGGCCAGGCCGTTCCCGCCGGGTTGCATCCATCTGGGCGACACCGGAAGAACGGTAGTCTTCGAACGCACGGTTCTGGGTACGGACCTCATCGACGGCTGAAGAGACTGATTCAGCGTCGATCTGTTCGCGGCTCGGCACGCGAAGCACATGACCCGCCTTCAGCAGGTTGATGTTATTGTTGATGAACGCCTCAGGGTTGAGCCGCTGCAAGGCCAACATGGTCTGCTGCACCGATACTGAATCGCTGGGGCGAACCTTGAGTGCAATGTTCCATAGCGTATCGCCCGGGCCGGTGACCCCATACTCGTCCTCGACCCGTTCACCCTCGGACATCGGAGAGGACCTGCCGGCCGACTGGGTGGGCCGACCCTGCGAAGACTGACGTGGTGTTGCGGTATTGACCCGGCTCGGCGTCGTTTCCACCGGGGTAATGGGTGCGACGCCCTGCTCCCCAAATACGGGAGGGTCAAGTAGTACGGTGAACTCCTTGACGATGCGACCATTCGGCCAGCGCAACTCCATGATGAAATTCAGGAACGGTTCGTATACGGGTCGCGTGCTGGTGACCGCAATGTACAGATCACCATTTGGGTGTGCGCTGACCTTAAAGCGCAGATCCGTCAGAATGTAGCTGCGTTCTACACCAAATCGATCGAAATCCTGCTGGGAGGCAAGGCTCGGAAGAATCTCTTCCGGTGCAAGACGTTCACTGTTGATCAGTTCAATCTCTGCCTTGAAGTTCTGATTTAATGCGGAGTCGAGGTTAAGACTTCCAGTGCCCAGGCCATACGCTGCAAAGCCATATAGAAATCCATATAGACTGAAGACGGTTGCCGATAACCACGCACGACTTCTAATCATTTTTCTTCCTCTCGTGACTCCGCCCGGCGATTCAGGCACGACCATCACGTCCGACCCCGGGACTATGGCCATCTAACCTAGAATTAATATCTGGTAGTTGCGCTAAGTATCGCTTATTACAGATGTTTTAACAAAACTTCGGCAATTTGTATACTGTTTAGGGCAGCCCCTTTGCGGACGTTGTCCGATACAACCCAGAGGTTGAGACCGGAATCAAGATACAGGTCATTACGAACGCGACCCACAAAGACAGGGTCAGTTCCCGCAGAATCCGGTACCGCGGTAGGATAACCTGCCGGAACCGTCAGGTCATCTATCACCTGCACACCGGGCGCGTCGCGCAGTAGTTTCAGTGCATCGGCCGCCTCAATACGCCGTTTTGTCTCGATATGGACCGCTTCCGAGTGGCCATAGAACACGGGAATACGGACGCACGTGGGATTCACTTCGATTCCTTCATCCTCGAAAATCTTTCGCGTTTCCCAGACCATTTTCATCTCTTCCATCGTATATCCGTTGTCCTGGAAGTCTCCGATCTGCGGAATCGCATTGAAACCAATCTGCTTGGCAAAGGTGGCCGGAGGCTCGATCGGTACGCCGTTCAGCAACCGGGCGGTCTGCCCTGCGAGTTCCTCTACACCACGGCGGCCTGCGCCGGACACGGCCTGATAACTGCATACGTTGATGCGTCGAATGCCAACCGCATCATAGATGGGTTTCAATGCGACCAGCATCTGAATCGTAGAACAGTTCGGATTGGCAATGATATTCCGGCGGGAATAGTCGCTGACCCGGGCCGGATTCACCTCGGGGACCACGAGCGGGATGTCGGGGTCGCGTCGAAAGTGAGACGTGTTATCAATGACGACACACCCCGCCGCGGCGGCCACGGGGGCAAATTTGGCCGACACGCTGCCCCCGGCGGAAAACAGCCCGATCCGGGTGTCCGAGAAGTCAAAGGTGGCGAGATCCTGGACCCGCAACGACTTGCCTCGAAAACTGAGACGGGTTCCGGCTGAACGCTCGCTCGCAAGCAAATGCAATTCCCCTACCGGGAAGTCACGCTCTTCAAGGATGCTGAGCATGGCCTCACCAACCGCACCGGTGGCACCCACAATCGCTACATTATACCGATCCACGCACTGTCTCCTGGCGTTTGATTTGGCGCACATACTAGGGTGAGGAACCGGATTAAACAAATTTATATTTTTTATTAAACTGATAACGTTTAGGAATACACATGAGAGCGAACACCGATGGATATTGATGCACTCACCGCCTTTCTGGCAGTTCATGACACCAATTCGTTCTCTGCCGCTGCCCAGCAGCTACACCTGTCTCAACCCGCAGTCAGCAAACGGATCGCGCTGCTCGAAGACGGGCTGCAATGCCGGTTGTTTGATCGGGTTGGCCGGCAGGTCGCGCTCACCCCCGCCGGGCGAGAACTGTATCCGCGGGCGCTCTCGATTCTGCGGGAAGTCTCGGACACCCGACGGGCCATGAAAAATATGATCGGGTCAGTGACCGGCCGTCTGTCGCTCGCGACCAGCCACCATATCGGCCTGTGGCGACTGCCGCCCGTCCTGAAGAGATATTCCCAGAACTTTCCCGAGGTTTCGCTCGATCTGCACTTCATGGACTCGGATGTCGCCTACACGGAGGTCCTGCGCGGTGAACTGGAGTTTGCAGTGGTGACCCTCGCGCCGGGACAGCGCTCTCGGGTGGTGTCACTGCCGGTGTGGGATGACCCACTGGCATTCATGTGTGCTCCGGACCATCCATTGTCTGAATTCGACCAGGTCACCATGACGGATCTGTCGCATTATCCCGCCGTATTACCTGACGACAGTACCTTTACCGGTCGCATCGTCACGGAATTGTTTCAGCGTCGACAGACACCACTGCAGACCCTGATGTCCACCAACTATCTGGAAACCATCAGAATGCTGGTCCGTGTTGGCCTCGGTTGGAGCGTGCTGCCCCGATCCATGGCGGATCGATCAACCTGTATTCTCTCAGTATCAGATGCCAGCATCACCCGAACGCTCGGCGTCATCTACCACGAACAACGTACCCTCTCGAACGCTGGACAAGCCTTTGTCGACCTGCTGCGACAGGAACCCGACGCTTCCGGCGAGTTAGGTACCGACCGTTAAACAGCACCGAGGTCAGGCCAGATCAGGAACCGTCGACTGAACATCCATATTCTGGCCACGATGACGCAACAGGTGGTCCATCAGCACCAGGGCCAGCATCGCCTCTGCGATCGGCGTCGCGCGGATGCCGACACAGGGGTCGTGACGGCCCTTTGTGATCACCTCGGCCGGGTGGCCATGGCGGTCAATCGTCCTGCCTGGTGTCGTCACGCTGGATGTCGGCTTCAAGGCAATGTTTACCACGATGTCCTGGCCGCTGGAGATGCCACCCAAAACACCACCTGCATTGTTGGACTCAAAACCATTTGGCGTCATCTCATCCCGATGTGCGGTGCCCCGTTGGGCGATGCTGGCAAACCCGGCCCCGATTTCTACGCCTTTAACTGCGTTGATCCCCATCATGGCATGGGCGATACTCGCATCGAGTTTGTCGAACACCGGCTCACCAAGGCCAGCGGGTACGCCCTGGGCGACGATGGTGATGCGTGCCCCCACTGAATCACCCTCTCGACGGAGTCTGTCGATCAGCGACTCCATATCTGACACCACATCCGGGTCAGGCGAGAAGAAGGCATTGCGTGAGACCTCATTCCAGTCCATCTGAGCGACCTGGATGTCACCCATCTGGGTCAGACACCCGCGAATGTCGACGCCGTGATGGACCGCGAGGTACTTTCGGGCGATCGCGCCCGCTGCAACACGCATGGCGGTCTCCCGGGCCGAAGCCCTGCCTCCGCCCCGGTAGTCGCGAATGCCGTATTTCTTTTCATAGGTATAGTCCGCGTGTGCCGGTCGAAACAAGTCCTTGATATCTCCATAGTCCTTGGACTTCTGGTCCTCATTCCAGATCAGCAAACCAATCGGCGTGCCTGTGGTGACCCCCTCAAACACGCCTGACAGAATAGAGACCCGATCGCTCTCTTGACGCTGGGTCGTGTATCGGGATGTCCCCGGTTTGCGGCGATCAAGATCCTTTTGCAGTTCAGCCTCTGTGATCGGAAGTCCTGGCGGACAGCCATCAACAATGCAACCCAGCGCCGGGCCGTGACTCTCACCAAAAGTCGTCACCCTGAACATTTCTCCAATGCTGCTGCCTGGCATTACCACCTCCTTCTTGGACGCGGCATTATACCTGACGGCATCCACATACGCTGACCCCCCACGCGACTCTTTACCGGGTCGGGACAATGGCTTAGGGTAGCGCGTTTCAACCCTCCATTGCCTGGACAGCCCCTATGAAAGAACAGTTCAAGAGTATTATCGAACAGATTGGCGAAGACCCGACACGTCAGGGCCTGCGTGATACACCAGCCCGCGCTGCCAAGGCGATGGAGTTTCTGACCCGAGGCTACAGTCAGACCCTGGAGCAGGTGGTGAACGATGCGTTGTTTGAATCCGACACCAGTGAAATGGTGATCGTGGAGAACATCGAAATGTACTCGCTGTGCGAACACCATCTGCTGCCTTTCATCGGCAAATGTCACGTCGCCTACATACCAACGGGCAAAGTACTGGGTCTGTCCAAGATCGCCCGAATCGTCGACATGTACGCCCGTCGCCTGCAGATACAGGAGAACCTGACCAAGCAGATCGCCGAGGCCATCCGGGATGTCACCGAGGCCGCCGGTGTGTCCGTGATCATCGAGGCGAAGCATATGTGCATGATGATGCGCGGCGTCGAGAAACAGAATTCACAAATGAAGACCTCGGTGATGCTGGGCTCATTCAGGGAGGACCAACGGACCCGCACCGAATTCCTGTCGCTATTAAGTCTGAACACCTGAATTGGGGTCAGAGTCGAATTTACATTTGTAAATTCGACTCTGACCCCATTTAGTTGCCCCGGATCATGCGCGACGGGATCAGGATCTCGATTCTGCGCGGCGAATATTTGCTGTCCGGTGCCAGCGGTCCCAGACCCCTAACCGTCACCTGATCGGGGGGTATTCCGGAATCCACAAGAGCCCTCAACAATTCGTCACCAAGGGCCGTGGACGCTTTGATGGCGCTGTCCACGGTCTGGCCCTTGCCCAACGGCTGGTGAACAGTCAGCAGAATTTCAATGTCTGGATCTTCCTGCATCATGGCAGCAACTGCCTTGACGATTCCGCTGCTTTGCTCCGCAACGAAAACAAATCGGCCCGGAGATTCCACCGGCATCGTGGCACTCGCCCCGGGCAACCCAATGGAGACCGAGTGAACATAGATCTCCCGGGTTCCTCTCATGGCGACGTAGATGGACACATAGCCGCCGCCACCGTGGAGCCGGGCAAGCATATAGTGCTGGCGTTCTTCGGGGCCATACAGAACCGAGTTGCCGAAAACACTGTTCGCCCAATAATTGGAGCTGCCACAGGAACGACCACTGCATTCGAAAAGAATGTCGCCGATGGCGGCGAGTCTGGGGCGATAGTAGTCCACCACCCGCTGGGTTCTGGTTTCACCTGGAAGGTGCCACGTCGCTGCATGGTGCGTGCCGCGGACGTAGTCAACCCGTTCCGGCTCCATGACGTTGTTTACCTTTTCAAGTGCACCCAGAATCAGTCTGCGGGACTCAAGCGCGTTGTCCTGTAGTTCCGATACGCGCTCGGCACCGGGATACGGCGGTATCTCCTGATCGGCGCCTGCAGCTACTGCACCGTCGGTCACTGCCAGTGCACAAGTCAAAATCAGCGCCGCACAACCTATCCAGCGCTTCGGGTCTCGTTCGATTATGAGTTTCATGTCATTGTCTTGTGTCATGATCTCCAACTGCAAGTCGCCATGGTTTGTCCAGAGTGGCTCATGGGCCTTTCATGAAGGCCGACCAGTGCCCATCATAGCAGCCTTGAGCGTACCCGTATTGGGCACGCCGTCGTCGTGCGGAAAGTGCTTACGGTCATACCTCATAGCGAGTGAGCTTTCCATGAAAGCAACATTCAGTTCCACGCAGTATCGATCGGTGCACCGCATTTCGAGCGCCCACCACTGGCGGCTTCACGGACAACCTTGCAAACACCTGCTTGCCAGTCCGACTATTTTTGGTCAAAGCTCGAATAAAGACGAATACTCACCTGTAAGTGGCTAAAGAATATGTAATTTACTGACAAACTGCCACCGTCCATGAGGGAGTTTTTCTATACTTTGAAGGTGAATACAGGTATGGTAATGCTCCCGATTTCCGTAGCTCTAGCACCGGTCGACAACACGTGTCCCAGATCGTTGAGAAGATTCAGAAGGCCAGTATCAGGAGACTGCAAGGCATGCTCCAGGAAGCCCTGAACGGCGTTGAGCGGCAGGTTGTGGATCAGATTGGCGCCTTCCGTACGCTAACGCAGCGTCAGGACGACGTTCTGATGTCATTTGTCGTGAATATGAATGATCACTTCGATGAACTGCTGGAAAAGGAAACACAAAAGCCGGCGACTATCTTCGATTTTGAGACGCTGTCGCTGGTCCAGGAGGAAGAACTTGACGTAATGGTCGCTCTGGAGGGAATGGTCAACGCCTCTCGCAACCAGCACCTTGCCACTTTCATCAGCTTCAACACCCGGCTGAGTTCGCTGTTTCCGGGCAAGCGAATCGACGAATCGAGCAATCCACTTGACCCTGAACAAATCGCAGTCAGTTTCCAGGAGGCCCTACGGCCCATTGGGCTCGATGCCCAGAACAGTCTGGCCGTCTACCGGGCCTTCAACTCGGTCGTCCTGAAACGTATGGATGAGGTCGTGCGCGAGGCGAATCAGATCCTCATCGAACACGACGTCATACCTGACCTCGGAATCGAAGGTCAACGCAGGAGCAGCACGCCGGCGCGAATACGTCGACGAGACCCGGTGAGCGCATTCGGCACGGTCGAAGAGGAATCTATTGACGATGACGCGGACCGACCCGAACTGTTCTCGATGATGCAGAACCTGCTGCACACGGACGAACCCGCCAGCAGTAAGACCCCGGCGGTACCGGGAACGCCTACCGGGTCTGGAGCAGCGCCAGCCGGTGAGCCCGGGGCCACAGGGCCTGTCGGACCCCTGGGGGTCCAGCCAGTCGGGGCCGACAGTGGCGCCTACCAGCAATACATGGTTCCAACTTCCATGGTTCAGGCCGGTACAGGTGGCCAGGCCCGTGGCTCTGTCATGCAGCCATTTCAGCCGAACGCCGACCAGCAGGTGCAGATGGTCGATCAGGCCCAGTTGATGGAGATTCTGACGACCATTCAAAAATCTCTTGAAGTCCGGGACCGGGACAGTCCGCAAGGAACCAACCCGGCACAGAAGCTTGAAGACGTGGAGCGGCTCAACATCTCGGCATCGCTGGGTGAAATCCTCACGGCCGATCAGCGCGATGGCGTGATAAACGCGGTGGACCGGCAGTCGTCAGACGTCATCAATCTGGTGACGCTGCTCTACGAAGCAATCTGGGACGACGATTCGGTGCCCATCCCCATCAAGGAACTGATCGGTCGAACCCAGGTCACCATCATCAAAGTGGCACTGTCGGATACGGAGTTTTTCAACCGGGAAGACCATCCGGCAAGATCGATTCTCAACGAATTCGCAGCCGCCGGCATCGGCTGGACCGAGGTCGAAAAACTGAGCCAGGATCCCCTGTATCAAAAGATCCAGGAACTGGTCAACAAGATACTCATCGAGTATAGCGGCGATGTTTCTTTCTTCGAGGACCTGATCAAGGACTTCCGCTCCTTCCTTGCGCGAGAGGCGGCCAAGACCCGGCGCCTGGAACAGAGCATCATGAAGGCGAAGGAACGCCACGACCGTGTCGAAGACATCCATCAACTGGTGACCCAGAAGGTCGAAGAACGACTGCTGGGCCGCGAACTGCAACCCTTCGTCAAGAGTTTGCTGGAAAATCAGTTCCACAAGTTCATGGTCATGCTGGTCCTCAAGGAGGGCCCCGGCAGCAACGCATGGAAACAGGCTATCAATACCATCGATGTCCTGCTCTGGAGCATCCAGGCACACGAGCAGGAAGGTGACCGGGACCGACTGGAAACCATCAACCCCAGATTGCTCAATAACCTGCGCAAGGCGCTGCGAATCGCCCAGGTCGGCCCGGCGGAAGTTGATGAACTGATTGCACAACTGCAGGAAGTTCAGGATGCCTCGTTTCCGGAACCGGAGCCCGAGGACGAACAAGACGAGCAGGAGGAATCGGAGGACCAGGACGCACAACAAGAGGCCCATGAGAGTCAGGACGATCGCGACGAACACGATGATGACGGGGCCCTTCCCCCCCTTGAACTGGCCCAGCAAATCGCGACAGACCGCGAACTGGAACGCGTGGGCGGGACCGGCGCGAATGCCGATATCCGGCCGGATGCCGCCTCAAGTGACTTCGTAGCCGGGCAGGACATTCAATCTGGCGAACCTGCAGGCCCGGAGCGCGACAAAAAGGCTGGCACCAGTCGGGACGACCAGACGCGCCAGGGGCAGCAGGAGCCATCAAAAGCCCCTAAAGCGCCAAAAGACAAGCCAAAACAACAGCCCAGGGAACAGGAAGAGACTGAGCTCGCCGACTACCTTCATCAGGTGGATTCGCTGAGTGTCGGCATGTGGGTCGAGTTCTCAGGGGAAGGCGGCATCAATACTCGCGGCAAACTTGCAGCCAAAATCAAGGCGATCGACAAGTTCATTTTCGTCAACCAGCAGGGCGTAAAAGTCGTTGAGAAAACCAAACTGGGCCTTGCCCATGAGCTGAAGGACCGCACCGTAAAAATCATCAGCGACGGCCTGCTGTTCAGCCGGGCCCTGGAATCAGTGATTGGAAACCTGCGGGAAAATGCCCGTCGTGAGCAGACGGGCAGCGCCTACAAGCCCGGCACCCCGGCGCCAGCACCAGACACTGTCTGAGCAGACACGTGACCGCCGATGGCGCGGTGGACCAGCGCCAGCGGAAGTCTCTAGTCTAGGGCGCCATTTCCATGAGCAGCTTGTTCAGGCGATGCACAAACGAAGCCGGCTCATCCAGTTGACTGCCCTCGGCGAGCATCGCCTGATCGTAGAGAATCATGGCCAGATCTTTGAACCGGCCCTCGTCAGTTTCCCCATTCAACTTCGCCACCAGTGGATGCGTGGGATTGATTTCGAAGATGCGCTTGTTACCGTCAGGCAGTTTCTGACCCGATGCCTCAAGAATTCGCCGCATCTGTACACCCATGTCATCTTCATTGATCACCAGACATGCGGGCGAATCAGTCAATCGGTGGGTCACCCGCACTTCCTCCACGTCATCACCCAGGGTGTCCGAGAGCCTCTTGATCAGGTTTGAGAAATCCTTACCGACTTTCTCCTGCTGTGCTTTTTCTTCCTCATCCTCGAGGTCCCCAAGGTCGAGATTGCCCCGTGCAACATCCTGGAAAGACTTACCGTCAAACTCCGCCAGATGGCTCATCAGCCACTCGTCGATCCGATCGTGCAGAAGAATCACTTCGATGCCCTTCTTCTTGAAGACCTCCAGATGAGGACTGTTGGCCGCGGTGTTGTAGTTCTCCGCCGCCACATAGAATATCTTGTCCTGACCCTCCTTCATTCTGCCGATATAGTCCGAAAGGGATTGATTCTGAACGCGTCCATTAGAAGCCGTGGTCGCAAATCGCAATAGACCTGCAATCTTTTCCTTGTTGGCGTGATCCTCGGCCGGGCCCTCTTTCATCACCTGACCGAACTCGTCCCAGAATTTCTGATAGCTCTCCGGCTCGTTGCTCGCCAGCTTCTCCAGGGTATCCAGAACCCGTTTGGTCAGGGCCGAGCGCATCGACTCGATGGCCGGGTCCTTCTGAAGAATCTCCCTCGACACGTTCAGAGACAGATCGTTGGAATCAATGACACCCTTGACAAAGCGCAGATACAGCGGCAGAAACTGCTCGGCCTCATCCATGATGAAGACCCGCTGAACATAGAGTTTGAGCCCCTTGGGTGCCTCACGTTGCCAGAGGTCAAAGGGTGCACGAGCGGGCACATAGATGAGGCTGGTGTAGTCGAGTTTCCCTTCCACACGATTATGGGACCAGGTCATCGGATCAGTGAAATCATGAGCGACGTGTTTGTAGAATTCCTTGTATTCATCGTCCGTTATTTCGCTTCTCGATCGGGTCCAGAGCGCCTTGGCAGTGTTAACGACCTCATCGCCTGGCTCGGCGTCCTGATCATCGTCGGATATCGGCTCGGATTTCATGATCACCGGAACTGAAACGTGATCAGCGTATTTCTTGACGATGGTGCGCAATCGCCAGGAATCGGCAAACTCTTTTTCCTCCACCTTAAGATGCAGCGTCACAGTGGTCCCCCGGGCCTGCCGGGTGATGGTCTCAACATCAAACTCGGCATCGCCGACCGATGACCATCGCACCGCCTGTTCGGCCGGCAGATCTGCGGCACGACTCTCAACGACAACCCGATCGGCCACGATGAACGACGAGTAAAAGCCCACCCCGAACTGCCCGATGAGCTGTGCGTCCTTGTATTGATCTCCCGTCAGGTTCTTGAGGAAGTCTGCGGTGCCCGATTTGGCAATGGTACCCAGGTGCTCAATCGCGCTTTCCCGACTCATGCCGATACCGTTGTCCGTGATCGACACCGTGCGCGCCTTGTCATCAATATCGATTCGAATCGAATAGTCAGCGTCATCCTCAATCAGTTCCGGATGGGACAGAGCCGTAAACCGCAGCTTGTCGATCGCATCAGCGGCATTGGAGATGAGTTCCCGAAGGAAGATCTCCTTGTTGGAATAGAGCGAATGAATCATCAGGTGAAGAAGCTGTTTGGCTTCGGACTGAAAACCCATTGTTTCCTTTTGGCTGGTGGCGTTCATGGCACTCCTTGGTCTGAAGTTCGAGGGTAATTTAGGCGTGATTCAGGCATTGTCTTGAATCTGTACAGGTGGGGAGATGGGGGCGGATCGGGGGTTTTCAAGGGTGCCGGAGTACCGGCGCCCTTGATCACGAGTACGCGGAGAAAATCGCAGGGTCCGGCAGATTCGCGCTAATCGACCAGGCCAGTCGATGTCGCGAGCGGGCTGGACCCACGACGCCAGAACAGCGCTTTCTCAGCAGCCCTGAGCGTACCCATCTCAGGCACACGTTGTCGTGCAAGCTAGTCGTGAAAGAAAGCTCTCATCCTGGCACCTGGTATCAGGAACCTTCATGAAAGGCTGTCCGATTCATGTTACCTGTCAGGCAAACATCACTGCCATCCGGTCGCTTCCGAGAGCGCCTCGCCGATCTGGGCGAGACTCTTGACGGTGTGGACCCCGGCATCTGTCAGGGCAGCAAACTTGTCATCTGCTGTACCCTTGCCACCGGCAATAATAGCGCCAGCGTGGCCCATTCTCTTCCCGGGAGGCGCTGTGACCCCGGCGATATAGCCGACAACCGGCTTGGTCACATTGTGTTTGATAAATTCGGCTGCTTCTTCCTCTGCAGTACCACCGATCTCACCTACCATCACGATGGCCTCGGTCGCCTCATCCTTTTCGAACATCTCAAGAATGTCGATGAAATGACTTCCCGGGATAGGGTCACCACCGATGCCGACACAACTGCTCTGGCCATAGCCGAGGTCAGTCGTCTGTTTGACGGCTTCATAGGTCAGGGTGCCGGATCGCGAAACGATGCCAACCTTTCCCGGAAGGTGAATATCACCGGGCATGATGCCAATCTTGCACTGCCCGGGTGTGATCACACCGGGACAGTTGGGGCCGATCAACCGTACGCCCTGGGCGTCGAGACTGGCCTTGACCACGAGCATGTCCAGAGTGGGAACGCCTTCGGTGATGCACACGATCAACCTGATGCCGGCTGCCGCTGCCTCCAGTATGCCATCCTTTGCGAACGGGGCCGGTACATAGATCACTGTGGCATCGGCACCGGTGGCGTCCACCGCATCCCGGACGGTATTGAACACCGGCAGCCCGAGGTGAGTCTGGCCACCTTTACCGGGCGTGATGCCACCGACCATTCTGGTTCCATAGTCGATCGCCTGCTGCGAGTGAAGGGTGCCCTGAGAGCCGGTGAACCCCTGGCAAATGACCTTGGTTGACTGATCGATCAGAATGCTCACGCTGCACCTCCCGCTGCCTTGACTGCCTGGGCCACAGCGTCCGTCAAACTGGTCGCCGCAATAATGTCTACATCACTTTCTGCCAGCGTCTTCACGCCCAGCGGCGCATTGTTGCCTTCAAATCGGACCACCACAGGTACCTCGACCCCCACATCCCTCACCGCACCAATGATGCCCTCGGCGATAATGTCGCATCTGACAATGCCTCCAAAGATGTTGATCAGCACCGCTTTGACATTGCTGTCAGACAGAATGATCTTGAATGCCTCACTGACTGCTTCCTTCGTGGCCCCACCACCCACATCGAGGAAATTGGCGGGTTGACCACCGTGAAGCTTGACGAGGTCCATGGTCCCCATGGCAAGACCAGCGCCGTTCACCATGCATCCGATGTTGCCGTCGAGGGCAACGTAATTAAGCCCGAACTCCGATGCCTGATTCTCACGTTCGTCTTCCTGTGAAGGGTCACGCATTTCAGCGAGGCCCTTCTGCCGATACAGTGCATTGCTGTCGATCGAGACTTTCGCATCAAGACAGTGAATGTCACCGGCGGCCGTCACCACCAGCGGGTTGATTTCCAGCAGGGACAGGTCCCGTTCAACAAAGAGTCTCGCCAGCGTGGTGAACACGGAGGCGAACTGATTGATCTGTTTTCCGGACAACCCCAGCTGAAACCCAAGGTCGCGGCCCTGGTAGGGCATGGCGCCAATCATCGGATCAATGACCGCCTGCAGAATCTTCTCCGGAGTCTCTTCGGCCACTTTTTCGATTTCCACACCACCTTCGGTGGATGCCATAAAGATGATGCGCTGGGACGCCCGGTCGATCACTGCACCCAGATACAACTCCTGAGCAATATCCGTACAATCCTCAACGTAAATCTTGCTGACCGGCTGACCGTTTTCATCGGTCTGATAGGTCACCAGATTGGTACCAACATGCTGGTTCGCGAAGGCCCTGATTTCATCCTCGGTGGACACCAGCTTGACGCCACCAGCCTTGCCACGGCCCCCTGCATGCACCTGGACCTTGACAACCCAGCGATCGCCCCCCAGTTCCCGGGCAGCCGCGACCGCCTCATCGGCGGTGTCGACTGCAATGCCTCTGGACACCGGCAGTCCATAGTCGGCAAAGACCTGCTTCGCCTGGTACTCGTGAAGATTCATACCTTAAGATCCTTAAGATGCCAAATGACACCGAATTGAAGTTGTTATTTGCTCTTGCTCTTGCGTTGGCGATTGGCCACATGGATGGCGTGGCCAGAGACAGCCAATGCTGCCTCATGCAGGCTTTCCGATAACGTTGGATGCGCGAACATGGTCAGTCCCAGGTCCTCGGCTGAAGCGCCAAATTCCATGGCGATCACAGCCTCTGCAATCATCTCAGAGGTATGGGCTCCGATCATGTGAACGCCCAGAATCCGATCTGTTTCCTCGTCGGCGATCACCTTGATCATTCCAACCGTGTCGTTGCTCGCGAGCGCCCTGCCACTGGCCGCCATGGGAAAGGTGCCCACTTTATATTTCTCGCCGCTCGCTTTCAATTGCTCCTCGGTTTCACCAACCCAGGAAACTTCAGGACTGGTGTAGATCACGGAAGGTATACACTCATAGTTGACGGCAGGTGCATGACCCGCGATGCGTTCGGCCGCCATAATGCCCTCCTCCATTCCCTTGTGTGCCAGCATAGGCCCACGCACCACATCCCCAACGGCGTAGACTCCCGGCACGTCAGTCGCACAGAATTCGTCCACAAAAATAAAACCACGTTCATCCAGATTGATGCCGCTGTCAGCAGCAAGTAACTCCTCGGTATAAGGCCTTCGACCAACCGAAACGATCAGCTTGTCAAAGGTCTCCGTCTTGTCACCTTCCTCATCAGAATAGGTCACATGGACCTTGCCGTCCCGGACTTCACTTCCGGTGACCCGGGCGCCAAGTCGAATGTCCATGCCCTGCTTCTTGAACTGCCGGGCGGATTCCTTGGCGATCTGCTGATCAGCCACCGGAAGAAAATCATGCAACGCTTCGAGCAGCACCACTTCAGACCCAAGCCGACTCCAGACACTGCCCAGTTCCAGCCCGATGATTCCCGCACCGATCACGCCCAGGCGTTCGGGTACCTCATCAAGTTCAAGGGCCCCGGTAGAGTCGACAATCATGCCATCGACCAGTGGGCACGGGGGTATTTCCACCGGCACGGACCCCGTCGCCAGGATGATATTCCCGGCTTCCAGGGTCTCTGCCTTGCCACCGTGAGGCGTAAACTCCACTTTCCTGGCGCCGTGGAGCCGCGCCTTGCCTTCGAGGGTGGTCACACCATTGCTCTTGAGCAGACCTGCAACACCCTTGGTCAAACCGGCAACGACCGCGGCTTTTCGCTTCATCATCACCCCCACATCAATGCTGACGTCCCCGACGACAATACCAATGTCGGCGAACGAGTCGCGTGCCTCGGCATATTTGTGAGAGGCTTCTAACAGCGCCTTCGAGGGGATGCAGCCCACATTAAGACAGGTCCCGCCAAATGCGGGTTTATTGTCGGATGTCAACCACTTGTCGATACAGGCAGTGTTCAAGCCCAACTGAGCGGCCCTGATCGCCGCGTGATATCCAGCAGGTCCGCCACCGATCACGATTACATCAAACTTGCTCGCCATTGCTCGCTCCTAATATCGCCCTATATGTCCAGAAGAATCCGGGCCGGTTCTTCCAGAAAATCCTTTATTGTGACCAGAAACCGTACGGCCTCCTGGCCGTCTATCAGCCGGTGGTCGTAGGAAAGCGCCAGGTACATCATCGGCCGAATCCTGACCTCACCGTCAACAGCCATGGGTCGATCCTGAATTTTGTGCATGCCCAGAATCCCGGTCTGCGGCGGATTCAATATGGGCGTCGACAACAGTGACCCGAATACCCCACCGTTGGATATGGTGAACGTACCACCGGTCATATCATCTATCGACAGTTTCCCGTCGCGAGCCTTGATACCGAAGTCACGAACCTGATCTTCAATCTCAGCCAGGGTCAGGCTGTCGGCTTCCCTGATGACCGGAACCACCAGCCCCCTGGGCGAACCCACTGCCACCCCGATATCCTGATAGCCGTGATAAACGATGTCGCTTCCGTCGATCGACGCGTTGACGCCGGGAAAGCGTTTGAGCGCCTCGATGCTGGCGCGAACAAAAAAGGACATGAAGCCCAACCGGGTACCGTTGTGTGCTTTCTCGAAAGCATCACGATACTGGGTTCGAAGATCGATGATCGCCCCCATGTCGACCTCGTTGAAAGTCGTCAACATTGCAGCGGTCTGCTGCGCTTCCACCAGACGCCTTGCAATACTCGCTCGCAGTCGGGTCATGGGTACCCGGCGCTCGATCCTGTCGCCAGTGATCGGCACATCGGCAGATGGCGCAGGGCTCTGTCTGGGCGCCTCGGTCGTCTGGCGCTCTGCCGCAGCCACTGCCTTGACGACATCTTCCTTGGTGACACGGTCTCCTTTACCGGTGCCCTGAACCCGGGTGACATCAATCTTGTTTTCCATTGCGAGTTTTCTGGCAGCCGGGCTCGCCACCGGTTCTACCGAACTGGCGGACTCCGATTCCGGACCTCGGTTGGTCCGATCCGTGGCCGTGGCCTGCACTTGCGTGGTTTCACGCTCCTCACCTACCTCACCGGCTTCGAACTCACCGAGGACCTCCTCCGCCAGCACGGTCTCGCCCTGGGCCTTGATGATTTTCGTCAGCTTGCCGTCCTCAGGCGCCACTACCTCGATCACAACCTTGTCGGTCTCGATGTCAACCAGTACGGTATCACGCTTGACGGGTTCTCCGACGGCGACATGCCACGCCGCCACTTCGCCATCGGCAATGGACTCGGGAAACTCGGGCGTCTTGATTTCAATCATCTTTTCGGTCCTAAGGGCTAGTCTGGTTCATCGGAGAACAGTGCACTCGCTACCAGTGCTTCCTGCTGCTGAACATGCAGAGACATGTAACCTGCGGCTGCCGCTGCGGATGCTACCCGCCCGGCATAATGCAGATACGATGTTGGATATTTGACATTCACGACGCGCCTGATGTGATGCTGACTGGAGTACCATGCGCCCTGGTTCATGGGCTCTTCCTGACACCAGACCATGGTTGTGATATTCCGGTAGGGTTCGAGGGCCGCCATCAACTCTGCTTCCGGGAATGGATAAAGCTGCTCAACCCGCAGGATCACAACATGGGCAAGACCTTCCTCCCGGCGCCTGGCAAGGAGGTCATAGTAGACCTTGCCGCTGCAGATCACGATGCGGGTGATTTCATCGGGCTCATGTTGGTCCACTTCCTGGATCACGTTCTGGAAACCGCCATGGCAGAGGTCTTCGAGGCTGGAGACTGCTTCCTTGTGTCGCAACAGGCTCTTGGGTGTCATCACGACCAGTGGCTTGCGAAGCGGGCGGATGACCTGTCTCCTCAGCAGATGAAAGATCTGGGCCGGTGTCGTCGGGGTACACACCTGAATGTTGTGCTCAGCGCAGAGCTGCAGATATCGCTCGAGACGCGCCGACGAATGTTCCGGCCCTGCCCCTTCATAGCCATGCGGCAACAACAGGGTCAGACCACACAGTCGCGCCCACTTGTGCTCGCCGCTGGCAATGAACTGGTCGATCACCACCTGGGCGCCATTGGCAAAGTCACCAAACTGGGCCTCCCAGATGACCAGCGTGTTCGGCGCCGTCTGCGCGTATCCGTATTCGAATGCCAGCACCGCTTCCTCTGACAGAAGCGAATCGTACAGCCGAAAAGGCGGCTGACCTTCCGCAACGTGTTCAAGCGGCACATAGGTGCCACCCTGCTTCTGGTCATGCAGCACCGCATGGCGGTGAGAGAATGTGCCTCTGCCCACGTCCTGACCCGTAAGCCGGATCCCGAAACCCTGGGTCAGCAGGGTGGCGTAGGCCATGATTTCCGCAAAGCCCCAGTTGATAGCAAGGGCACCAGCGCCCATCTTCTTACGATCTTCAACGATTTTGGATACCTGGCGCAGTATCGAGAAATTCTCTGGCAGTGTGGCCAATCGCCCGGACAGTTCCTGAAACGCCTTCAAATCATAGGACGTATCGGCCGGCGAATCCCAGTCGTGGCCAAGATATGGCCGCCAGTCCACGTATAGCGAGGTATCGGGCTCCTTGAGATAGTCCCAGGCCATGGCCTTACCCTCGTCAAGATCACTTCGATAGGCCTCCATGCGGCGTTCAAACTCGGCCCGCTCAATCGCGCCCTGTTCGATGATCTGCTCTGCATAGAGTTCGAGCGTCGTGGGGTGACTGCGGATCTTCTTGTACATCAGCGGCTGGGTGATCGAGGGCTCATCACCTTCGTTATGCCCACGACGCCGATAGCATACGATGTCGATCACCACGTCTTTCCTGAACTCCATACGATAATCCAGGGCAAGCTGCGAAATGAACAGTACCGCTTCCGGGTCATCACCATTGACGTGAAAGATCGGCGCCTGAACCATCTTGGCGATTTCTGTGCAAAACCGGGTCGAACGGGCATCATCCTGACGACTGACGGTATAGCCGATCTGGTTGTTGATAATCACGTGGATGGTACCGCCCGTGTGGAATCCGCGGGTCTGGGACATCTGGAACGTTTCCATGACCACACCCTGGCCGGCAAACGCGGCATCTCCATGCACGTTGATCGCAAGCACCTTATCGCCCGTTGGATCACCTCGCCGGTCCTGACGCGCACGAACGGAACCGACAATGACCGGCGCCGAGATCTCGAGATGAGATGGATTGAAACCCAGTGCCAGGTGCATCTCACCGCCGGGGGTCATCAGGTTAGACGAAAAACCCTGATGATATTTGACGTCGCCCGAGCCAAACCCAGGCTCATAGCGACCTTCGAATTCATCAAAGAGTTCCGCAGGGTTCTTTCCCAGCAGGTTCACCAGCACATTGATACGGCCCCGATGAGCCATGCCGATGACCGCTTCCTTCACACCGGCCGAGCCCGCCCGATGGATCAGTTCAGCCAGACAGGGAATGAAGCTCTCGCCACCCTCAAGGCCAAATCGCTTGGTACCGGGATACTTGGTTCCAAGGTACTTCTCGAGCCCCTCGGCCGCGAGCAGGCGGTCCAGCAGACGGCGCTTGACGCCATCACCGTAGGAAGGCTGGGTGCGGGTACTCTCCATGCGTTGCTGCACCCACAGTTGCTCCGCCTCATCGGTGATGTGCATGTATTCGGCGCCAACCGAGTCACAATAAGTAGCTTCAAGCACCTCTATGATTTCACGCAGGGTCGCGGTCTTGTCACCAAAGAACAGATTGCCGGTCTGAAACTCGGTATCGAGGTCGGCCCTGGACAGACGATGATGTTCGAGAGTCAGCGCCCGCACATGGGCGATGGGTTCGAGCTTCAGAGGGTCAAGATTAGCCTTGAGATTGCCGCGACGTCGATAACTATTGATCAGCTCCCCAACGGCAAACTGCTTTCGTTCGTACTCGGAACTGATACTACTCGCCGACACCGGAGCCACGCGCGCCTGATTCTTGGCAAGCAGCAAAAAGTGGTCCCGTACGGTGCTATGGGAAATGTCAGGGGCGACTGAGCCTTCAACCATCGGCAACGTTTCAAAGTAGCTTCGCCACTGATCAGGAATTTCAGATGGATCTTCGAGGTACTTCTCGTAGAGTTCTTCAACATACGAGGCATTGCCACCGGAAATGTGCCCGGTGCGCCACAGGCGCTCCATTACGCTGTCTTCCATCGCCTGAATGTTCCTTGCTGCCCGGGTGAGTTGATTGTACTGACAAAGACATCGTTGGACACCCCCGCGCCGCAACGAGGTGTCCCTGGGGCCAGGGGGTTGGCCATCAGTGCGTCGTCAGGTTGGCGATGTCAGGGAACCTTGGAATAAGGTTCAGTCAGACCGCTCTGGCAAGAAGCATGTTCCTGATGTGACCAATGGCTCGGGTCGGGTTCAGTCCTTTCGGGCAAACGTTGACACAGTTCATGATGCCCCTGCAGCGAAACACGCTGAACGGGTCTTCCAGACCGGCAAGACGTTCCTCTGTCGCTGTGTCACGGCTGTCTGCCAGAAAGCGATAAGCCTGCAGCAGACCTGCAGGCCCAATAAATTTGTCCGGATTCCACCAGAAGGAAGGGCACGCCGTCGAGCAGCAGGCGCAGAGAATACACTCATACAGCCCATCGAGTTTTTCCCTCTGTTCAGGGCTCTGCAGCCGCTCCTGACTCGGCGGCGCCTCGTCATTGATCAGGTACGGCTTGACCTTCTCATACTGGGCGAAGAACTGGGTCATATCCACCACCAGATCGCGAATGACCGGCAATCCTGGCAAAGGACGCAAAGTGAGGCGCCCATCGCCCCGGACGACCTCTGATATTGGCGTAATACAGGCAAGCCCGTTCTTGCCGTTCATGTTGACCCCATCGGAGCCACATACCCCTTCACGACAGGAACGCCGATAGGACACCGAGGCGTCCTGTTCTTTCAACATCTCCATGACATCCAGCACCATCAGGTCACGCCCCTCAGGGATCTCAAGGGTGAAATCCTGCATATAAGGCGCCTGATCCTGCTCCGGGTTGTAACGATAGACACTGACTTGCATGGCGATTAATACTTCCTTTCTTGCGGTTCGAAAGTGGGAACGGTCTTGGGCGTCATGTTCACTTCACGCTTTTTCAGCTCTCTGCTCAGGGGATCATAGATCGAATGGGCCAGCCAGTTCTCGTCATCCCGGTCCTTGTAATCCTCCCGGGAGTGGGCACCACGGCTTTCCCGTCGCCCCTCCGCTGCGATCGCGGTCGCCTCTGCGATTTCGAGCAGGTTGTCCAACTCCAGCGCTTCAAAGCGAGCCGTATTGAACGCCTTGCTCTTGTCGGGCAGACTCGCCCTTGCGATACGCTCACGCAGTTCGACCAGGGTTTCCATGCCGGCACGCATGTGCTGTTCATTGCGAAATACGCCGAAATTGAGCTGCATGCAACTCTGCAGTTCCCTTTTGAGCCTGGCGACACCTTCGCCCTCCGGGGGGGAATCTTCCCAGCGGGCATAGCGAGACAGGGCACTCTCCAGATCACTGCCTGATGCCGGCTGAGAGTCCATGCCTTCGGCCAGGGCGCTGGTGATGTGCAGACCAGCAGCGCGTCCAAACACAACCAGATCAAGCAGTGAATTGCCGCCCAGGCGGTTGGCGCCGTGGACTGAAACACAGGCAGCCTCGCCCACCGCATACAGGCCTTCAATTACATGGTCCTTACCGTCGCCATCGACACCCAGTGCCTGACCATTCACATTAGTGGGCAGCCCCCCCATCATGTAATGACAGGTAGGTACCACCGGGATCGGTTCCTTGACCGGGTCGACGTGGGCAAACGTCTTCGATAGCTCAACGATCCCGGGAAGCCTCGAATGGAGAATGTCCTCACCCAGATGGTCCAGTTTAAGCAGAACATGATCGCCATTCTCCCCCGCCCCACGGCCTTCAAGAATCTCAAGTACCATGCTCCGTGCCACAACATCGCGGCCGGCCAGGTCCTTCGCATTCGGGGCATACCGCTCCATGAAGCGCTCGCCGTCCTTGTTGATCAGATAACCGCCCTCACCCCGGCAGCCTTCGGTCACCAGCACGCCCGCCCCGGCGATTCCAGTGGGGTGAAACTGCCACATCTCGATATCCTGGACGGGGAATCCGGCCCGCAATGCCATGCCGGTGCCATCACCGGTGTTCATCAAGGCGTTGGTGGTGGACTGATAGATTCGGCCCGCACCGCCCGTGGCCAGAACCGTTGCACGACTCTTGACGTAGTGTAATTCACCCGTTTCCATACAGATGGCCGTGACACCCACCACTGCACCATTGGCGTTTTTCACCAGGTCGACGGCAAACCACTCGCTGAAAAACACGGTGCCTGCCCGCAGATTCCCCTGATATAGGGTATGCAGCAGTGCGTGTCCGGTTCGATCGGCAGCCGCGCAGGTTCTTGCCGCCTGGCCACCCTTGCCATAATCCTTTGACTGGCCGCCAAACGGGCGTTGATAGATGCGTCCACTTTCGGTCCGTGAGAACGGCAGCCCCATGTGCTCGAGTTCAAACACAGCTTCCGGACCAACACTGCACATGTATTCAATGGCGTCCTGATCGCCGATATAGTCGGACCCCTTGACCGTATCGTACATATGCCAGCGCCAGTCATCGTTCGGATCATCGCTCGCTATGGCGCAGGTGATTCCTCCCTGGGCCGAGACAGTGTGCGAACGCGTGGGGAACACCTTGGACAGCACCGCAGTCTTATAGCCCGACGACGCCAGTTGCAGCGCGGCCCGCATACCGGAGCCTCCACCGCCTACAATGATGGCGTCGAATTCGAGTACCGGAAGATCAGACATGTGCTAGTTTCCCCACAGAATTTTGATGCCCCACACCAGGTAGCCGAGCAGAATCAGGACGGCGCCAATCTGGTATGCGAACCGCAATGTGTTTGCCCCGTCTCCAAGCAGACGGCCTTGAAGGTAATCGGAGCCTACAGTCCAGACGCCAACCCAGGCATGGGCACAGGTCGCCAGTAATGCTATGAGCGTGAATATCTGCATCCAGGTGCTGTCGAAAAGACTTCTCCAGGCAGCATAGGTGACCCCACCCTGGACCAGGATCCAGCCGACCAGAAAGACGCAATAAGCGGCCACGATCACCGCACTGACACGTTGAATGAGCCAGTCGGATACACCGCTCCGACCCAGACTGGTTACTGAAGTCACCATGGTTGTCGCTCCACCTCAATATCAGCTCGGTCGGTTTCAAAGTCTGTCCAGGTCATCACTGCAGTACCCATATCGCTGCCAGAAAGATCAGAATGGCGGACAGCAGAAAGGTCAGTTTAGCCGCAAAAATGCCACCCTCCAGTGTCTCGCCAACGCCAAAGTCCATCATCAGGTGCTTGATCCCGGCAACGAAGTGATAGGCCAGCGCCGCCAGCAAGCCAATCGTAATGACGATTCCGAGTGGCGATCCAATCGCTCCTGTCACCTGGTTGAACCCCTGCTCAGACGAGAGTGACAGCTGCAGGCCATAAAGGGCAAAGGCAATCCCGACGAACAGCGCCATCCCCGCTATTCGATGGCTGATGGAGGCAATGGCAGGAATCGGAAACCGAAACACGAGCAAGTCCGACATTCCCACGTTGATGGGTCGCGTATCATTTT
The DNA here is from genome assembly GCA_027624035.1 of Pseudomonadota bacterium. Taxonomy (GTDB): domain Bacteria; phylum Pseudomonadota; class Gammaproteobacteria; order Pseudomonadales; family Azotimanducaceae; genus UBA7455. The sequence goes on along the minus strand of JAQBUI010000009.1, from coordinate 27,126 downwards.
TCGCAGAAAAACCTTTCACAGAAAACCCTTTCACAGAAAACCCTTATCAAAGAAAACCCTACTTGAAGAAACTCCAGAGCCTGGAAGAAGGGGCCGTTGGGCTCACGCTGCCCCGTTTTTCGACGCAGGAATGATAGTGACTTTGCCCTGAAAAGACAATCGAACTCCCGACCGCCAAAACCTTTACAAGGGCAGGCTGTTTTGCTTACATGAGCCATCTTCCCGCACCCTGACAGGCGGGTGAAGCACAGCCCGTCAGACCGAGCCATGTTTGACGACATGTTTGAACTAGACGCACTTGACCCTACCGGAGCGAAGGTAATGACTCAGAAAGTACAGATCATCATTGACGGCAAGACCGTGGATTTACCGGTTCTTGAGGCAACCGAGGGTCGCAATGTCGTCGATGTTCGGGGGTTAATCAATGAGGGCATCTACACTTACGATCCTGGCTTCCTCTCGACCGCTGCGTGCGATTCCGAGATCACCTACATTGATGGTGACGAAGGAGTCCTCATGTACAGAGGCTACCCCATTGAACAACTGGCCGAGAAGTCCAGTCACCTCGAGGTTAGCTACCTCCTGTTCAATGGCCATCTACCCAGCGCCTCGGAACTCAAGGCGTTCGAACAGGAAATCATCTCCCGAATGGCCGTGGACGAACATTTCCAGCACATCTTCGACGGCTTCACCGCGCAGTCCCATCCGATGTCCATGACCTGTGCTGCGGTGGCGGGCCTCGCATCGCTGTACCACGAGGGCCTTGATATCTATGACGAGGACCATCGACGCGAGACGGCGCTCAACCTGATTGCCAAGATACCGACCATCGCCGCGATGACCTACAAAAAGACCCAGGGCGAAGCCTTCATTCCACCTGACCCGTCGCTCAACTACGCCGAGAATTTCCTGCATATGTGCTTTGGCAAGAAGGGCCGGGCACCTGATGTCAATCCAGTCATCTCCGCCGCAATGGATCGGATCTTTATTCTCCATGCGGACCATGAACAGAATGCGTCGACCTCCACCGTCAGACTCGCGGGTTCCACCGAAGCCGACCCCTACGCGGCCATTGCCGCTGGCATTGCAGCCCTGTGGGGCCCTTCACACGGCGGCGCCAACGAGGCAGTGCTGGATATGCTGAGTGAGATTGGTGACGAGTCGCAGATTGACCAGTACGTCGCCAAGGCACAGGACAAGGACGACCCGTTCAGGCTCATGGGTTTCGGCCACCGGGTCTACAAGAATTTCGACCCGCGGGCCACAGTCATGCAGTCGAGTTGTGATGCGGTGTTCAAGGAACTCGGAGTAGACGACCCGCTGCTGAACGTAGCCCGGAAACTCGAACAGATCGCGCGTGAAGAAGACTACTTCATCGAACGCAACCTGTACCCGAACATCGACTTCTATTCCGGGATTACCCTGAAAGCCATCGGGATTCCCGTTCCGATGTTCACCGTCATCTTCACCCTGGGCCGCATGCCGGGCTGGATCAGTCATTGGAATGAAATGCTGTCCTCGCCCTTCAAGATTGGTCGACCACGGCAGCTCTACCTGGGGCCGGGGCCTCGAGACTACGTTGACGTGGGTTCACGCTAGGCCCGGGCATATACAAACATCGGTACATACACACGACATACACACGCATACAGACAGACAGGGCAATCAACAGATGAACATCGATGCATCAATCGAAACCAGCAAGGGCACAATTGCCCTGACCCTCTTTCCGGACCAGGCACCCGTTACGGTAGCCAACTTTGTCAATCTGGCGCAGCGCAAGTACTACGACGGGCTGAATTTCCACCGGGTCATTGCACAGTTCATGATTCAGGGCGGCTGTCCGCTCGGTAACGGTACCGGAGAACCTGGCTATACGTTTGCCGATGAATTCGACAAGTCCCTGCGTCACAACCAGCCAGGCAAGCTCTCAATGGCCAACCGGGGCCCAAACACCAATGGCAGCCAGTTCTTTATCACCCACGTTCCTACTCCCCATCTCGATGATGGCCACGCCATCTTCGGCGAGGTGAAGTCGGCCTCGGATCAGGATGTTGTCAACAGCATCGCCCAGGGCGATTCAATCGTCAGCATCACGGTGAGCGGAGATGCCGACGCACTCCTTGAGGCGCACGCCAGCAAGGTCAGCGAGTGGAACGAAGCACTTGATCGACGATTTCCCGATCTGAGCTGATCACAGCTGGAAGGGTTTGCCCTGACGGTATCGGGACAGTCGGTGCCGGTATCGCAGACCATCACCTCCTGTTGCCACAATCTCATTGATCACTCTGATGGCCATGTCGAACTCGCCGAGTCTGGCGTAGGCCGCCGCCATGGAGTCAAGGTTTGTGTTGGAACGCTCGGCGGCGACCGCCACCCGGGCGAGCTCGAGTGCGTGTTGACCATTGCAGACGCCGGGTATCGGGCAGCCGGCGAGCAACCAGGCCAGACGGTTGGTCGCAGAAATGTCGCCCTGGTCCGCCGCCAGCTGATACCACTTTGCTGCTTCTACGAAGTCCTGGGCAACACCCTCACCCCGACGATAGAGATAGCCGAGGGCATTCTGGGACGGGGCGTGCCCCTGCACCGCCGCCTCGTGATACGAAACCAGTGCCTGCTCCGGGTCTCGAACGAGACCCATACCTTGTTCGTACGCTCGTCCGAGGTGATAGTGGGCAGCAACCTGGCCCGCGTCGGCCGCCCTGCGCAGCCATTGCAGACCGGTTTTGGGGCTCTTCATGACACCCCTGCCGTCCAGATACATCGCCCCGAGAGGCACAAAGGCGTTCACATACCCCTGATCAGCCGCCTGTAGGTAGAGTTCAAACGCGGCTCCGGAATCCTGATCCACCCCGATACCTCGATCCAGCAGCGAGCCAAGATTGGCCTGTGCGGGGGCGTAACCCTGCTCTGCCGCGATGCGATACCGCCTGGCCGCTTCGGTGGCGTCACCGTCCACGTGTTCTGCCAGAATGCCCAGGTGATTCTGGGACAGCAGATGACCCTCGTCCATGGACACAGCGCGGAGCAGATCAACCCTGGCACGATCATAGAATTTGAGCAGACTGAGGGCCACGCCGCGATTTGCCAGTGCAATGACCTGGGTTTCCGGGGCGATGTCGCCAGATTCAAGCACCCCGTTCAGAATGTTGATGACATCCTCATAGCGACCCTCACCGGCGGCAACCCTGGCGTCAAGAAAGGCGTCGGCCGAGGCCGCCAACGATGCCGCCAGGGTGAAGCAGACGAGACAGAATCTGATCATATGACCTCCTTGCAGCCGTGAGCGTGCCCGGGTTAGGCACGCCGTCGTCGTGCTGCGAAGTTTCCGGGATCGCAAGGCGTTGGGCCAGAACTTCCACCAATACATGACGCGGGCACCATATCAGAATAATCAGAATCGGTAACCCATGGCAGCGGTGATATAATCAGCGGGTATCCTGCTTGATGGCACCATGACCGAAGTCCCAGCGAGTACCTCTGCGCCGACGAGCATCAACGATCCGTTGATGCAGGCACTGGTGACAATCACCAGGCTGCATAATCGACCTTTCAGTGCCGAGAGCCTGGGCGCCGGCCTGCCAACGGATAACGGCAGGCTGACCACCAGCCTGTTCATTCGTGCAGCGGAACGTGCCGGTTTCAACGCCCGCTACGTGAAGCGCTCCCTGCATGAAATCACCGAGCAGGTTCTGCCCGTCGTGCTGATCCTGCGGGATGGAAACACCTGCGTGCTGGTCAGCAAAACCGCAGATACGGCGACGGTCATCTTCCCCGATGATCCGGAGACACCCCATCGACTGTCTATCGATACCCTCCTTGACCGATTCAGCACAGAAGCCTTTCTGGTCAAACCGGTCGCAGACGAGACGACCGGGAGTCCGAAGGCAGACGGGCACTGGTTCTGGAGTACCATCAAGCGTTCAAAGGGCCTTTACGGTGAGGTCCTGATTGCATCTTTCATGATCAACATCTTTGCGCTCGCCTCGCCACTGTTCATCATGAACGTCTATGACCGGGTGGTGCCGAACCACGCACTCGAAACGCTATGGGTGCTCGCAACCGGGGTTGGGTTGGTGTTCGTTTTTGACCTGGTGCTCAAATCACTGCGTGGATACTTCATTGACGCGGCGGGCAAGCGAGCCGACATCATCCTTTCTGCCCGGACCTTCGCAAGAGTCATGGACCTGAAGTTGAGTGCCAGACCGGGACGGGTCGGCTCCTTCGCCAACAACCTTCAGGAATTTGACGGATTCCGGGAGTTTTTCACCTCCACGACGCTGATCACACTCATTGACCTGCCGTTTGTGTTCCTGTTCGTCGCTCTGATCTACGCCATTGGTGGGGTACTGGCCAGCGTACCACTCATCTGTATTCCCCTGATCGTCATCGTGGGGCTGCTGGTTCAACGGCCGCTTGCCAGTGTCGTGAGTGCCTCGTTCACAGCATCGGCGCGAAAACACGCGATGCTCATCGAAACCCTGAGCGGCCTCGATGCTGTCAAGGGAGCCCGGGCAGAAGGCATGATGCAGCAGCGATGGGAACAGATGAACGCCCAGATCGCGCGGCTTGGACTACGCTCAAGATTGCTCTCCCTCGGCACGATCAATTTCGCCCAACTGATCACCCAGACCGCGACCGTTGCGGTGGTCATCCTCGGCGTGTACAGCATCACAGCGGGTGAGCTGTCCATCGGCGGACTGATCGCATGTACGATCCTGACCGGACGCTGCCTCGCGCCGATGAGCCAGGTCGCCAGCATTCTCACGCGATATCACCATTCCATGGCAGCCTATGGCTCTATCAGCAGCATCATGTCTCTGCCGGTGGAACGCCCTGCCGGCAGGAAGTTTCTGCATCGTCCAGGTATCAATGGCGACATCGAGTTCCGGGACGTCTCGTTTGCCTACCCTGATCAACAGATCCCGGCCATCAGAGAAGTCTCTTTTCGGGTCAGGTCAGGCGAGCGACTCGCCATCATTGGCAGAACGGGCTCAGGCAAGAGTACGCTGCAACGCCTCATCATGGGTTTTTATGAACCCACACAGGGAGCCATCCTGATCAACGGCACCGACATCAATCAGATTGATCCCACTGATTTGCGACGATCCATCTCATACGTTCCCCAGGACGTGCTGCTGTTTAGCGGCAACATTCGTGACAATGTTGTCATGGGTTCACCGCTTGCCACCGATGCGTCCGTGCTGGAAGCCGTTGATCTCGCGGGAATGTCCGAGTTCATTAACCAGCATCCTCAGGGATTCGACATGGAAGTAGGCGAACGTGGTGGCAACCTGTCCGGTGGCCAACGGCAAGGCATTGCCATTGCACGAGCACTGGTCACCAGGGCCCCTGTACTGTTACTGGACGAACCGACGAGCGCCATGGACAGCGCCACAGAAGCGGTTCTGAAGTCGAAACTGATGCCGTACCTCGAGGGCCGAACCTTGATTCTGGTGACCCACAAGTCGTCCATGTTGTCCATGGTCGACAGGCTCATCGTTCTCCATGAGGGCAAGATCGTGGCGGATGGTCCAAGGGATGAAGTCCTCAAAGCGCTGGCGGGAAACGCGCCATGAGCAAACGTTCCCAGGACGTCCAGTTCATGCCCGACACGTTTGCAGCAGAGGTTGAAACGCTGCCGCTCACCAGCCATGTGATCGTCTGGACCACGCTGCTGTTTCTCATCGTCGGCGTCGTCTGGGCAAACTTCGCCACCCTGGAGGAAGTAGCCCATGCGGAAGGCAAGGTCATTCCCTCGGGTCAGATCCAGGTGGTTCAGAACCTTGAGGGGGGCATTATTTCAGAAGTCCTGGTCAGCGAGGGCGACCGTGTTCGTGAGGGACAAAAGCTGATCCGAATCGACGACACCCGGTTTGCGTCCTCATTCAATGAAGGCAAGCTGAGTTCCCTGGCGCTTCGCGCCGCCATCGCCCGCCTCAACGCCGAGATCAGCGGCCAGCCCTTTTCACCCCCACCGGACTTTCCACAGGACGAAGCCGATATCCTTGAGGACCAGCGGCGGCTCTATGAATCACGTCAACAGGAACTACGATCGGCGATCGATATCCTCAGCCAGCAGGTCACGCAGCACAAACAGGCCCTGGCCGAACTCAGAGCGGAGCAGCAAAGCCTACAACGAAGTGCTCGGCTCGCAGAGCAGGAACTCGACCTGACCGAACCTCTGGTCGCGACCGGTGCCGTGTCCCAGGTCGAACTGCTTCGACTACAGGTCGCCGTGAACGATGTCCTTGGCCGCCTGGAAGGCACTGAACTTGCCATCCCGAAGGCCCAGGCGGTGATTGCTGAAGCTGAGGAGAAGATTGCGGAAAAACACAAACAGTTCGTCAGCGCCGCACAGAACGATCTGAATGAGGCCAAAACGGAACTCTCCAGACTGAGATTCTCCAATGTTGCGCTGGCAGACCGGGTGAGACGAACTGATGTTCTGTCGCCAGTGGACGGCACCGTCAAGCAGGTTCGTGTCAACACCGTCGGCGCAGTCATTCAGCCCGGCATGGATCTCATTGAGATCGTGCCCGCCAATGACAGCCTGCTGGTAGAGGCCGAGATCCGTCCCTCGGATGTCGCCTTCATCCATCCTGGACAACAGGCAACAGTGAAGCTGACTGCCTATGATTTCGCCATCTATGGCGGCCTCGACTCGGTTCTGGAATTGATCAGCGCGGATTCCATCACCAACGAGAGAGGGGAGCACTTCTTTCGCATTCAGGTGCGAACCAACGAGAGTCATCTGGGTACCAGGCACAATCCGCTGCCGATCATTCCCGGTATGATTGCCACTGTCGACATTATCACCGGCAAAAAAACGGTGATGGACTACCTCCTGAAACCCATCAAACGAGCCCAGGCCAACGCACTCAGAGAGCGATAACTGCCGCGGCACACAAGAAAGAGGATCTGATATGCAGGACAGGCAACGAAACGACCGGGTAGTCGATTGCGATTCTCACGTCATGGAACCTCCGGATCTATGGCAGAACTATCTGGAGAAGAAGTATCGCGACCGGGCGATTCGAATCGAAAAAGATGATGGCGTTGAAACGCTTATCATTGGCGAAACACCCATGTTGAAAGGAGCCCTCGCTGGTCTGGGGGGTGCCCACCTTCCGCGCAAGGAACTCTTTGGCGGCGGCAAGACCTATATGGACGGCTGTCCGCCACCCTCCTATGACGCCACTGCCAGGGCACGGCTGCTCGACGAGTGGCAAGTGGACTATGGGGTCCTGTTTCCAACCATCGGAATATTGCCGTTCCCAACCGAGGACATCGACCTCAGCAACGCCTATTGTCGTGCCTACAACAACTGGCAAAAGGAGACGTTCGAGTCATCTGGCCGGGTCGTGCCCATCGCAATCATCAACTGGCACGACGTCCCCGGTGCCGTTGCCGAACTGAGCGAGCGGATTCGGCAGGGATTCAAGGGGGTGTTTGTTCCCCCGGAAACGGTCAATGGCAAACGGCCAGGAGACGTCATATTCGACCCGATCTGGCAGGTGTGTCAGGAAGCCGGCATTCCGGGTTGTCTGCATGTCATCGTACGCTTTGGTGGCAGCGCGGTCCCATTCGCCGCCTGGCATCAGACTTCACCGGGGCCCATATTCTCCTTCGGCCTTGGTGCAACGGGGCAACTGATCCCCGCCATGGCTTCACTGGTAATCGATCGTGTCTACGAGCGCTTTCCCCGTCTGAAAATCGTCAGCGTCGAAGCGGGCTGCGGATATGCCGCCTACCTGATGGACCGTCTGGACCAGAAGGCGCAGTACTTCAATGATCTTCTGCCGAACCCGCTACCTATGAAACCGTCTGACTATATTCGCAGGAACTGCTACTTCGTGGCGGAGCCGGAAGAACGCACCATTGGCGCCATGCTGGAACTCGTCGGTGAAGACAGGATTCTGTGGGGGTCAGACTATCCGCATATCGACTCGACCCTGGATGCCCCCAATCTGATTCGCCAGCACATTGCGCACCTCTCTGACGACAGACAAAAGGCGGTTCTCGGGGAGAATGCAGTGAAATTGTTTGGCCTTGGTTGAGCGACGACGGGCGCTGAACCCCGGCGGTCTCCTCGTGGCTACTGGCCCTTGAAGTTCGCCGGGCGCTTCTCCATAAAGGCTCTGCGGCCCTCTCGATAGTCCTCTGAATCGAAGCAGGCGTTTACCATGGATTCGATCTTCTGCAGATCCCTGTGGGCAGGGTCTTTCATCGCTTCATTGACTGCTGCCTTGGCAGCTTTGACGGTCAGGGGTGCGTTCGCCGCAATCAGGGCTGCATAGTCCCGAACCCTCTGCTCGAGTTCTTCGACCGGCACCAGAAAGTTGATGAGCCCCATCTGCAGCGCCTCGTCAGCGTCCATGAAACGGGCCGAGAACATGATGTCCTTGGCTCTTGCCGGCCCCACAACATTGCACAGTGCCTTCAACCCACCGTAGTCATAGCCGAGGCCCAATCTGGCGGCCGGTATCCCGAACTTCGAGTCCGGTGTGGCAAATCGGATATCCGCCCCCAGCGCCGTGGCAAGGCCACCGCCAATACAGAACCCGCGAATCATCGCGATGATGGGCTTGTCCAGGGTGACCAGCCAGCGGTTGGCATTCGCCGACGCCTGGCCATAGTCCTTCTTCTGCTCGGCATTGCCCCGCTTGGCGTCGAACTCGGATATGTCGGCACCCGAAACAAAGGCCCGGTCCCCTGCACCCTTCATGACCACGACACGAACGGCGTCATCATGGGCAAACGCTTCCAGTATGGTCCCAAGGCCTTCCCACATCTCAAGGGAGATGGCGTTGCGACGCTCGGGATTGTTGAAGGTGATCCAGCCGATGCCATCATCCACATCCGCAAGCATTTTGGTCGTTTGTAGTCTCATAGTGGTCATTGCCTCAGGTCACTGCCTCAGATAGCGTGTTCAGTTTTGAGTTCATTGATCTCGTCCGGCGTGAGGCCGATTTCCGCCAGGACCTCGTCGGTGTCCTGCGAAAGGTCTGGCCCCGCCCGTTCGAAGCGCGGTGGCGGGTCAAAAGCACTCAGGTTGATCGGCGAGCGAATCAGATTGAACTCACCCAGGGTCGCGTGGGTGACCGGTCGTTCCATCTTGAGGTGTTTGACCTGCTCATCCTCAAACGCCTCCCCCACGGTATAGATCGGGCCGCAAGGGCAGCCAACCCGGTTCAGGCGTTCCACCAGTTCCTGGGTGGGTAACTGGCTGGTCAACTGATTGACGGCCTCCCAGAGCTCATGGCGATACTTGATCCGGCTACCAAACGATTTGAACCGCTCGTCCTCGGCGAGATGCTTCGCGTCCATTACCTCACAGAAGGCCCGGAACATCTTGGGGGAACTCGCGGCCAGGTTGACCTTTCCATCGGCGGCATCAAACACGCCCATCGGGGAATTGGTGGGGTGATTATTGCCTTCCTGGACCGGAACCTCGCGGTTCATCGTATATCGCGCACCCTGAAAGTCGAGTTTGCAAAGCATCGCTTCCAGCAACGAGGTATGCACCCACTGGCCCTCACCGGTCTGTTCCCGATGTAGCAATGCGAGCAGGATTCCCTGACCAAGAAACATCCCTGCAGACGTATCGCTGATCGCGATGCCGACACGCATGGGCCCACGGCCCGGTTCGCCGGTGATGGACATCAGCCCGCTGGTACCCTGGACGATCTGATCCACCCCGGGACGGTGGCTATAGGGCCCGGTCTGACCAAATCCGGAAATGCTGGCATAGATGATGGCTGGATTGACCTTTCTGACCGATTCATAGTCGACCCCCAGCCGGTACTTCACCTCCATGCGATAGTTCTCAACAATGATGTCGGCCTTGCTGGCAAGACGCATGAACAGGGCCCGGCCCTTGTCGGACTTCAGATTGAGCGTAATGCCCCGCTTGTTTCGATGCAGGTTCTGGGAATCCGGGTTGTGACGGCCGGCGTTGAGTTCAGAACTCTCACCGGGCGCCGCCGGAGGCTCGATCCTGATGACGTTGGCACCCCAATCCGCAAGAAGTCGTACCGCGGTAGGTCCAGCCCGGGCGATGGTGAGGTCAAGTACCGTGTATTTTGACAGCGGTAGCGTGTGATGTGCCGCCACCATCATCGCCCCGCCATGGTCGCGCGCAGTTCTCTTGCAATTTCGCTCAGCTTGGTCTGTACCACTCTGGTGTTCTCGGGGCCCATTCGGACCAGCTGTTTTTGCACCGGACTGAGGTCCTCGAGCTTTCGGTCGGCAAATTCAAACATCACGACTGGCTGAACCAGTCGAATCGGCTCCTCGATGACCGGCGTCTCGAGCAGCCGACCAATGGCCTGGAAGACCACCTCTTCGAATTTCTTGTCCGGGTATCCCAATTCGCTGAACGCCTGGGTCATCAGTGGCTCCACCAGTTCATAGAATTCCGCCGCTCGTTTGGCATCAATCGACCTGATCACCTCAACCATGGCGTCATATCTTCGATACCCGGCCGGGTCGAGCAGGAATTCCTTCTCGGAAATCTTCTCTACCAGAAACGGCCCTTCCGGTGCCAGCACTCTAGCAGCGTCCCGAGCAACCTTGCCGTTGGCCACATTGTCTACCGACACCACAAACTTCCTCACCAGTTCGCCCGGCGCCACCCAGCGATTAATACCCTCGTGACGGGTCAGACCCACCGCACCATCACGCACCAGTTGATCACTGTTATCCAGCCGTGGCAGGACGAAAGCGGGTTCCTCCGGGACAGGCTCGGGCTCGGGCTCGGGCTCTGGTTCCGGCTCTGGCACAGGTTCAGGATCTGGTTCCGGCATCGGCTCCGGGACACTGATCACCTGAGGTTCGGGCTCAGAACCCGAGAAGTTGTAAATCAGAAAGCCAACGATCGCAAGACCGATGACCACCGCAGCAATAACAAGTGGCTTGTTCTCGGACATGGTAGACGAATCCTCCGGTTGTTCCTGGCCAATCGCGGGTGTCTTCGACGATTGATCGCCAACGCCGTCATTTGACGTTGTCATCCCTCATCGCCACCCTCGCTCGCATGGTAACAAATCTGAACCGGGGCTGTCTGTCAGGTAAAGTGATAGGGCGGTGTGACGATACCCGCGTCGGTGATGAACGCTGTGACCAGTTCATTCGGTGTGACATCAAACGCTGGATTCCAGACCTCGGCTCCCTCGGGCGCGACCCGCTGACCGGCGATCATGGTGACCTCGTCCGCATGCCTGTGCTCTATCTGAATGCCGGCACCGGTTGCCGCGGCCGGGTCCAGTGTTGAACGTGGGCAGGCGACATAAAATGGTATGCCGTAGTGGTGGCAGAGGATGGCCACATTGAGCGTGCCAATCTTGTTAGCCACGTCGCCATTGGCGGCGACCCGGTCAGCGCCAACAATGGCGAGGTCAATCCCCGATGCCATAACAGATGCCGCCATGTTGTCGGTGATCAACGTGCAGGCAACCCCTGAGCGCATCAATTCATAAGCCGTCAGCCTCGCACCCTGGAGTAGCGGACGGGTCTCATCCACGAAGACATGGGGGGACAATCCCCGGGCGTTCACAACATAAATGGGTGCGAGCGCCGTACCCCACCCGGACGTTGCGAGGGCGCCGGCATTGCAGTGAGTCAGAATTCGGCAATGCTCACCAATCAATCCGGCGCCGTGGTGCCCGATGGCGGCGCAGGACGCAACATCCTCGTCAAAGATCGCCTGGGCTTCCTGCTCCAGGCGAGTGTAAAGGGCAGTCCCAACGGCCCGTGTGACCCGAACCATGCGGTCCAGCGCCCAGCCAAGATTGACAGCAGTAGGACGTGCTGAATTCAGGTGGGCTGCCCGACGCAGGATCTCCCGACCCAGGGGTTCATCCTCCCATTCCCGCAGGCCTACCAGCAGCCCGAATGCCGCCGCCACTCCGATGGCTGGTGCGCCACGAATCGCGAGCGTCCTGATGGCATCATAGACGTCATCCACCGTCCGACAGCAGATTTCAATCTCGTCGGCTGGCAGCCTCCGCTGATCGAGCAGGATCAGTTCACCGTTCTGCCAGCGGATCGTTCGCGGGATGTTCAACGTGTCGTCAGTCACGGATCTGATCTGAACAGATCCGTCATGGCAAAGGGCCGGCGCTGATCGTGATGCTGAAACCGGACAGACACATCCTCAAAGTGGTTGATGCCATCGCTATCGATCAACGGCGTCAGCACGTAGTCGCCACTGTCCGCTTCGTGCCAATAGCCAAAGACGACCTCGATCAGGGTCTCATCTGCCGGAACATAGCCGGAATCGGCCATGGCGACCATCTTACGCATCAGAGGCTTGTTGCGCAGGCGAAACTCCGCCTTGTCCCGCAGCCAATCATCAATCAACCCGCGCTCGGATGCACTGTGAACCTGACGGCGCTTTTCACTCAGGCGGCGATCAGCACCATCAGGCGGCCGGTCGAGATGCAGACCTACGCAGACAGCGGCCCGGGAGAAGTATCGTTTGTCCTGGCGGAGAAGCTCCGCTTCGAATTCAAACGTGGCTCCCGGAAAATGAACCAGTTTGTCTCGCATCAGCTTTACATTGGACTCTGACTCGGTCGGCAGGCCCCCAACAGTAGCGGGATCAACCCCCGTCAGCATCAACTGCAGGCAGGGATAGTAAGGCGAATGTCTTCCGGGCATATCACCGTCAGACCTGCTGATTCGCTGTGCGACATCTCCAACATACCCACTGTAGCGAACGTATCCGGTCAGTGCCCTCAGGGTGGCCTGCACGAAGTGCTCGCGACAATGGTATTCGGTGAATCCACTTGCCTCGTGCACCGTGCCATCAAACAGGTCGCCGAAGGCATACCAGCTCTGGGCGGCGATCGCCATCGCACTGACTACAGGTTACGCACGCAGTTCAGCCACCATGTTGAGGCGCTGCTCCTTGTCAACAAAGCCAAACCCGCCACTGGTCCGATCCACGAAATCTCCGTAGCGTCGCTTCATTTCCGGAACGATGGTGGAAGGTTCACCGACAATCCCGAAGGTATCAAGCATCTCATCGGTCACCAGGCCGGCCATTTCCTGCCACTGGCCCTGTTTTGACATCTTGTTGAGTTCTATCTGAAGGTCACCCCAGCCATGGACGCCCAGCACATTCTTGTAAGCAGGCGTCGAGCCATAAAAGGAGATCCGATTCATGGCAGCTGCCTTGTTCGCTTCAAACGTCTTCTCATCCTTGCCAGAGATCATGAAAGGCGTATAGCTGATCTCGAAGTCGTCCCGGCTGCGTCCGGACTTTGCAAGCCCCCGGTCTACCGCCGGCAGGGTGACCTCGCGAATATACTTCTCATTGCTGAATGGATGAATGATCAGGCCATCCGCTACTTCGCCTGCCACTTCCGTCATGATAGGCCCCACCGCCGCCAGCGTGATCCTGGGTCGACCGTATTCGGTGTCCTGGGGGCTGAACGCTGGCGTCATCAAGGTGTGCTGATAGTACTTGCCCTCGAAGCGCAGCGGCTCACCATCGTACCAGTTCGCCCAGATCGCACGTATTGCCTGAATCAGCTCCCGCATCTGGGGGGCCGGAGCGTGCCACGGCATGTTGAATCGTTTGGTGATATGAGCCCTGATCTGAGAGCCCAGCCCCATGGTGAATCGGCCCCTGGAATAGGCATTCAGGTCGTGGCCAAGGTTGGCCAGGATCATCGGGCTGCGGGCAAAGGCGACGGCAATACCGGTCTGAATCTCGATCTTTTCGCTGTGCTCGGCCGCCAGCAACAAAGGAAAGAACGGGTCGTGATTCATTTCCGCGCTACCCGCACCATCGTAGCCTTCGGCTTCAAGCTTCCTGATGTGTTCCGGAATCTCGTGCCAGTCTGCTGTCAGATGTCCATCTACTTTCATCTTGTTCTCCTAATCCTTTTTTGTTTCCTGCAGTTCATCTACAAAATCGGTGTGCTGGAGCAGCGCGTACTGATAGGCTTCAACCAGTGCATTCCAGCTCGCCTTGATGATATCCACGTTAACGCCAATGGTCCCAAAGATCTCGCCCTCGAAGCTGTGCTCAAGGTAGACACGCACCTTGGCCGCGGTTTCCTCGGTACTGTTGACGACCCGGACGCTATAGTCCTGCAGGTGGAGGTCGGATACTACCGGAAATGTCATCACCAGCGCCTGCTGTAGCGCCTTGTTCAGCGCATCCACCGGGCCGTGCCCTTCTGCTGCGCACAGTCTGGTCTCGCCATCCACCCGGACTTTGACCGACGCCTCGATCATGCCGTCCGAGTCACTGGCATCAGACGCATCATCCTCGTTGCTGGGCGAGTAGATCCGGAAGTAAATCGGCTGGAAACGCGGCTGGTACCGACCCAGGTGGCGGCGTACCACCAGATCGAAACTGCCATCTGCATTTTCGAAGGAATAGCCGGCGTGTTCCCGGTCCTGAATTTCCTCAAGAATATCGCGAACCTTCGCGCTATCAGCGAGCTCCGGATACCGATTGGCCAGTTTCGCCCGGAGGTTTGACCCGCCGGAGAGTTCGCTGATCAGAATCTTCCTGGAATTGCCCACCGCTTCAGGACTGATGTGTTCATAGGTTTCCGGATTTCGCTGTACCGCACTCACATGTACCCCGCCTTTGTGGGCGAAGGCTGACGGTCCTACAAAGGGCTGCCCCAGGGGCCCCGATATCCCGATATATTCCCAGATCCTTCGAGACAGATTGGTCAGCCCCCTGATGCGCCCTTCCGGCAGGCAGAGATAACCCATTTTCAGCTCCAGGTTTGCCAGGACCGCGGTGAGATCGACATTGCCGCAGCGCTCCCCGATGCCATTGATGGTGCCGTGAACCTGAATGACACCTTCCTCAATTGCCCGCAGGGTATTGGCCACGGCGAGCCCACCGTCGTTGTGGACATGGATGCCAAGCTTCACACCCGGGGCCTGCTTGCGCACTTCCCGGATCGCGTGAGCGACCTCGTGGGGCATGACTCCGCCGTTGGTGTCACACAGGATGATCCTCTGGGCACCGCCATCAACCGCGGCCTGAATGGTTGCCAGTGCATAGCCCGGGTCACTCTTGAAGCCGTCAAAGAAGTGTTCCGCATCGTAGAAACAGGGCTTACCGGTACTCTGGGTCAGGAATGCAACCGAACCTTCAATCATCTCGAGGTTTCGGTCCGGCGAGATGCGCAGCGCCTGTTCCACGTGCAGGTCCCAGCTCTTGCCGAAGATACAGGTGATATCCGCGTCCGCGGCAACCAGCTTTTGCAGATTGCCGTCGTCCGCCGGCTCAACGTCCGCGCGATGAGTGGAGCCAAATGCGCTGATCTTCAACCCGGTGAGGGGAATGTCCTTCACCGCGACGAAGAACTCATTATCCTTGGGATTGGAGCCTGGCCAGCCACCCTCGACAAAGTCGATTCCCATTTCATCCAGGGCCTGGGCGATCTCAAGCTTGTCACGCAGGCTCATGTTGACACCCTCGCCCTGATTGCCATCCCGGAGCGTGGTGTCGTAAATCTCTATCTTCTTCCTGGCCATGATCCTATGGGCTCCGCTCAGGCATAGCCGAGGCGCTCGGCTGTCGCATCAATCGCCTCCCGGCCAGTCAGCAAATTATCCAGCGGATCGTAGGTGGCCGCCAGAAATGCGTCCCGTACACTGTCCTTCATGGTGACAGGAAAGATCATGTTGGCGCAGGTCACCTGCCTTGCAGCAAGATCGATGGTCAGGTCCAGAGTCGGGTCCTGGGCCAGCAGTTGAGCCAGCCGCTCGCGCTGCTCCTGGGCCATCACCACGCATGGTATGCCGAGGGTCGTGCAGTTACCGTGGAAAATCTCTGCAAATGAGCCCGCGATAATCGCCTTGAAGCCAAACTTGCCGATTGCCTGGGGCGCATGTTCCCGGCTGGAGCCACAACCGAAGTTGTTATCGGAGATCAGTATCTCCGCGCCAGCATACTCGGGCCTGTCAAGGACGTGGTTTCGAGAGGTACCGTCTTCGTTGAAACGAACGTCATAAAAGAGGGCCGGACCCAGTTCGTCGAACGTCACGCACTTCAGATACCGCGCCGGAATTATCCTGTCAGTGTCGATGTCATTACCCGCCACATAGACCGCCCGGCCATTGATCTTGTCAATTGGTATACCCGTCATGATGCGATTTCCTCCAGACCAAACACTTCTCTTGCGTCAGCCACTTCTCCGCGAATGGCCGCCGCTGCCACCATGATGGGGCTCATCAGAATCGTTCTCCCCGTTGGTGAACCCTGACGTCCCTGGAAATTGCGATTCGAACTCGACGCACAGACCTCATCACCCACCAGCTTGTCAGGGTTCATGGCCAGACACATGGAACAGCCCGGCAGGCGCCATTCGAACCCCGCAGCCTCAAAGATCTCTGGCAGGCCCTCGGCGCGAGCGGCAGCATCGACCTTCTCGGACCCGGGTACGGCGATGGCGCGCACGTGATCGGCGATCCTATGGCCATTGAGAAGCCCGGCGACCGCCCTGAAATCACTGAGCCGGCCGTTGGTACAGCTTCCAATAAACGCAACGTTGATCCTTGTCCCCTTGATGGGCTGGTTAGCCTTCAGCTTCATGTAGCCCAGGGCGTCGTTGATCAGATCCCGGTCCAGACCCGACACGGCCTCCGGGTCGGGCACTGATCCCTCAATGGAAATGGCCTGCCCCGGGGTCACACCCCAGGTCACCGTGGGCGCAATCCGGGAGCCATCGATGATGACCTCATCATCAAATTCTGCGTCGACGTCACTGGCGTACCCCTTCCATCGGGTCAATGCCTGGTCGAAATCACTGCCCGAGGGCACTCGCTCCCGCCCCCTCAAAAACTCGAATGTGGTCTCATCGGGATTGATGTAGCCGCATCGAGCGCCACCCTCGATGCTCATGTTGCAGACGGTCATCCGCTCTTCCATGGTCATGTTCTCGATCACTGGCCCGGCATATTCATAGGCAAAGCCCACCCCGCCGTTCACGCCCAGGGTGGCAATGATGTGCAGGATCACGTCCTTGGCGGTGACGCCCGTCGCGAGCTTGCCGGTCACGGTAATCCGCCTGACTTTCAGAGGGTCCATGGCGAGCGTCTGGCTTGCCAGGACATCCCGCACCTGACTGGTACCGATCCCGAGCGCAATACAACCAAACGCGCCATGAGTCGAGGTGTGGCTGTCGCCACAGCAAATCGTCATGCCAGGCTGGGTCAGTCCCAGTTCCGGGCCGACCACGTGAACGATCCCCTGGGCGCCCGACGACGGCGGAAAGTACTCGATGCCATGCTCACTGGTCGCATCGCTCAGTACCTGGATCATCTTCTCGGCCATATCGTCGGCCAGTGGCCTCGACTGGTTGTCGGTTGGGATGATGTGATCCACGGTCGCAAAGGTGCGCGCCGGATAGGCCACCTTCAGCTTCTTGTCCGCCAGCATTCCAAACGCCTGAGGACTCGTGACCTCGTGAATCAGATGGAGTGCGATAAAGAGCTGATATTGTCCGTTGTCGAGTTGACGGACCACATGATCGTCCCAGACCTTCTGGTATAGATTTCTGCCCACTGATTTCCCACTGATTGCCAAAGACGCCGGATTTTATCAGATATTGCCGGCTTAATCGTCCGTCACTCTGGACGGTCTACCATCCCGATTATCTGGGTGACCAGCTTGTTGTTGGTCAGTACCTCGTAGAAGCTCTGGCCGTCAGCCGGACCCGAAGTGACATGGGGGTCATCCCAGACACCGACCGTGCCCTGCCTGACCACGAGGTCCCGCTTCCTGCCATTCGCATCCGGAAAGCGACCCACCAGGAACTTCTCGCTCTGGCCGGCGATCTTTGCCGAGAGCCGCTTCAGATCGACTTCATCACGCAATTTCGCGAAGGCCGCATCATCAAGCAGGATCCCGTTCACATTGTAGCGAATGTACTCCTGGCCCTTCTCGCCGCGTTGATGATGGCCGTGTCCGATCTCCAGCACGTGGACATTGAAAGGACCCGCCTCGAAAGTGCTTCGGAGTTTCCAGGAGCAGGATGACATGCGGTCAGCATCACCGATGGCAGACGAGATCATGATGGGTCTGTTCTCATCATACAAAAACAGCGGCCGATCGGCCGAATAACAGATACCGATGCCGATCTCCAGCAGTGGCAGTCCGGTCTTCTGGTTGCCAGTGTTCTGGAGCCGAACGATGTCCACCATCTCCTTGGCCATCCCGCAGGCCTGGGCCACGCTGTACCAGTCCTGCGGTCTGTTCTCGTGCTCATAAAAGCCCAGAATGACTGCATCACCCTCGATAAAGACCTTGGTCGCGCCATAAATGGAGAGCCGCTCATTGATGGGGCCAAAAAAACGGAGGCTGAAGTACGACGCCGGATTGAGCGACTGCCTGATCAACTCCTGGGTCACCGTGGTAGACCCGCGAACATCTGCTTTCAAGATGGTGTGATGAACTATTTCAGGTTCCTCACTGGCAACCAACTTGACTTCTTCACTGTTCATGAGCCGATACAGATTGCCACCGGCTTTGGCCAACTGGACCTGTTCGGGATCCACAATGACATTGAGCCTGTTGAAAGCCCGGTGGGCAAAACGGTAGTACTTCAGGTGCAGTCGATAGCGGCAGACATCCAACAGTATCTTCAGATACTGCTGCGCTGGCGCCTCTCGCACGAGACCGTCCAGGGTGCCCTGAGCACGCTTGAGTTTATCCACCAGAGCACCCGCCCCCTCTTTCGAGAGGTCAATCAGACCGAGGATTCGCTTGACGTCGGACCCCGCCACAAACTTGCACATAAGGGGTATGTCGAGCAGGTCCAGGTCCTGTTGGGTGATCTGATCTCGCAGTACGTGGCTCGCGATCATCTCCCGACCAGCGTGCTGGTCCCGCAGAGATTTCTGGATTCGTTCAAAGACTTTGAGGAGCCTTTTGATGTCTGCCTTGAAGCGCCAGCCTGACGTCAATCCACCACCCTCGCGGGCCCTGTCCAGTTGTTGATTGAGCACCCGTTCGTCGAACAGCCAGGTGACGTTGCCTGGATACTCAAACCAGGTAAATGATTCGCCGGGTTGATCTTTCTGGTCGAGCGCCGTGCCCAGCAGCGCCTGAACCGTGAACAGCCCTCCCAGTTCATCAAATACCTCTGGCTGGGCGTGGTCTGATCGCGCCACTCGCTTGAGGGGTTCAGCCTTGAGGGGTAACTCCTGGCCCAGGACATCTTCGAGCATCTCATTGACGGCACTGAAATCCGGCCAGAGCGCGTAGTTCTCCAGCAGTACGGCGGGGTCCTGGGGTGACCTTGCCGCCAGCATGGGATTGAACAGAATGTTCACTGCCCCCGGTAGCCGGTCACCGAGATACTGCTGCCGGAGCAGCTTCAAATTGCCGATTTCCTCCTTCTGGAGTTGCCGTAGCAGCAGCCGTACGACTCGAAACTGGAACTCTGCCTGATGTTTCCGAAACCATTTCAACTGATCCTGGGTAGCCAGCAGACTGCGGGAACCGGCGTATTGTTGCTGCCCAAGCCGCTCTTCAAGCTGGGCGCCCTGTTCATCCACCCGGGCACTGACCTCCGAGAGAAGAAATTTAATCAACGCGAATTGCAGCAACAGGACCTCATCCACAGTCAGATCAGTCTTGAGACGATGCAGGGTGATCTTCAAGACGTCAGCGTAGGCGTCGCGAGTCTCCCATCTTCTCGGTATTGCCCCGGGTGAGCGGCTTACCCGCGACAACCAGCTTGACCTGCTGCTCTATGAGTTCCTTTGCCGCCAGTGTGAAGGCCTCGGAGATCTGCACATCCACATGGTAATTGTCGATACCCTTGCGTGCTCCGGTGAAGTCAACACTGATCGCCTGGGGCACCTGAACAGCGGCAATCAGCTCATCGAAAGTGCTCGCATGGGTATTAGCAGTCATGGGCGGATTCCACCGGGATTCACCCTCATTATCTCCGGAACGTCCAGAGGATCACCACCACCGCGAGATCAACGGTTCAAAACCACAGGCCGACGCTTGGGCCCCCACTGGCCAGGATTCGGATCGAACATCCCCGCAAGGTGATGGCCACAGGTCCGGCAGCAGCCCTGGGCATCGAGATGCCATTGCCCCAGCCGATACCAGTCTCGCTCGATCACCAGGGTATGGCAGGAAGGACAGTAGGTGGACCCGCCAGCAACATCGTGGACGTTCCCTGTATAGGCATGATGGATACCGCTGGCCAGCGCCACTTCCCGGGCGCGGGCCAGGGTAGACCCGGGGGTTCTGGGCGTATCCATCATCCGATAATCCGGATGAAACGCCGTGAAGTGCATCGGTACGTCCGGTCCCAGGTGCCGGACCACCCAGCGACACATGGCCTCGATCTCCTTCGGGTCGTCGTTCTCGCCGGGGATGAGCAAGGTCGTCAATTCCAGCCAGACCGATGTCTCGCTGCTGATGTACAGCAGGGTATCGAGCACATCCGCCAGATGGCCTCCACAGATTCGATGATAGAACCGTTCAGTAAACCCCTTGAGGTCAACGTTGGCGGCGTCCATATGCCTGAAGAACTCTCGTCGCGGTTCGTCACAGATGTAGCCGGCAGTGACCGCTACCGACTGCACCCCCCTCGCGGCGGCCGCCTGGGCGACATCGATCGCATACTCGTGAAAGATGACCGGATCGTTATAGGTAAACGCAATGCTGCGGCAACCCAACTCCTGCGCCGTCTGCGCGAGTTGCTCCGGGGACGCGGCGTCGGCGAGGGTTTCCATCTCCCGTGATTTGCTCATGTCCCAGTTCTGGCAGAACTTGCAGGCAAGGTTACATCCGGCCGTCCCGAACGACAGCACCGGAGTGCCCGGGTAAAAGTGGTTCAGCGGCTTCTTTTCAATGGGATCCACACAGAAACCACTGGACCGTCCATAGGTGGTCAACACGATCTGATCGTTCTCACAGGCCCGAACGAAGCACAGTCCACGCTGCCCGTTGCGCAGCTTGCAGGCGCGCGGGCAGAGGTCGCACTGGATCCGGCCATCTTCAATCTGATGCCAGTAGCGGGTGGCCACGGTAAAGGGATCAGGGTCGACGTGGCCGCCTCCGTTGCCGCCTTTCCCCGTATGGTCCGGTTTGTCGCCAGTAGCGCCGACGTTCGCGCCCTGGCCCCAGCGCCAGGTCAGAATAGAACTCATCATGTCCGTCCTTCACTCGGTGGTATATATTAGCAGCCCTGGGCGGGCCCGTGTCAGCCACCTCGTAGTCGTGCTGGTCAGTCTTCCGTGCGGCGCGCCAGAGAACAGTACTTACATGAATGCCATGAGCGTCCATAATAGTTCTTGAAACAGTAGTGAGGTACTCCATGCAGGCTATTCGTTCACCCGCCGTCGCCGGGTCCTTCTATCCGGCGAACAGCCAGGAACTGAGTCAGGTGGTTGATCGCCTCCTTGACGATGCCGCCTCGGATGACCCCGCCCCGAAGGTGATCGTCGCCCCCCATGCGGGTTTTGTCTATTCCGGCCCCATCGCAGCGAGTGTCTATCAGCGCCTGCGCAACCGCCGTCATGACATCAGCCGGGTGGTCCTGCTTGGCCCGTCACATCGGGTTGGATTTCGCGGCATCGCTGCAACCAGCGCATCTGCCTATGAGACGCCCCTCGGCAAAATTCCGATCGCAGCCGAGGCCGTTTCCAAAGTGATCGGGATGCCGGAAACCGGCTTCCTGGACGAGGCCCATGCGCAAGAGCACAGCCTCGAAGTACACCTGCCGTTCCTGCAGCGGACCCTGGGCCAGTTTGATCTTGTTCCCCTGGTCGTCGGGGACGCCGACAGGACGATCGTTGCCCGCGTGCTTGACGCACTCTGGGGCGGCCCGGAGACGCTGATCGTTATCAGTTCAGATCTCTCTCACTATCACGATTATGCTACCGCCAGGCAAATGGATGACCAGACTTCCCGCAAGATCACGAGCCTCTCCGGTACATTGTCCGGCGAAGAGGCCTGTGGCTGCAGGCCCTTGAACGGCCTGTTACAGCTCGCATCGGAGCGTGGACTGGTGGTGGAACAGGTGGATGTGCGGAACTCAGGAGATACCGCCGGAGCCAGGGACCGGGTGGTAGGCTATGGGGCTTTCGTGATCACCAATACTGACCCATCAAGGGGGGAGCGGGCCCTGGACGAACCTGAATTCGATCTCGCCACGCGGCAGCAAATGCTGGCCATCGCACGTCAATCCATCTCTGCGCCCCTCATCCAGGGCGGGGGTAACTTTGAAATCAACCTCAAGCATTTCCCCGCGTCTCTTCTGGAACACCGTGCGACCTTCGTCACTCTCAATATTGCTGGCCAGCTGCGAGGCTGCATCGGCAGTCTCGTGGCACACCGGCCATTGATCGTGGATGTGGCCAACAATGCCCAGACGGCTGCCTTCAAGGACCCCAGATTCAAGGCGCTCACGCTGCCTGAGTTCATGGGCGTCGATATTCACATCTCCGTGCTGACAGTGCCCGAACGCATCGAGGTAGATGACCGGGCCTCACTCATCAGTGCGCTCCGGGTTGGCACTGACGGCCTCATCATCGAAGAAGGCAGCCATCGGGCAACCTATCTGCCGTCCGTGTGGACCCAGTTGCCCGACCCGGAACAGTTTGTCTCGGAATTACGCCGCAAGGCGGGCCTTCCCGGAGACGGCTGGTCCACGGCAACCCGCGTACTCCGCTATCAGACCGAAGAATTCTGCTAGGCAACCATGCTCCAGATCATTCATCCGCTCCCGCTGCGTCGGGACAACACAGTCGGCCAACCCACGATTTAGCGTCATGGTTAATCTTGGCTCAGGCCCGCCGCTCCATTTCGATACCGCAAGGCTGCATGTGCGCCGATACGAACTGGACGACGACCGGATGCTGTATGCCGCTGCTCGCGAGTCGGTCGGTGAGGTGTACAGGTTTCTGCCCTGGTGTCACCCGGAATATGATATTACCGAGTCCCGGGCATGGCTCGCCCGTATCGAGCCGGACTGGGAGGCAGAACGAGCCTACAACTTCGCGATCATCTCCAGCCAGACGGGCCAGTTCCTGGGCGGGGTCGGCCTGAATCGCATCGATGAGCACCCGGTGGCGAACCTCGGCTACTGGATTCGCAGCTCTGCCACTGCTCAGGGCATCGCCACCGAGGCGACTGTCGGGCTGGCCCGCTACGCCTTCGCACATCTTGCAATGATGCGGGTCGAGATCGTGATGAGCATCGAAAACACGCCCAGCCGACGGGTGGCAGAAAAGGCAGGTGCGGTATACGAGGGCATCCTGCGCAACCGCCTGCTACTGCACGGCCGCGGCCATGATGCCCACTCGTATTCCCTGCTGAGATCGGATGTACTGTGACAATGTCCGAAACCGTCACCGTCTCGATCATTCGCGGGGCGGCTGTCAGTCGTCAGAAACCAATACCAGTGTCCCGGTGGTCGACAATGATCCACCGGTCCCGTTCACCACACAGGTTCTTGCGCTCGTCTGCTTGCCCCGGATGCCATTGACGCCATCTTCGGCGGTTCGGGACAGTTGCCGATAGGCCTCGACCAGCAGTTGCATGCCATACATGCCAGAGTGATTGAACGACAGCCCACCACCATTGGTGTTCATCGGCAAACGACCACCCGGTGCAGCATGGCCTTCTTTCCAGAGCAGATGCCCCTTGCCCCGTGGCGCCAGGCCCACCATCTCGGCAGTCAGCGCAGGCGTTATGGTAAAGGAATCATAGAGCAGTGCGAGTTCCATGTCCCGGGGCCCAAGACCCGCCATCTCATAGGCAGCCTGGCTGGATGCGAAGGCGGAGGTCGCGGTGAAGTCGCCCATTTCCAGCATGTTGGAGTG
Source organism: Pseudomonadota bacterium (assembly GCA_027624035.1). Taxonomy (GTDB): domain Bacteria; phylum Pseudomonadota; class Gammaproteobacteria; order Pseudomonadales; family Azotimanducaceae; genus UBA7455. The sequence goes on along the minus strand of JAQBUI010000009.1, from coordinate 3,294 downwards.
GCTCATGTTTTCACCGGCGCCGGCAATCCAGACCGGATTGGTCTTGATGCTGCGTGCAATTTCAGGCCTGGCAATCAGCACCGCGCCACCGTGATCAGTCACGAGGCAACAGTGGAGCATGGTGAGTGGCCAGGAGATCATCCGCGCATTATTGACGTCATCAACCGTGATGGGGCCGCCGAATTCGTGAGTCTCCTTGGAATGCATCACTGCACGGGGATTCAATGTCGCCCATTCCCGGGTGACGACCGCCACGTGCGCAAAGTCCTCGGGGGTCGACCCGTACACATGATTATGGCGCACCATGGCGTGAGAGTAGTTTGACGGAGCGCCCGAAAGCCCATAGGGCATGGACATCTGTGCGCTGGGTGAACTGGCACCGCCTCCACCGTAACCACCTCCGCCACCACGGCCAATACGGCGTGCAGACCAGCCGTTTTCGCCATGGGTCACCAGTGCAACGTCAATGACGCCAGCGTAGATAGCCAGCAGCGCGTGATGTACGTGAATCTCAAATGAGCACCCGCCCACAGAGGTGGTATCAATGTATTTTGGATGCAGACCCAGATGCTCGGCGATCTCCGATGACATGCCAGCCGAGAACACACCGTCGATCGCAGAAATGGGAATTCCGGTCTGGTTACTGACGTTTTTGATGGCCTCCATATGGAGTTCCAGAGAGGTCCTGGGTGCCTCCGGGTAACCAATTTCATTGCTTTCGGCAGCTCCTACAATTGCCGCTGCCTTTGATACACCGCTTGATACACCCATGATCTACTCCTCTACCACTCGCCAGAAGGCGATGGATATGTCCTCGCTGGCCTGCTCGAATTCGACTCTGACCCTGCTTCCGATCCTGATGGACCCGGGATCATTGGCATCCACGCCACGCAGTACGGTGAGCATTCGGTCCCCTTCATTGAGGTCAATGTATGCCGTCACGAAGGGGGCTTCCTGCCCCCAGCCACCAAATGCACGATATTGAACCGCGAAGGTGTGCACGCGTCCCTCACCGCTGCCCTCGATCCAGCCGATGCTGTCGGAATGGCAGAACGGACAAATATGCCTTGGATACCAGTGTACGCGGTTGCAGTCCTGACACCGTGGCAGCATCAGTTTGCCTTCCTTTGCGCCATCAAAGAACGGTTGGGTCAGAGAACTGGGTGTTGGTATGGGTTTGTTGTAGGCCAACGTCGTACTCCGTCATCAAGAAAGCGCCAAGGCTATCAAATGACCGACCTCTGCACCAGATGCCTTGAACCTATAACGTCAATCAAATGCCCTCAGTACGACAGGCTGATCAGCGGCCGGTGAATTCGGGCTTGCGCCGTTCCAGGAACGCCTTGACGCCCTCCTGGAAATCTTCACTTTGGAACAGCCCGGAAAGGTGCACCATGAGATGATCCACCGCAGTATCGTAGGACTCTTCCATACCCATGCGCATCATCCGTTTGGTGGTCTGGACAGCCAGTGGTGCATTGTCACAGATCTCCTCGGCCCACTGCATGGCCGTCTCCATGAGTTGATCATCCGGTACCACGACGTTGACGAGGCCAAGATCGAGGCATTCGTTGGCATCCACGGTACGTGCCCGGTAATAGAGTTCAGCCGCCTTGCCCCAGCCAATCAGCCGGGGCAACAGCCATGTGCCGCCACTTTCAGGGACAACATTCCGCTTGGCCGTCACGGCCGCCATCTTTGCAGACTGTGCGGCAATGCGCATGTCACAAAGCAGCGTGATGTCCATCCCATAGCCGGCGGCCGCACCATTCAGTGCACAGATGATCGGAGTATCGATACTCCACATCACGTTAATTGGCGCGTCCCGCAGATCAAACAGCTGCCTTGGGGGTCGGTTGCCCTGCCCCTGGCCGCTGCTGCTGCCGATGCCGCCCTGGCCGACATCAACGAGGTCCAGCCCCGAGCAGAAGCCACGGCCCGCCCCGGTCAGGACAATACATCGGATTTCGGGGTCCTTGTTGGCCTCCAGCATCTTCTTGGACAGTTCGTTCAGCATATCCCGACTGATGGCGTTCAGCCGTTCCGGCCGATTCAGGGTAATCAGGGCAATCCTGCCCCGCTGTTCGATGAGCAGTTCACTGGTGTTGGAAGGGGTAAGTGCCAAGGTCGTCTCCTGGTTGTCTGTGCTGGATGGTATGTCCGGTTGGCCCCGCCCGGTGTCAGCGGTCCTCGTGGATGAAGGTCCGGATGTCCTCGATCACCTTGCTGCGTGAACGGTGCAATGCTGAGAACGACAGAATGATATCCACATGGCCCATGTTTTCATATACCTCTCGGTCCACCCGTCCACCGGCAGCCAGCTGTCGGTCCAGCAGCGCCTTCGAGTGGCCACGACGCACCCGCGTGTCATCTGCGCCATGAAGCAGATACAGGGGCGGCGCTGAGGCACGAACGAAGTTGACTGGCTGCAGCCGATGCCCATGATGTGGTGGATGGAACAGGTCCCAGTGCATCCGGCTCCGAAACGGAAAGAAGTCGTAGGGTCCGGCAAGCCCGATGAAACCCTTGATGCGGTCGGTCGCGGGGATCTCCGTGTTGAGCGTCAGCAGCGCCCCCATGTGGGCTCCGGCCGAATGCCCAAGCACGATCAGCCGTTCGGTATCCGCGAGGTCCACCACCCGGGCAAAGGCGTTGCAGACATCAGCAAAGATCTCGACAAATCGGGCCGCCGGATAGAGACGGTAGTCGGGAATCACCACGTCACAACCGAGGGACACGAGTGTGTCCGCGACAAATCGGTAATCCTGTCGTTGACCGCTGCGCCAGTTGCCACCATACAGAAAAAAGACCAGCGGGCGCCCGGCCCCTTCCCCTCGATACCAGTCCAGTTGCTGTCGCGGGTCCGGTCCAAACGACAGGGTACGCCGTTCATAATCACCCAGGCGTGCTAATACGTTCAGAGCGTTCAGTCCGACCCTTTCGGCGGCGCCATATAGTCTCTCGATCACGCTGGACATGCCCTCTGATTCGCTTTCATTCAGTCTTCATTCAAGTATTGTTCCAGTGAACCTCTGAGCTTCCCTGGTGTGCGGCCCGGGAGAGATACCAGCACGAATGTCGCGTGCCTGATGCGGGCACGCTCCAGGCTGCTATCATTGCACATCTACGTAGTTCAGACTTTCATGGAAGTTCTGGCCGCACGCTGTGCCGTCCGGAAAACTTCCCGGCACGACAACGGCGTGACCGACCCGGGCACGCTGAGGGCTTTCATGGAAGTTCTGGCCGCACGCTGTGCCGTCCGGAGAACTTCCCGGCACGACAACGGCGTGACCG